>NZ_JAPSKZ010000001.1 GCF_031181185.1 Phenylobacterium sp. | reverse complement strand
GCCGATGAACGACGTCTTGCCGGTGATGCTGGCGCGAATCCGCTGCTGCTTGCGACCCCAGCCCAGCTGGATCAGCGACCGGTCGTCCAACCGGATCACCGGCACGTCTCGGCGGCGCGCCTCGGCCACGATCGAGCCCGTAGTGGGTCCCAGCCCGACACGGCGCTCCAGGCGCTTCAACTCCTCAACGGCGACGGCGAGCTGGAATGGCCTCTTCAGCCCCTCGTGCACGACGCTCAGGCCCTGGACGCCGGCCAGTTCCGCTGGCAGCAGACTGTCCACGAGCTCAAGGGCTAGACGGCCGGCGAGCAGCCCCACCTCTTCCTCATCGTAGGCGAAGAGCACGTCGTAGACGCCGGGCCGGCCTTTCACCGATCGGGTCTTTCCTCGGGTGACGTCCGCGCCGGCTTGCCGCTGCAGATCGATGGCCACATGTTCGGCCACGTGCCCTAGCCACGTGCCCTCGCGCAGCCGTTCGCCGAAACCGCCCCTGTGGCCCAGGCTGCAGGCGTGGTCGCCGACGGTCGGCAGCAGGTCCAGCAGCCGTTCGACGAACCCGGGCAGCGTGTGGCTGGGGTGCTCTTCGAGGCTGCCGAGGTCGACCCGGATGCGGACCATGGGCGTGTCGCCGAACACGTGCGGGCCGCGATAGACCGCACGCTCCAGCACGCGCATCGGCCGGAGCGTGGGCTGATTGTCGTTTGTCACAAGGGGTTCCCCGGTTTGTCTCCCGGCAGCTTCAACGTTGCAGCTGGGGCGACGTTTCCCAGACAAACAAATGAGATGGTTGAGGAATCGACCTCAGCCATAGCCGCGGTCGTCATAGTCGCCGTCGGGCCGATCCTGGTCGCCCTGCTGGCCCTCGCCGGCTGTGGGCTCGCCGCCCTCTTCCTGGCCGCGCCCGCTCATCGAGCCGCCGCCTTCACCCTCCGGCGCGGTATGGCCGGGCTCGCGCGGGGCGAAGCTGCGTTCGCCGGCCTGGCTGCCGCCGTTGGTGAGCGTGCCTTCGATCCGCTCGCCCTGCGGACCGCCGCCGGTGTGCTGGCCGCCGTCCGGTTGGCCGGTTTCCTGTCCCATGGTCGTCTCCTTCTGCTGACCTGGAGACCGGCGGGCCGGCGTCGGCGTTCCCGACCTGATCAAAAATGAGCCGGCCCTTCTTCCGCCCGAACCTTCCCGCTAGAGACCAGGCGTGATCTCCCGCCGCGCCCTTCTCTCCCGCCTGGGTCTCGTCGCCGCCGGCGGCGGCGCCCTCTGGCTCGTGCGCGACCGCATCCCCTGGCCGCCGCCGAAAGCGACCTTCGCGCGCGGCGACGCCACGCCCTGGATCCGGCTGCCGCGCGACGCCCGCCTGATCGAGATCGCTGGCGAAGCGGCGGGCGCGCCGGTCCGTATCGTGGTGGATTCCGGGGCCCAGTTCTCGGCCATCGACCGAGGCCTCGCCCAGCGGCTGGGCCTGCCCCAGTCCATGACCCTGCCGATGCTGGCCTATGGCGTCAGCGGTCAGCCCAGCCTGACCCACACCGTCCGCTTCGACCTGTCGCTGCCGGGACTGTCCGTCAGGGGCATGCGCGCCGCCGTGCTCGACATCGCCGGCCTCTCCGCGGCCACCGGCCGCGCGTTCCAGCTGCTGCTGGGCCGCGACGTCCTGCGCGAGCTGGTGCTGGACGCCGACTTCCCCCGCGATCGGGTTCGCTTCCACCGGCCCGACACCTTCGTAGCGCCGCCCGACGCTCGGGCCGTGCCCCTGAAACTCACCGGCGGCGCGCCGATGACCCCCGTACGCGTGGAAGGCTCCGCAGCCTTCGACGTCCTGGTCGACACCGGCGCCACCGGGGCCTTGGCGCTCTCGACCGAGGCCGCCCGCAACGCCGGCCTGCTGGCGCCCGGGCGGCCTGTCACGCGCGCCCACTCCGTCAGTCTGGGCGGCGTCAGCCTCGACCAGATGGTCCGCGCCCGCACGGTGGAGGCGGCCGGCATGACGCTGCGCGGCGTCGACGTGCAGATCTACGCCCCCAGCGCCCGCGGCCCGATCCCGCAGGGCCTGCTGGGCACGGGTCTCCTCGGACGGTTCCGGGTGATCCTGGACCTGGACGCGGGCCGTCTGCTGCTGGTCGCCCCCGGTCCCCTGCTGGTGCGGGAACCAAGGCCGTAGCGCGGCATTCCGACAGGACGACTTTCGGACAGGGAGATGCCGTCCATGAAACGCGCCTATTTGATCGCCGCTGCCGCCGTCTCGGCGCTGGCGCTCACCGCCTGCAGCCGCCAGGAGGCCGCCAACAACGAAGCCAACCCGGGCCAGAGCCAGCCTGTGAACGCCGCCCAGGACGCCGTCGGCGCGGCGGTCGGCCAAGTCTCCGCGTCCACCATGGGCGCGAACTCGACCGAAGCCTTCGTGGCCAACGCCGCGATGAGCGACATGTACGAGATCCAGGCCGGCAAGTTGGCTCAGGAGAAGGGCCAGTCGGCGGACGTGAAGGCGTTTGGCAAGATGATGGTCGCCGACCACACCGCCATGTCGAACGAGATGAAGGCGGCCGCCCAGGCCGCGGGCGTCACGCTGCCGACGGAACTCGACCAGCGCCGCAAGGGCATGATCGACAACCTGAACGCCGCCAACGGCGCCGACTTCGACAAGGTCTACATGGCCCAGCAGGACGCGGCGCACGCCGAGGCCCACACGCTGATGACCGGCTACGCCGAGAACGGCGACAACGCGACCCTGAAGGCGCTCGCCCAGAAGGCCGCGCCCAAGATCCAGGCCCACCACGACCGCGTGAAGCAACTGCAGCAGGGCGGCCAGGCCGCGCCCGCCAAGAAGTAGCGGTCGGGCACAGCCGACACTCCGACGCCCGCCGGTCCTCCGGCGGGCGTCTTCGCATGTGCGCGACAATCTTCCGAGGGGTCCGGGAACAGAAGCTGCGCCTCGCGGGTCTCAGTGTGGATCCCCACCAAGCGAGAGGAGCCCGGACGTGTCGCTCTCAGACTCCCTATCCGAGACGCCGTCGTCGCGCGGCGATGGCGGCCCCTCCGCCGCCGGCCGCCGCGAACCGCGTAGCTGGATGACCGGCGAGGCCTTCCAGAACTTCGCCCGTTCGCCGTCGGCCGCGATCGGCCTGCCCGGCGGCAAGCGGGCGCGCCTCAGCACCGACCGCGTCCGCGCCGCCCCGGCGCTGACGCCGACCCTTTCCGGAACGCTGGGCCAGAACGCCCTAGGGCTCGCGGTATGGGGGCTGGCGGCGCCCAACAGCGTCAACCGGTTCCTGGGCATGAACGCCAACCCGCAGGCGATCCAGCTGCTGTTCGGCGCCCGCGAGCTCGCCACCGGCCTGCGCCTGGTCAGCGACCCCACCTGCAAGATGACCCTGTGGGCACGCGTCGCCGGCGACATCTTCGACATCGCCGTCCTGCGCTCGCTGGACAAGCCCGAGAACCCCAAGCGCCGCAACGTGCGCACCGCGCTCGGCGTCGTGCTCGCCGTCACTGCCCTCGATGCGCTCGCCGCCGTGCGGATGAGCACCGTCAAGCGCACCTGCGACTAGGAGGAGGACCCGCAATGAAAGCCATCTGCTGGCAAGGCAAGAAGGACCTCCGCTGCGAGGAGGTGCCCGACCCGATCATCGAGGATCCGAAGGACGCGATCATCAGGGTCACCTCGACCTGCATCTGCGGCTCGGACCTGCACCTGATGAACGGTTTCGTGCCGACCATGTGCAAGGGCGACGTCCTGGGCCACGAACCCATGGGCGAGGTCGTGGAGGTCGGACCTGAGGCCCGCGCGCTCGGCCTGAACGTCGGCGACCGGGTCGTGGTCCCGTTCCAGATGACCTGCGGCCAGTGCGAGCAGTGCCGGGCCGGCAACTTCTCGGTCTGCCAGGTGACCAACCGCAACGCCGATCTGGCCAAGGCCTTCTTCGGCGACACGACCGCGGGCCTGTTCGGCTATTCCCACATCACTGGCGGCTACGCCGGCGGCCAGGCGGAGTACCTGCGCGTGCCCTACGCGGCCACCACCGTCATCAAGGTGCCGAAGGGCGACCCGGACGAGAAGTACCTGTTCCTGTCCGACATCCTGCCCACCGGCTGGCAGGCGGCGGCCTTCGCCGACATCCAGCCGACGGACACGGTGGCGGTCTGGGGCTGCGGGCCCGTCGGCCTCTTCACCATCCTGTCGGCCATCGTCATGGGCGCCGAGCGCGTCATCGCCATCGACGACGTGCCCGAACGGCTGGAGATGGCCGCGAGCCTCGGCGCCCAGGTGCTGGACCGCCGCGGGACCAACGTCCTGCAGGCGCTGAAGGACATGACCGGCGGCCACGGCCCCGAAAAGTGCATCGACGCCGTCGGCATCGAGGCGCACGGCCCCACCGCCGTGCTCGAGCTGATCGACCGCGTGCAGACCGCCTTCAAGCTCGAGACCGAGCGGCCCATCGTGCTGCGCGAGGCGATCATGGCCTGCAAGGCCGCCGGCACAGTCTCGATCCCCGGGGTCTACGGCGGCATGTCCAACATGATCCCGATGGGCGCGGTGATGAACAAGGGCCTGACCATCCGCACCGGCCAGACGCACGTCCGCCGCTGGGCCGACGACCTGCTGCGCCGGATCGAGGAGGGCGAGATCGATCCCACCTTCGTGGTCACCCACACGGCGCCGCTTGGACAGGGCCCCGAGCTCTACAAGATGTTCCGCGACAAGCAGGACGGCTGCGTGAAGGTGGTGCTGAAGCCCTGAACTCGCATTTGAGTGTTCGGGAAACTTTGTTGTCCGCCGCCGGGTTGAGCTGGACCAATCCAGGAGACGAAAATGAAGTGGCTCAACGTGATTACCCTGGCCCTGGTCATCATCGGTGGCCTGAACTGGGGCCTGGTCGCCCTGGGTGGCCCTGAGATGGACCTGGTGGCCAATCTCTTCGGCGGTCAGGACTCGGCGATGTCTCGCGTGGTCTATGGCCTGGTGGGTCTGTCGGCGCTCTGGCAGCTCATGCCCTTCTTCAAGGCCATGCGGATCGGCGAAGTCGACGCCGAGGCCAACCGCCACGGCCACATGACGACCCGCTAAGCCGTCCCGCCTTGGCGGAAAGACGAGGCTCCGGCTCCGGCCGGGGCCTCGTTTGCTTTTGGGGTGGAGGGCGCGGGCTCCCGGCGGTAATCCCACCCCATGGCGCCCTCCGAACCCCAGCAGACGACCACAGCGGCGCCGAAGGGCGCCCTGCCCGTCCTGCTGCTCCTGGTGTTCCTCAGCCTGATCGGCTTCGGCGTGGTCATCCCGCTGCTGCCGTTCTTCGCCACGGTCTTCGAGGCCGAGGCGTGGCAGGTCACCCTGCTGTTCTCGGTCTTCTCGGCCGGCCAGTTCCTGGGCGAGCTCACCTGGGGTCGCCTGTCGGACCGGATCGGCCGCCGGCCGGTGCTGCTGATCACCATCATCGCCTCGGCCCTGGGCTATGTGGCCCTGGCCTTCGCGCCGAACATCTGGCTGGCCGTCGCCGCACGCGCCTTCGCCGGCTTCTTCTCGGGCAACATGTCGGCCATCCAGGGCTACATCGTTGACGTCTCCCCGCCCGAGCGGCTGGCCGGACGGCTCGGCCTGGTGGGTTCGGCCTTCGGGGTCGGCTTCGTGGTGGGGCCCGCCATCAGGCCGCCGATGGCCCGGCCCGAACTCGGCGCCGCAGGCTTCCGTCCGCCGCTCCTGCTGGCCGCCGGCCTCTGCTTGGTCGCGGTGGTCGGCATCCTCGTCTTCGTCCGCGAGTTCCGCCAGCCGGACCGCTCCCCAAAGGTGCGCCGCAGCCCGCTCGCGGGGCTCAAGGAAGTCGCCGGCCACCCCGTCCTGACGCTGGTCTTCGCCACCATCTTCTTCGGCTTCTTCGCAGGCTCGGGCCTCTGGGCGGTGCTGGGCCTGTGGCTGGACGCCCGGTTCGACTGGGGTCCGCGCCAGGTGGGTCTGGCCTTCGCCCTGACCGGCGTCGCCGCGGCCCTCACTCAGGGCGTGTTCTCCGGCATGATGGTCCGCCGCATCGGCGCCGGCGCGACGATCGCCGTGGGCCTCGTGACCTCTGCGGTCGCCACCATCGCCATGGCCGGCGCGCCGTTCGGCTGGATCGCCACCATCCTGCTCCTGGCCTCGGTGACCGGCCACGCAGCCTGGCAGCCGGCCGCCATGTCCCTGGCCTCGCGCTCGACCACCGCCGACCGCCAGGGCGCGGTGCTGGGCGCCGCCACAGCCTCAGGCTCGCTAGCGCGCGTCATGGGCCCGCTGCTGGGCGGGGCCCTCTTCTCGGAAGTGGGATCCTGGGCGCCCATCGTCGCCGCGGGCGCGCTGATGCTGCCCGGCGCCTGGCTGGGCTGGCGTGCGGCGGCGGCGCTCCGGGCGTGGAGCGCCGCACGCTAATCGGTCTTACTGGGGCGTCGTCGCGCCGCCGGTCGTCGTCCCGCTGGCGGCGTTGCCGGTCGTGGGCGGCGGGGTCACGACCACCGAGGTGTTCGAACCCTGCGGCGTCTCGGCCACCGCAGCCGCGCCCTCGGCGGCGGCCTTCAGTTGCGCGTCGCTCACCTGGCTCTCGGGAAGGTCGGTGCTGACCTCGGCCTGCGCCGTGCCCGTGTCGACCTCGGCTTCGCGCTCCCCGCTGCAGGCGGTGATCAGTCCCGCGCTGGCCAGCAGGGCCGCGGCGGCGACCGCGGTGTTCCGCATCCTCGTCATAGGTCCCTCCTGAGTTGGACCGAACGCTGAAGCCGCTGCCCCCGCCTCGGGTTCCGCCTCAGAGCCGCACCGCCCGCAGACGCAGGGCGTTGGCCACGACGCTGACGCTGGAAAGCGCCATGGCGCCGGCCGCCACCGCCGGCGACAGCAGCCAGCCGAACAGCGGATAGAGCATCCCCGCCGCCAGCGGCACGCCGGCCGCGTTGTAGGCGAAGGCGAAGAACAGGTTTTGCCGGATGTTCGCCATCACCGCCCGCGACAGCCGCCGCGCCTTCACCAGGCCCTGCAGGTCGCCCTTCAGCAGGGTCACGCCGGCGCTCTCGATGGCGACGTCCGCGCCGGCGCCCATCGCGACGCCCACGTCTGCGGCGGCCAAAGCCGGCGCATCGTTGACGCCGTCGCCCGCCATGGCCACGCGACGGCCCTCGCCCCGCAGCTTCTCGACCACGGCGGCCTTGTCCTGCGGCAGCACCTCGGCCTCGACCTCATCGATGCCCAGCTTGCGCGCCACCGCCAGCGCCGTCGTGCGATTGTCGCCGGTCATCATCACCAGCCGCAGCCCGTCCGCCTTCAGCGCCCGGATCGCCTCGGCCGTGGTCGCCTTGATCGGATCGGCGATGGCGAACACCCCGGCCGCCTTCCCGTCCACGGCCATGAAGATCGCCGTGGCGCCGTCGGCCCGCAGCGCCTCGGCCTCGGCGTCCAACGCGGTCGTGTCCACGCCCTGCTCGGCCAGGAAGCGGCCCGAACCCAGCATCACGCGGCGGCCGTCCACGACGCCCAACACGCCCTTGCCCACCGGCGAGTCGAAGTCGGCCGGCTCCGAGAGCGCCAGTTCCCGCTCGCGCGCCGCCCGAAGGATCGCCTCGGCGAGGGGATGCTCGCTGCCGCGCTCGAGGCTGGCGGCCAGCCGGAGCGCCTCGGCCTCGTCCATCCCCTGCGTGCGGATCGCCGTCACCGCCGGCCGGCCTTCCGTCAGGGTGCCGGTCTTGTCGACCACCAGGGTGTCGATCGTCTCGAAGCGCTCCAGCGCCTCGGCGTTCTTGATCAGCACGCCCGCCTGGGCGCCGCGGCCCACGCCCACCATGATCGACAGCGGCGTCGCCAGCCCCAGCGCACAGGGACAGGCGATGATCAGCACCGACACCGCCGCCACCAGGGCGTAGCCCAGCCGCGGCTCGGGTCCCCACGCCGCCCAGCCGGCGAAAGCCAGGCCCGCGGCCACGATCACCGCCGGCACGAACCAGCCCGAGACCAGGTCGGCCAGCCGCTGGATCGGCGCCCGGCTCCGCTGCGCCTGGGCCACCATCTGCACGATCTGCGACAGCAGGGTCTCGGCGCCGACCTTCTCGGCCCGCATGACGAACGAGCCGGTCTTGTTGATCGAGCCGCCGATCACACGGTCGCCGGCCGTCTTGGTCACGGGCATGGACTCGCCCGTCACCATCGACTCGTCGATCGCCACGCGGCCGTCCAGCACCTCGCCGTCGACGGGGATCTTCTCGCCCGGCCGCACCCGCAGCCGGTCGCCGACCTGCACCTGGTCCAGGCCCACCTCCTCGTCGGCGCCGTCGTTGCGCACCCGTCGCGCGGTCTTGGGCGCCAGGTCCAGCAGCGCCTTGATCGCGCCCGAGGTCTGGTCCCGGGCCCGCAGCTCCAGCACCTGGCCCAGCAGCACCAGCACCGTGATCACCGCCGCGGCCTCGAAGTAGATCGGGACCGCCCCGTCCGGCCCGCGGAACGCCGCCGGGAACACCTGCGGCGCCAGCGTCGCCACCAGGCTGTAGGTCCACGCCACCCCGACGCCCATGGCGATCAGCGTGAACATGTTGAGGTTGCGCGTGACCAGCGAACGCCAGCCGCGCTCGAAGAACGGCCAGCCCGCCCACAGCACCACGGGCGTGGCGAGCGCCAGCTGGATCCAGTTGGACGCCGTGGCCGAGACATAGTGGTGCAGGTTCGGGACGAGGTGCCCGCCCATCTCCAGCGCGAACACCGGCAGGGCCAGCACCAGGCCGATCCAGAACCGCCGGCTCATGTCCGCCAGCTCCGGGTTCGGCCCGGAGTCGGCGGTGACCAGCTCGGGCTCCAGCGCCATGCCGCAGATCGGGCAGCTCCCCGGCCCCTCCTGCCTCACCTCCGGGTGCATCGGGCAGGTGTAGATCGTTCCCGGCGGCGGGGGCGGCTCGGCCGCACGCTTGTCCTTCTCCAGGTACTTGGCCGGGTCGGCCTGGAACTTCGTCCGGCACCCCGCGGAGCAGAAATGGAAGGCCTCCCCAGCATGTTGGGCATGGTGCGGCGTCGTCGCCGGATCGACGGTCATCCCGCAGACGGGGTCCAGCGCCTTGCCCTCGGGCGCGCCCTGGCCCTGGTCGCCGTGACAGCAGGCGTGGCCGGACCCGTGAGCGTGGCCCGCGTGCGAGCCGTGGTGATGTTCGTGCGCCTTGGCCATCGTTCGGCCTCCATCCTTCTTATACCCCGGCGGGGCATCGGTTTGTGCGCTGCAGATATACCCCCGACGGGCATATTGCAATTACCGTCTGGGGGTATATGTTCCGGTCACGTCCTGGAGCGCCTGATGGAACGCGAGAACAAGCCCCGCCTGCTCAACCGCCTGAACCGCATCGAAGGTCAGGTCCGCGGCATCGCCCGCATGGTCGAGGAGGACCGCTACTGCATTGATGTGCTGACGCAGCTGCAGGCCGTCCGCGCCGCGCTCGCCAAGGTCGAGACCGAGATGCTGCGCGACCACCTGGGCCACTGCATCGAAGGCGCCATCATCGCCGGCGACAAGGACGAGCAGCGCAAGAAGGCGTCCGAGCTGATCCAGCTCCTGGAACGCACGGCCCGCTAGGCGCCGCGCCCTTCGCCGCCGCGGCCCCTTCCGCTATGATCCCGTTCAGCTCAACCCCTGGAGAGACCGAGCATGATGAAGCTCCTGAAGTCGGCCGCCGTCGGCCTGACCCTCAGCCTGATGGCCGCCGGCGCCGTGGCGGCCGCCGAGGAAATGGCCTGCTGCAAGGACAAGAAGCCCTGCTGCGACCAGATGAAGGACGGCAAGCCGATGCCGTGCTGCGATGGCCACAAGGCCCAGCCGAAGCCGGATGCGCCGAAGCCTGCGCCCGAGCCCCAGCACCAGCACTGACGTCAGGCGGCCCGCCGCCGCGCCCGAGCCGCGGCCAGGTCGCGTCTCAGCCGGATCCACAGCAGGACGAAGCCGGTGACCACCATCGGCAGGGTCAGGGCCGCGGCCCCGATCAGCAGCGGGTGGTTGAAGTCCTCGCCGTCCTTGAAGTCCAGGATGTGGATCCGCCAGAAGAAGTCGTAGAAGCGCCAGACGTTGGACCGGCGGCTCAAGAGCTCGCCGGTTTCCGGCGAAAGGTAGAAGGCCGTGCCCTCGGGGTCGTCGAAGTCGATCCGCCACAGCGGTCCTTCCTTCCCGGTCTCCTGGGGCGCCTCGTCATACCAGCGCGCAGCGACCGCCCGGCCGGGGCCCTGGTAGAGCGAGCCCGCGATCCGCACGGCCTCGTCCTTCGTCAGGCGCGGCATCGGCCGACCGGTGGCGGCGTCGACCGCGCGGGTCTCGCCACCTGCGTCCTTCAGCACCCAGAACGTCCCGCGCGGGGTCTGCTTCAGCGCCGCCTCAACCGGCTGCACACCCGCGGCGCGCCCCGCGGCGGCATGGTCCAGCAGGCCGCCCACCGGCAGCGGCGGCTTCGCCGCTTCCATCAGGCGGTGCTCGCTTCGCACGATCTCGATCGGTATGGCGGTCATCACCAGCCCGCCCAGGACCCAGCCCAGCACCTGCAGACCCACGACCAGCGCCAGCCATTTATGGATCTGGGTCGACCAGCGAAGCATCCGAATCCCCCGTCTCTCGTCCAGGACAGTACCCATGCGTTCGCCGCCCCGTGAAATCGACCGCCGCCGGCTGCTGCGGGCCGCCGTCGCCGGCGGAGGGCTGGCGCTGTCAGGCCTGCTGCCGGCCTGGGCGCGCAGCGCGAGCGCGGGTCTCCAGACCCTCTCGGGCGAGGACATCCGCCTCACCATCGGGCATGCGCACCACACGGTGCACGGCCGGTCAGGTCACGCGGTGACTATCAACGGCACGGTCCCGGGCCCGCTGATCCGCCTGAAGGAGGGCCAGAAGGTCCGCCTGCACGTGACCAACACCCTCGCCGAGGACACCTCGATCCACTGGCATGGCTTGCTGGTGCCCTTCCAGATGGACGGCGTGCCGGGCGTCAGCTTCCCGGGCATCCGGCCGGGCGAGACCTTCACCTACGAGTTCCCGGTCATCCAGAGCGGGACCTACTGGTACCACAGCCATTCGGGCCTGCAGGAGCCGATGGGGCACTACGCGCCGATGGTCATCGACCCCGCGGGCGCCGAGCCGCACCCGTACGACCGCGAGCACGTCCTGGTCCTCTCGGACTTCAGCTTCGTCCACCCGCACACGATCTTCCGACGCATGAAGGCCCAGGGCGGCGTCTTCAACTTCCAGAAGCAGACGCTGGCCGGACTGCTGGCCGGCAAGGACCAGACCCTGGCCGAGCGGCTCGAATGGGCGAAGATGCGCATGGACCCGACCGACATCTCGGACGTGACCGGCGCGGTCTACACCTACCTGATCAACGGCCACGGCCCCGACGACAACTGGACCGCGCTGTTCCAGCCAGGCGAGCGCGTGCGGCTGCGGATCGTCAACGCCGCCGCCCAGACGATCTTCAACATCCGCGTGCCGGGCCTGAAGCTGACGGTCGTGGCCTCCGACGGCCAGGACGTCCGTCCGGTCCAGGTGGACGAGCTGCAGATCGGCAACGCCGAGACCTACGACCTGATCGTCACGCCGACCGAGGACCGCGCCTTCACCTTCGTGGCCGAGGCGGTGGACCGCTCGGGCCTCGCCCGCGCCACCCTGGCCCCGCGGCCCGGCATGAGCGCCGAGGTCCCGCCGCTCCGCGAGCGGCCGCTGGGGACCATGAAGGACATGGGCATGGACATGGCCGCGCACGCCGGTCACGGCGGCGGCTCCGCCACGGGCCATGAGGGTCACGGTCCGCCGGCCGCCGCGCCCGGCATGGCCCCGCCGCGCGTCCGCGGCTCGGACGTGATGGGCCACGAGATGGACATGCTGGACTTCTCGAAGGCCCCCCAGGTGAAGCCCGGGCCCGGCGTCCAGTCGATCGCGCCCCTGCCCCAGGATCGCACCGGCGAGCCGGGCCAGGGCCTGGAAAGCGTCGGCCACCGCGTGCTGACCTACCGCGACCTCGTCGCCCTGCACCCGAACCCCGACACCCGCGCGCCCGACCGCGCGCTGGAGATCCGCCTCACCGGCAACATGGAGCGGTTCATGTGGGGCTTCGACGGGAAGAAGTATTCCGAGGGACCGTCGCCCTACACGTTCCGGGCCGGCGAGCGGGTGCGCGTCACCCTGGTCAACGACACCATGATGACCCACCCCATCCACCTGCACGGCCACTTCTTCGAGCTGGTGCACGGGCCGGTCGGCCACATGCCGCGCAAGCACACGGTCAACGTGGCGCCCGGCGGCAAGGTCGCCTTCGACTTCACGCCCGAGGCCGGCGACTGGGCCTTCCACTGCCACATGATGTTCCACATGCACGCTGGCATGTTCCAGGTGTTCGCGGTGCGCGGAGACGCTCGATGAGCCGCCCTGTCCTCCTGGCCCTGCCGCTCCTTGCAATGGCTTCGGCCGCCCACGCCCAGGACCCGCACGCCAACCACCACGCCCCGCCGACGGCCGCGCCAGCGCCTAAACCCGCGCACGCGCCGGCGGCCGATCCGCACGCGCACCATCAGGCCCCAGCCGCAGCGGCCGACCCGCACGCCGGCCATGCCGTGGGCCAGACCGGCGCCGACCTGCCGGTCGGGTCTTCGCCCGCCCCGCCGCCGCCCACCGACAAGCTGGCCGACGGCGTCTGGGACAAGGCCGCCATGGACCGCTCGCGGGCGATCCTCGCCGCCGAGCACGGCGGCATGCGCCACTGGATGCTGCGGATCGACCAGCTGGAGCTGCGCCCGGCCTCCGGCCCGGACGGCTTCGCTTGGCAGGCGGAATACCGCTACGGCGGCGACGTGGACCGGCTAGCCCTGAAGACCGAGGGCGAAGGGGAGACCGGCGGCCATCTCGAGGCCGCCGAGGTCCAGGCCCTGTGGTCGCACGCCATCGGTCCTTATTTCGACGTCCAGGCGGGCGTGCGCCAGGACTTCCAGCCCCGCCCGCGGCGCACCTATGCGGCGCTCGGCTTCGAGGGTCTCGCCCCCTACTGGTTCGAGCTGGAAGGCGCGCTCTTCCTCTCGCACAAGGGCGACCTGTCGGCCCGCCTGGAAGGTTCTTACGATCTGCGGCTGACCAACCGCCTGATCTTGGAGCCGTCGGCCGAGCTGAGTCTGGCAGCCGGCGATGATCCGGCCGTCGGCGTGGGCTCCGGCCTCTCCGACGTCGAGCTGGGCCTTCGCCTGCGCTACGACCTGGGCCTGCGAGAGGTCTCGCCCTACGTCGGCGTCCACTACGAGCGGAAGTTCGGCGACACCGCCGACTACGCCCGCGCTGCCGGCGAAGACGTGGAAGACACCCGTCTGGTCGTGGGCCTACGGGCGTTCTTCTGACCTTCTCCGCTTGCGGAAGAAGGTGGCCGGCGCAGCGGGTCGGATGAGGGGTTTCTCCACGCTCGCGCGCGAACGAAGAGGGGCCGCACAGACGCGCCGTGCGACCCCTCGTTCCTCAGCTTCCAGCTGACACCTTCTCCCGCGGGGAGAGGAGGATCACCCCGCGCTAGTGCGCCAGCCGGCCGTCCACTTCTTCGCGGACGGTCGAGACGCCGGCGTCGGCGAGCGCCTTGGCCTTGTCCTTCAGGGTCGAGCCCTCGCCTTCCGGACCGGTCTGGCGGTGCAGCTCTTCCTTCACCTGGCCATAGGCGCGCTCGGCCACCGACCGGGCTTCCTCCAGGGAGGTCTTGGCCATCTCGCGGCCGCGGCCCACGAGCTTGTCGCGGTGCGGGCCGATGTAGCGGTTCTCGGTGCGGGTCGCCGGGAACGAGGCGCCGATGGCCATGCCCACGGCCACCCCGATGGCGCCCAGGATCAGCGGCTCGGTGTCCAGCGTCTGCTGGTAGCGTTGCTGGGCGCGCAGGCGCAGCTCGTCGGCCCGGGCCTGCGCCTGGGCCGTCAGGCCCGACGCCTTCATCTTGGCCGTGCCGACGCCGTCGGCCGTGCTGGTCCGCGCGCCTTCGACGGCGCCCGAGACCTTCTCCTTGGCGGTCGAGATGCCGGACTTGGCCGCTTGGACGGCGTCGCGGGCCTTCGATCTGATCTTGCCCTTCATGCCGCCGCTTTCGTCATAGCCTTCGTAGGTCTCGTAGTAGCCCTGGCCCGAATAGGGGTCGTACGCAGGCTTCCGCTTCGACTGGCTCAGCGCCAGCCACGCGATCCCCGCGCCGATCAGCGCGATCGGGATCGGGTTTTCCTTGGCCTGCTCCACCACCGTGGTCAGGACCTTGTTGCTCGTTCCGCCCATGATCCTCGTCGCCTCGTCGAACAGTTCCTTGGGTTGCATCTTTTCCTTCAAGGCCTCGACCGTCCGGTCGATCTGCCCGCGCGTGGCCTCGACCTCGCGCTCCACGTCTGCCGATGACTTGGCCATTCTATTTTCCCTTCACAAGCTGGGCGTCTTTTTGGAGCTGCCGGGTCGAGCGGTTCGGCTTCAGGTGTTCGGGCGTCATCATCTTGAGCCCGGCGCGGATCAGCACGATGCCGATGACCGCCACCACCACGCCCACGATAAGCGCGGCGAAGGCCGGGTGCATATACTCGGACAGGCCGGCCACCACCGCGGCCAGCAGCACGCCCAGCGCGGCCAGCACGAAGATGCCGCCGGCCAGGATCTCGCCCGCCGCCTTGCCGGCGACGTGCAGCTTCTCGGTCATCTCGGTGCGGACCAGCTCCGATTCCTTGCGCACCAGGGTGGCGAGGTCGGTCGTCAGCTGGGACACCAGTTCGGGCAGGCTCCGTGGATCCTGCCGCATGGAAGCATCGTCCATCGGGTTAGGTCCCCTGGAAGCCGGGGCGGCCCGTGGCGCCCGGCGCCGTGCTCGTCTCGTCGGCGTCGGACGGAGTCAGATCGCCCAGATCGTCCCCGAGACCGTCGCCCGCCAGGCTGTCATCGCCCGTCGCCGCCTCGACGCCGGACTGCACCTCGGCGTCAGTGCCGGTGGCGCCCAGCTGCTCGGCGCCGGTCAGGCCTGAGGCCATGCTGGTGGTCGGCACGCTGGCGAACCCGCCGGCGGCGCCCACTTCCAGGTCGTCCGAACCCGCCGCGCCCGAATAGTCGGTCGTGGCCAGCGGATAGGCGCCGCCGCCCACCTCGCTGCTGAAGCCCGAGGCCTCCTCGCTCGCCCGCACGAAGCGGCCCAGCGCGATGCCGGCCAGAACGGCGCCGCCGATAAACGCCGCCGGGTGCCGACGGCCGAAGTCGCGGACCGCGTCCAGCAGCTCTTCGGGCTGCTTGCCCGCCAGGTTGCGGGACAGGTTCTCCAGCCCGTCGGCGGCCTGGCCGATCAGGCGGGCGGCCGGGCTCTGGTTGGCCTCGGCCAGCTCGTCGCCGGCGCGGCGGATGGCGTTGGCGAAGTCGCCCAGCGTCTTGGTCGCCGTCTCGGCGCGCCGTTGCGCCTCGGTTCGCGCCTTCTCCTGGGCGGCGCTCGCGAAGGTCTGGGCCTCCTGCTTCAGCGCCTGGCTCGCCTGGCTGACGGCGGCCTTGGCCTTCGCCTTCGTGCCGGTCGTGTCCGTGGCGGTCAGGTCGCCGGTGGTGTCGATGTCGCTCATGAAAACTCTCCGCAAGCCGCACGCCAGTCCCACCCACGCTGGGGCAGGCGAAATCCCCGCGCGCAGCGTCCTTCGCCGCACGCTCCCGGTTAACGCGCCGGAACGCCGATCGGTCCGGCCGGGCGCGGCGAAAACCGCAAAAATCTGCATAGGTTCCCCTCCTCGACCTGCGCGCGAGATTGGTAAGGTGGGGAAATGCGCCGTCTCAGCTTGCTCGCCGCCCTGGCCGTCCTCGCCGCCGCCCCCGCCGCCGCCCGGCAGCAGGCGCCCGACACCGGCCCCATCTCGGCCCAGCGGATCTCGGACATCACCCGCGAGCTCGCCAGCGACCCCTACGCCGGCCGCGCGCCGGGCGGCCCCGGCGAGGCGAAGACCATCGACTACCTGGTCGCCCAGTTCAGAGCGCTCGGCCTCGAGCCCGCCGGCGACAACGGCGCCTTCACCCAGGAGGTCCAGCTCTATCGCTTCCAGACGCAAGCCGGCGGGACCTACGCCCTGAAGGCGCCGGGCCTGTCGAAGGCCCTCCAGACCCAGACCGACCTGCGCATCGAGACCCAGCGCCCCGTCGAGCGCGTGCAGATCCAGGACGCTCCGCTGGTCTTCGTCGGCTACGGCGTCACCGCGCCTGAGCGTGGCTGGGACGACTTCAAAGGCGTCGACCTCAAGGGCAAAATCGCCCTCTTCCTGATCAACGACCCGGACTTCGAGGCCAAGGACGGCGAGGCCGTCGCCGGCAAGTTCGGCGGCCGCGCGGCCACCTACTACGCCCGCTGGACCTACAAGTATGAAGAGGCCGTGCGGCGCGGGGCCCTGGGCGCCCTGATCGTGCATGAGACGGCCGGCGCCGCCTATCCGTGGAGCGTCGTCGCGGCCAGCGGCGGCGAGAGCTACGACGTGGTGCGCAAGGACCCCGCCTCGGCCCGCCTCCTGTTGCAGGGCTGGATCCAGCGTCCCCTGACCGTCGAGCTCTTCAAGGCCGCAGGCCTCGACTTCGAGGCCGAGAAGGCCCGCGCCCGCACTGCCGCCTTCCGGCCCGTGCCGCTGAAGGGCGCGACCTTCTCCGCCGACTACAGGAACGCCTTCACCCAGCTGATGAGCCGCAACGTCGTCGGCGCCATCCGAGGCTCGAGATATCCCGACGAGACGATCATGTACGCCTCGCACTGGGACGCCTACGGGATCGGCGCGCCGGACGCCGCGGGCGCCACGATCCGCCCCGGCGCGCTGGACAGCGCCACCGGCGTCGCCGCGGTCATCGAGACGGCCCGCGCCTTCAAGGCCGGCCCCCGCCCCGAGCGCACCATCCTCTTCGCCCAGTGGACCGGCGAGGAGCGCGGCCTGCTGGGCTCGGAATTCTATGCCCAGGGCTCGCCCTATCCGGCCGGCAAGATGGTCGCCAGCATCGCCTACGACACCCTGCACCCGCTGGGCCCGACCCGCGACGTGGTGCTGATCGGCTCGGGCCAGAACCAGCTGGAGGACCTCTTGAAGGCCGCCGCCGCCAAGCGCGGCCGGACCGTCACGCCCGATCCGCGCCCCGAGCGCGCGCTGAACTACCGCGCCGACCACTTCTCCTTCGGCCGCCGCGGCGTGCCGACCCTGTTGTTGATGGCGCTGGCCGGCGGCCCGGACGTGGTCGACGGCGGCCGCGCCAAGGGGGACAAGTGGGTCGAGGACTTCACCGCCCGCTGCTACCACCAGACCTGCGACCGGTGGGAGCCGTGGCACGACTACTCGGGCGCCGCGGCCGACGTGAACCTGGCCTTTGAGATCGGCCGCGATCTCGCCAACTCGCGGGCCTGGCCCGACTGGAACGAAGGCTCCGAGCTGAAGCCGATACGCGCCCAGACTGGCAGCCAGCGGAAGTAGCGGCCGAACACGCAAAACCCTGACTGCGGTGTTCAGCCGCGGTTCAGGCGACGAGGCGGAGCATGGCCTGCAAGATCAGGAGGCCCTGTCCATGCGCAAGTTCCTCACCGCCTCTCTCGCCGGCGTGACCGCCGCGGCCGCCGTAGCTGCGACCGCCGGTTCCGCCCAGGCCGGCGACTATCGCCGCTATCATCGCCGCGGGAACGACGACGCCGCGGCCGCCGCCATTGTGGCCGGCGTCGCCGGCCTCGCCCTGGGCGCCGCCCTCGCCGGCAACAGCAACAGCCGCGGCTACTACAACTACGGCTACGCCCCGCGCGGCTACGGCTATGGCTACGCCCCGCGGTACGGCTACGGCTACGGCTACGCGCCCAGCTACGGTTACGGCCCCGGTTACGGCTACCGGACCTGCACCCGCAAGGAGCGGTTCTGGGATCCCTACGTGGGCGGCTACGTCACCGTGAAGCGCCGCTACGCCTGCTAGGCCACAGGTTCAACCTAGCCTCCGACCGATGGCGCTCCCCGCTCTCCCCCGAGCGGGGAGCGCTGTCGTTTTGGGCGCAATCCGGCCGCATCCGCGCTTGACGCTGAGTCCAGTTTAAACTAAACACGAAACCACTGGATGAGCCGGTTCTCGTCACCCGGGCTAGGGCCAGCGACGCGCCCCCGTCGCGCACCCGAAGCGTCTCACCCCTCCCCCCCGAGGACGCGATCGCCCGGGTGACGAGCACTCCTTGAAGCGTCGAAGTGCAGCCATGCGTGTGCGTTACGAGATCCGCTGGTCCCGCGTGCCGGAGACCCTCGCCCTCACCGCCTCGGCGATCGCCCTGCTGGCGGTCCTGGCCGGCGCCATCTGACAGGCGGGCGGCCGGGCGTCGCCGCCCGGCCGCTTCAGCCCTAGCCCACCGTGATCCAGCCGTCCGTCAGGCTGGAAAGCTGCACGCCCACCAGCGTCATCTGCGCGCCGCCAGTCATGGTGATGACCGTGTCCGCGCCCGCCTGAGCCACCGTGTAGGTGGTCCCGGCCACGAGGTTCACCCGGTCGCCTTGGGCGAAGTTGAAGTCCAGCACGCGGTCGATCCCCGCCTCGCCGAAGCTGTGGAACAGGTCCGCGCCGGCGCCGCCCGAGAGCGTGTCGTCGCCGCGGTCGCCCGCCAGCCAGTCGTCGCCATCGCCGCCGTTGACGATGTCGTTCGCCTGGCCGCCGCGCACCCAGTCGTTGCCGACACCGCCGTTGACGGTGTCCTCGCCCAGGTTGCCGTAGACCACGTCGTGGCCGTCGTCGCCGAAGAGCATGTCCTGCCCCTGGCCGCCGACGACCCAGTCGCCGCCGCCGCCGCCCGACACCGTGTCGTTGCCGATGTTGCCGTGGGCGTCGTCGAAGTCGGCCCCGCCGCGGAGGACGTCGTTGTCGTCGCCGCCGCGCAGGAAGTTCGCCCCGTCGCCGCCCTCGATCACGTCGTCGCCGGCGCCGCCGAACACCTGGTCGTCGCCCAGGTCGCCGAACAGCAGGTCCGAACCGGACTCGCCCTGCAGCGCGTCAGCGCCCTGGCCGCCGCGCAGCGTGTCGTTGCCGCCGCCGCCCGTGAGGCTGTCGTCGCCGGTGTTGCCGTGGACGAAGTCGTCGCCGTCGCCCGCGTGAACGGTGTCGGCGCCGCCGCCCGCCTGGAAGCTTTCGGCCCCGGCGCTCAGCAACACCATGTCCGGACCGGCGGTGCCGGCCGTCGGAGAGCCGCCGCCGCCGCCGCCGCCACCATCGCCGCCGCCGCCGAGGGCGTTGCCGCTGGCGTCGGTGGTGATGTCGGCGAACTGCAGCCGCTCGATGTTCGTGAGCGTGTCGACGCCATCCGAGCCGCCGCCGACGTGGGTGACGGTGACGGTGCCGCTCGCGTTGACGACGGTGTAGTCCGCCCGGTTGCCCGTGAAGACCGCCACGTCGACCGAGCCGTCGCCGCCGTCGAGGACGTCGTTGCCGGCGCCGCCGACCAGGGTGTCGTTGTCGCCGCGGCCGGACAGGCTGTCCTCGCCGTCGCCGCCTTCGAGCCGGTCGTTGCCGTTGGCGCCGATCAGCGTGTCCTTGCCGGCGAGACCCTTGGCGTCGATCGACTCCGTCGAGGTCATGGCCGTGCCGTCGAGCGTGTTGTCCTCGGGCACGCCGCCGGCGTCGCCGACGTAGTGGATCGTGTCCTGCGCCAGGCCGGTGCCCGAGAAGTCGCCGGACAGGATCAGCTTCAGGATGCTGATCACCAGTTCCTCGACGTTGGTGATCTTCAGGTCCGGCGTGCCGTCGCCGTTCAGGTCGAGGACAAGGTTGTTGCCGTCCTTGGTGATCGTCGGGTTGTCCGAGATCGTGATCGTCGGAACCTCGATTTCCACCTCGTCCACGCCGGCGCCGCCGTCGACCTCCTCGGCCGGGCTGTCCGGCGTCCAGCCGAACGCGTCCCCGCTCGAGCCGCCGACGATCTTGGCGGCCGGCACGAGGGCCGCGTGGCCGAGATTCGCCGCGGTGATGCTCAGGCTGCTGGTGTTCTCCAGCCGCATGAAGTCGGTCCAGGCGTCGGTCGCGGTGTTGTCGATCTGGATGACCGTCGCGGTCCCGTCCTGCACGAGGCGGATATAGCCCTCCTCGAAGGGGTTGTCGGTCCCGTTCCAGGCCGGCAGCCGCGCCTGCAGGACGGCCATGATGTCCAGCACGTCGCCGCTCGCGCCCGCCTCGAAGTCGGTCGTGGTGACCAGGCCGCGGGTGCTCGCGTCGAGGCGCAAGGTGTCCGCGCCGGCGCCGAGGGTGACGCGCGCCGACTGGCCCGACGCTGTGGCGACCGTGATCTGGTCCGCGCCGGCCCCCCCGTCGAGGGTGGCCGAGGCCGCGCCGGCGGTCAGGGTGTCGGCGTGGGCCGAACCGATGACGCCTTCGATGCTGACCCACGTATCCGTGCCCAGCCCCGCGACGGTCTGCGTCGTCTGCGCCAGGTCGATGTTCACCCCGGCGCTGGCCCCGGCGTAGGACGCCAGGTCGTTGCCGGCCCCACCATCCAGAGTGTCGTTGCCGGCGCCGCCTTCCAGGACGTTCGTATTGCCGTCGCCGGTCAGCGCGTCGTGGTCGCTCGAGCCGATCAGGCCCTCGATGCTGGTCAACGTGTCCGTGCCCAGGCCAGCCACCGTGACCTGACCGGTCGCAAGGTTGGCGGTGACCGCCGCGCCGGCGTCCGCGTAGGATGCGGTGTCGATCCCCAGACCGCCGTCTAGGCTGTCGTTCCCGGCGCCCCCGATCAGCAGGTCGTTCTCCGTCCCGCCGCTCAGCGTGTCGTTGCCGACTTCGCCGCGCAGGACGTCGGCTCCGGCTTGACCGGCCAGCAGGTCATCGCCGTCGCCGCCCGCCACCGTGTCGGCGCCGCCGCCGGCGAACAGGCTGTTGGCGCCGGTCGAACCGGTGATCGTGTCGCCGAAGTTCGAGCCGTTCAGGTTCTCGACGCCCGTCAGGGTGTCCGAACCCGCCCCGCCCGTGGCCACGCCGGTCGCGAGGTTCACCGTCACCGCCGCCGTCGCGTCGGCATAGACCGCCACGTCGACGCCGTCGCCGCCGTCGATGGAGTCGTCGCCGGCGCCGCCGCTCAGCTGGTCGCCGCCGCCGCCGCCGATCAACGTGTCCGCTCCGGCCCCGCCGTTCAGCGTGTCCGAGCCCTGGACGATCGTCGGGTCAGTGTCGACGTCATAGGTGGTGATGACCCCAGACGCGTTCGGGAAGATCACACCGTCGCCCAGCAGGCGGTCGTTCCCGCCGCCGCCCGACAGGCTGTCCGAACCACCCCAGCCGCCCAGCACATTGGCCGCGGCGTCGCCCGTGAGCGTGTCCGCGCCGATCATCGTCCCGACCACGTTCTCGACGCCGGTGATGGTCATCGAGCCCTGGAAGGTGTTCTGCGCCGTCGTGTGGCCCAGGTTCACCGCCGCGCCGTTCGGCAGCAGCGTCTCCGAGTAGAGCAGCAGGGTGTCGTTGCCCGCGCCGCCCGCGATGGTGTGGGCGCCGAAGCCGACGGCCAGCAGGTCGTGGCCGTTGCCGCCGGAAACGCTGTCCGTGCCGCCGGTCGTCCAGATCCAGTTGTCGCCGTCGTTGCCCGTCAGGGTGTCGTTGTGGTTCGAGCCGGTCAGGTGCTCGATCGACACCAGGGTGTCGGACCCCCAGCCGGTGACTTGAGCGCCGGTGGCCGCGAGGCTGACGTTCACGCCGTTGGTCGCGTCGAAGTACGACGCACGGTCGACGCCGTCCCCGCCGTCCAGCGAGTCGTTCCCGGCCCCGCCGGTCAGCAGGTCCGTCCCGTTGCCGCCCGAAAGGGTGTCGGCGCCGGCCTCGCCGCGCACGGTGTCGTTGTCGTCGCCGGCCGCAATGCTGTCGTTGCCCGCGCCGCCGTACAGCGTGTCCGCGCCCGCCTGGCCCTGGAAGGTGTCGGCGCCATTGCCGCCCTGCCAGCTGTCGGCGCCGCTGCCGCCCGTCAGGTTCTCGCCGCCGTCGGCCGCGACCGTCCCGTCGCTGAACTGCAGCAGTTCGACGCCGGTCAGGGTGTCGACGCCGTCCGCGCCGCCGCTGTTGTGGGTGACGGTGATGACGCCGTTGGCCGCGATGCTGATCGTGTAGGCCGAGCGCGCGCCGCTGAAGACGGCCACGTCCGCGCCGGCTCCGCCGACGATGGTGTCGTTGCCGCCGCCGCCCGTCAGGGTGTCGTTGTAGGTGACCGTGGACGGCGGGTTCGCCAGGATCGCGTACTCGTCGTACGCCGTGATCACGCCGTTGGCGTCGGTGTAGAACGCGCCGTCGCCCAGCAGGCGGTCATGGCCCCCGCCGCCCGACAGGACGTCCGAGCCGCCCCAGCCGGCCAGCACGTTGGCATTGCCGTCCCCCGTCAGGGTGTCGCCGCCCCAGGTGGTGCCGGACAGGTTCTCGAAGCCCGTGAGCGTCATCGAGCCGTTGCCCGTGGTCTGCGGGCCGCCTTGCGCGGCCAGCGAGACCTGGATCGGGTAAACCAGGCTCATGGCGTAGAAGCCCAGCGTATCGCCGGTCCCCGCGCCGCCATCCAGCACATGCGCGCCGGCGCCCACGAACACCAGGTCATTGCCGCCGCCGCCGTTGATGGTCTCGGTCCCCTGGTCGAGGCCCCAGAGCCAGTTGTCGCCGTCGTTGCCGGTGATGTTGTCGCTGCCGTTCGAGCCGGTGACGTGCTCGATCGAGATCAGCGTGTCCGTGCCTTCGCCGACGGTGTTCTGGCCCGTCGCCGTCGTCAGGTTCACCGTCACGCCGACGGCGGAGTTGCCGTAGCTGACCCGGTCGATGCCGGCGCCACCGTCCATCGTGTCGTCGCCCGCCGCGCCGACCAGCAGGTCCGCGCCGCTGCCGCCCGACAGGCTGTCGTTGGCGTCCTGGCCGCGCAGGATGTCGTTCCCGTCGCCGCCCAGCAGCTGGTCGGCCGCGCCGCCGCCTTCCAGCACGTCATTGCCGCCGAGGCCCGACAGCGTGTCCGGGCCGACGCCGCCGACGATCGTGTCGTTGCCGGCCGTGCCCGTCTGGCCGATGGCTCCGGTCGGATTGTAGCCGTCCAGGTTGTAGGCCGTGAACGCGCTCGCCGTGGTGTTCTGGAAGGTGATCACCGTCACCCAGCTGTCGCCGCCGCCGTTGGCGTCCAGCTGCAGCAGGGTGTCGCCGCCGCTCTGGCTCAGCCGCAGGTGACCGGTCGCGAACGGGTTGGCCCCGCCGTCCAGCAGGCCCGGCGCGTGATGGTCGATCAGGTCCTCGAAGTCGACCTTGTCGCCCCCGGCGCCGGTCGCGAAGTCGGTGACCACGACCGACCCGGCCAGCGCCCCCGAGGTCTCGATGGTGTCGACGCCCGCGCCCAGGGTGACGGTCAGGGTCTGGCCGCTCGCCTGCTCGGCGAAGACCAGGTCGTTCCCGTCGCCCCCGGTCACGCTGTCGTTGCCGGTCCCGGTCTCGATCTCGTCCGCGCCGGCCCCGCCGTTCAGCGTGTTGTCGCCGGAGTTGCCGATCAGGATGTCGTTGTGGTTGCCGCCGACCACGCCCTCGATGCTGATCAGCGTGTCCTGGCCGCCCCAGCCGGTGTTCTGCGCGCCACTGACCGAGAGGTCCACGACCACGCTGCCCGTCGCGTCGGAGTACACGGCGAAGTCGAGGCCATCGCCGCCGTCCAGCGTGTCGTTGCCCAGGCCGCCGAACAGCAGGTCATTGCCGCCCGCCCCCGACAGGATGTCGTGGCCTGTCGCGCCGCCGGTCAGCAGGTTCGCGCCCGAATCGCCGGTGATCGTGTCGTTGCCGAAGCCGCCGCCGACGTTCTCGACGTTGGTGATCGTGTCCGAACCATGCGCGGTGTTGATCGTCTGCGGACCCGCCGTCGACAGGTTGACGGTCAGCGCCTCGTTGCCGCCGAACACCACCATGTCGACGCCGTCGCCGCCGTCGACGGCGTCGTCGCCGCCGCCGCCGTTCAGGGTGTCGTTGCCGAGGCCGCCCGACAGAGTGTCGGCGCCGCCGTCACCCGCCAGGTTGTCGTTGCCGTTCCCCCCGACCAGGCTGTCCAGACCCGCGACGCCGTTGATGGTGTCGTCGCCGGCCAGACCGTCGATCAGGTCGTTGCCGCCGGTCCCGACCAGGCTGTCGTTGCCGCTGGTGGCGGTCGGGCTCACGAAGTTCGGGTCGAAGCCCTCGTCGAAGTTGGCCGCCGTGAACGCGCTCGCGGTGGTGTTCTGCAGGGTGACGATGGTCGTCCAGCTGTTCCCGCCGCCGTCGGCGTCGAACTGCAGCAGGGTGTCCGGACCGGACTGGGTGAGCCGCAGGTGGCCCGTCGCGAACGGGTTCAGCGCCTCGGACCAATTGGTGGTGTCGAGCAGGTCCTCCAGGTCCAGCACGTCGCCGCCGGCGCCCGCCACGAAGTCGGTGACCACCACCGCGCCGGCGAAGGTCGCCGCGATCTCGATCGTATCGACGCCCCCGCCCAGGGTCGCGGTCAGGGTCTGGCCGGAGGCCTGCTGCACGACCACCAGGTCGTCGCCCGCGCCGCCGTTCAGGGTGTTTGCGCCGGTGCTGCCGGTCAGCGTGTCGTTGAAGTTGCCGCCGACCACCGCCTCGACGTTCACCAGGGTGTCCTGGCCGCCCCAGCCGGTCATCTGCGGACCGCTCGCCGAGAGGTCCACGCTCACGCTGCCGGTCGCATCCGTGTAGAGCGCGAAGTCGACGCCGTCGCCGCCGTCCATGGTGTCGTTGCCGACCCCGCCGAACAGCAGGTCGTCGCCGTCCGCGCCCGACAGGCTGTCGTTGCCCGTTGCGCCGCCCGTCAGCACGTTGGCGCTCGAATTGCCGATGATCGTGTCGTCGCCGAAGCTGCCGCCGACGTTTTCGACGTTCGTGATCGTGTCCGTGCCGTGCGCGGCGTTGATGGTCTGCGGGCCCGTCGTCGACAAGTTGACCGTCAGCGGGTCGTTGCCGCCGAAGACCACCATGTCGACGCCGTCGCCGCCGTCGATCAGGTCATTGTCGGCGCCGCCGTTCAGGGTGTCGTTGCCCAGCCCGCCCGAGACGCTGTCGGCCCCACCGCCGCCGGCCAGGTTGTCGTTCCCCTCGCCGCCGAGGAGCGTGTCGTCGCCCATCTGGCCGGCGATGGTGTCGGCGCCGCCCAGGCCGTCGATGTTGTCGCCGCTGGCCGTGCCGGTCAGGCTGTCGGCGCCGCTAGTGGGCGTGCCGCTGGCGGTGGCCGTCGGGTCGAAGCCGTCAAAGTTGGAGGGGTGGAAGCTGCCGACCGTGGTGTTCTGCAGGACCGCGATTGTGGTCCAGGCGTCGCCGCCGCCGTTGGCGTCGAACTGCAGCTCGGTGTTCGGGCCGTTCTGGTGGATCCGGATGTGGCCGCTGGCGAACGGATTCGCGCCCTCGGTGTAGCCGGTCGCGTACGCCGCGAGAAAGTCCTCCAGCACCAGGTCGTCGCCGCCGTCGCCCGCCACGAAGTCGGTCACGACCACGACGCCGTCGTGCTCGTCGGTGAAGATGATGGCGTCCCGGCCGCCGCCCATGGTGACGGTCGCCGTCTGGCCCGCGCCCTGCCCGACCAGGATGGAGTCGTCCCCGCCGCCGGCCACGATGGAGTCCGCGCCCGTGCCGGTCTCGATCACGTCGCGATAGTCGCTGCCGGTGATCGTGTCGGCGCCGCTCACGCCCTGGATGAAGATGCCGACGGTGGCGCCGCCCTCGATGACCAGGCCGGACATGTCGAAGGCTTCGCCCGCGAACATCTGGATGTTGATCTGGCCGTTGCCGCGGACGGTGACGTCGCCCGAGTCGCTGCCGCCGAAGTTGAAGTCGAAGGCGTTCGACATCATCGTCAGGACCGGCGGGGCCGCGCTCACGACGGTGCCGTTCGGCAGGGTCGTGGTCGGGAAGGCCAGGAAGGAGATGCCCTCCATGTCCTCCAGCTCGCCCTGGAAGAACACTTGGCCGTTCACGCCCAGGTAGTCGAGGCCCGCGCCGCCGTCCAAGACGGTGCTGGCGAAGTCGGCCGACGCCACCGTGGTCACCCCGCCGGTGACGCTCGTCAGGTTGCCGGCGATCAGCAGGTCGTTGCCGTTGCCGCCCCTCAGCTGGTCGACGCCGCTGGCCGCACCCTGGCCGAAGGTCTGCAGGACGTCGTCGCCGTCGTCGCCCTCCAGCTCGTCGTCGCCCGCCCCGCCCAGCAGGGTGTCGGCGCCCACGCCGCCCGAGATCGTGTCGTTCCCGGCGTCCCCAGCCAGGTTGTCGTTCCCGTCACCGCCCAGGATGTCGTCGTTCCCGTCGCCGCCCGAGACCGTGTCGTTGCCGTTGCTCTCGTTGTCGAAGGTGTCGATCAGGCCGCCGTTGCCGACCTCGTTGGTCGGTGAGGTCAGGCCATCGCCCAGCAGCACGTCGTTGCCGGCGCCGCCAACTAGGCTGTCGTTGCCGGCGAAGCCCGCCAGAACGTTGGCGCCCGCGTCACCGGTCAGGGTGTCCCCATGGGTGGAGCCGGAGAGGTTCTCGATGCTGGCGCCGACGATCGTGACAGTGACGCCGCCGGAGCCCTGTGCTGAGCTCACCGCCAACGAGACAGCCACGCCGCCCGAGACGTCGTTGCTCGTTTCAGTGGGGTTGCCGTTGAAGCTTAGCGTGTCGATGCCGGCGCCGCCGTCGACGGTGTGATTGCCGTTGCCGACCTGCAGCAGGTCGTTGCCGTTGCCGCCGGACAGGCTGTCGTTGCCCGTGACGCCCGAGCCGTTCGAGCCGCCCCACACCCAGTTGTCGCCGTCGTTGCCGGCCAGGGTGTCGTTGTAGATGGTTCCCGAGACGTGCTCGATGCCGATCAGGGTGTCCTGGCCCTGGTTGGTGTTCTGGGCCACGCCCTGCGTCATTAGGGTGACGTTCACCCCCGTCGTCGCGCCCGAGCTGAAAGCCGCGCGGTCGAGGCCCGCCCCGCCGTCCAGGATGTCGTCGCCGGCGCCGCCCGAGAGGAAGTCGTCCTCGCTCCCCGCCACCAGCGTGTCGGCGCCTGCATGTCCGTAAAGGCCGTCGTGACCGGCCCCGCCCGACAGGCTGTTCGCCCCGCCGTCGCCTTCCAGACGGTCCCAGCCGCCGCCCGCGACCACGTGCTCGATGCCGCTCAGCGTGTCTTCGTTGACGAACGTGGAGCCGTTGTAGACGGCTCCCACGCCGGTCGTCAGGTTGACGCTCACGGATGCGCCGGCGGTCGTGTAGTCGGCCGTGTCGCTGCCCGCGCCGCCGGCCATCGTGTCCGCGCCTGCGCCGCCGACGAGCCGGTCGTCATTGTCGCCGCCCGCGAGGCTGTCGGCGCCGCCGCCGCCGTCGAGCGTGTCGTTCCCGGCCAACCCTTCGAGGGTGTCGGAGCCGCTCGTGCCCGCCAGGCTGTCGGCGCCTGCGGTGCCGCCGCTCGCCGGAGCGTTCGGGTCAACCACGCCGTCCGAGAAGCTCAGGAACTCGATGTTCGTCAGGGTGTCGACGCCGTCGGCGCCGCCGTTGTTGTGGGTGACGGTGATCGTCCCGCCATTGACGCTCACGGTGTAGTCCGCGCGCGCGCCCGAGAACGTCGCCGTGTCCGAGCCCGCGCCGCCGTCCAGCGTGTCGTTGCCGCCGCCGCCGGTCAGGGTGTCGGCGCCGTTGCCGCCATTCGCGAAGATCGTGATGGGCCCGGCGTTCTCGACCGGGTTGTCGATGTACAGGTAGGCGTCGCCCAGCAGGGTGTCGGCGCCGTTGCCGCCCGCCAGGGAGTCGGCGCCCGCGTCGCCCGCCAGCAGGTTGGCGTTGCTGTCGCCGGTCAGGGTGTCGGCATAGGACGAACCCGCCAGGTTCTCGAAGTTGGTCGCGGTGATCGTGCCCTGGCCCGTCACCTGCCCCGCCCCGCCCGCCAGCGAGAAGGCGACGCCGCCCGCCGCGAAGCCGAGGCTGAACGTGTCGGTCCCGTCGCCGCCGTCGGCCGTATGCGAGCCGCTGGCGACCATCACCAGGTCGTTGCCGTTCCCGCCGGCCAGGCTGTCGCTTCCGCCGGCGCCGCCGGAGATGAAGTTGTCGCCGTTGTCGCCCGTGAGCGTGTCGTTGTGGCTGCTGCCCGAGACCTGCTCGATGCCGATCAGCGTGTCGACGCCGGCGCCGCCGGTGTCCTGGGTCGCGCCCTGGATCCGCAGGTCGACGTTCACGCCCGCGCCGGCGCCCGTGTAGGAGACCCGGTCGATGTCGGCGCCGCCGTCGATCACGTCGTCGCCGGCTCCGCCGACGAGGTAGTCCTGGCCGTCGCCGCCGCGCAGGGTGTCGTTGCCGCCATCGCCCACAAGAGCGTCGTGGCCGCCGCCCGCCGACAGGCTGTTGGCCGCGCCGTCGCCGTAGAGCGCGTCCCAGACGTCGGCCGTGCCGGTCACCACGTTCTCGACGCCGGTGATCGTGCCATGCGCGGTCCAGGTCGAGCCGTTCCACAGCTCCACCGTGCCGTTGGCGAGACGCACGCGCACCGCCGCCGGCGCGGGCGCGAAGTTTGCGGTGTCGTTGCCGGCGCCGCCGTCGAGGGCGTCCGCGCCCAGGCCGGCGATCAGCAGGTCGTCGCCGCCGCCACCCACCAGGGTGTCCACGCCATTGCCGCCGTTGAGGGTGTCATTCGCGTTGGCGCCGTCGTCTTGGTAGACCGTCACCACCCCGTTCACGTCAGGGTGGATCACGCCGTCGCCCAGCAGGGTGTCGGCGCCGTCGCCGCCCGAAAGCGAGTCCGCGCCGTCCCAGCCGGCCAGCACGTTCGCGCCGTCGTTGCCGGTCAGGGTGTCACCACCGACGAGGTTGGCCACACCGGACAGGTTCTCGATGCCGGTCAGGGTCATCGTGCCCTGCAGGGTGTTCTGCGGGCCCGACTGGTTGGCGAGGGTGACGTTCACCGGACCGGTCAGCGTCTCGGAATAGAATCCGAGCGTGTCCACGCCGTCGCCGCCGTCCACGGTGTGGCTCCCGTTGCCCACGTGCAGCAGGTCGTTGCCGCCGCCGCCCGCGATGCTGTCCGTCCCCCCGGTGGCCCAGATCCAGTTGTCGCCATCGTCCCCAACCAGCGTGTCGTTGTGGTTCGAGCCGGTCAGGTTCTCGATGTTGCTGAGCGCGTCGACGCCCCAGCCCGTCGCCGTGCCCGCGGCCAGGCTCACGCTCACGCCGCCGACCGCGCCGAAGTAGGTCACCTGGTCACGGCCCGCGCCGCCGTCGAGCGTGTCGTTGCCGTCGCCGCCGCGAATGTAGTCCGTGTCGGCGCCGCCGCTGATGGAGTCGTGGCCGTCTTCGCCGAGCAGCCGGTCGTTTCCCTCGTCGCCGGATAGGGTGTCGTTTCCAGCGGCGCCGTCCAACGTATCGTTGCCGGCCAGGCCCGAAATCAGGTCGTCTTGACCGTCGCCGACGTGATTATCCGCGCCCGGCGTCCCGTTGAAATCAGCCATCTGCCCCACCCACTACCGATTGAGCGCGCGCAAGATCGCCTCGCCGCGCGCGAGTTACTGAGAGAACGCCGGTTTTTTTGGCGAAACTCTCCCCCTTGAGAGCGACGTTATTGGAGCAATACAGGCCCCGCCTCCCCCATTTGGGGGAGGTGCGACAGTTCGGCGGAGGGGGACAGCAACCGGCGGCTGAAGCCGCTCGCCTGCGACAGTCAGTTCAGCGCCGCGTCCAGGCGGCGACGGATGAAGTCGGCCGCCAGCAGGATCGACTCCTTGGCCTTGGGCGTGTTCATCCGCTCCCACACGTGGGTCTCGTCGGTCCACAGCCGCACGGTCAGATCGCCGCCGGCGTCGCGCACCTTCTCGGCCAGGCGCACGGCGTCGTCGTAGAGGATGTCGCCCTTGCTGGCGTGGATCAGCATCGGCGGAAAGCCCTCGAACGAGCCGAACAGCGGCGAGGCCAGCGGATCGGTCGCGCTCATACCGTCCAGGTAGAAGCGCGCCACCAGCGCCAGGCTCTCCATGGTGTAGGGCGTGGTCCCGGCCAGCGAGGCCGCCGTCACGCTCCAGCTCTGCAGCGACAAATCGACCCACGGCGACAGCAGGACGATCCCGGCCGGCAGGCCGAGGCCCTTCTCCCGCGCCTGCTGCAGCGCCGACAGCAGCACCGCGGTCCCGGCGGACTCCGCCAGGGCCACGACCGGCTCGTCGGGGTACTGATCGAGGAACCATGCCCAGGCCGCGACGATGTCGTCCACCGCGGCGGGACAGGGGTGCTCGGGCGCGAGGCGATAGCTGGGCGCGAACACCTGGGCCTCGGCGGTGGCGGCGAACCGCGCGACCAGCTGGGTGATCCTCGGGCTGCGCTCGGCCACGAACGAACCGCCGTGGACGTAGAACACATGGCCCCGCGGCTTGCGGCTCTTCGGCGCGAACCACTCGGAAGGCGCCGGCGGCGACGACAGGACGCCCGGCCCCGCCACCCGCACGGCCTCGGCCTCCATCATCGGCAGGATCGGCGCGTCGGTCAGATAGTGCATCCGCCGCTGGCGCTCGACGTAGGCCAGGAACGCGTCGCGTCCCTCGGCATGCGCCCGGACGCCCTGCCGCATCGAGCGCGTCACCAGCCACTGCATGGTGCGGTTGGCCCACCGGCGGGCCGCGGACTTCAGCCCCAATCCGCCGCCGCGGTCCATGCTCTGGACCTCCAGGCGCCCGACACAGGACTCGCCAACGCCGTACGCTACGCTCATTACTACCCCCAACTCCCCACTGGAGCGGGACAATGAGCGACGACGAGGCTTTCGACCAGCGCCTGCTGAAGCCGGCCGCCGCGTACGCCAAGCTCTATCCCAGCATCATCCCACGCTTGAAGGCCGCCTACGACTCGGGCCACCCGACGGTCCGCGCCGTCGCCCGCGCCATGGGTCTGGCGCTGGAACGCGCCGGCGGCGCCCGCGAGGACCTCCTGCGCGAGACCCACCGGCTCTCGCCCCAGGAGACCCGGATCGCGCTGCACCTGATCGACGGCGGCTCGGTCGCCACCTGCGCCCAGACGCTGGGCGTGGCCGAAAGCACGGTGCGCACGCACCTGAAGTCGATCTTCACGAAGACCGGCGTGCGCCGGCAGGCCGAGCTCCGGACACTGCTGCCAAATCGCTAGGCGCTCCATGCATCGGCCAGCCTAGCTAGGCGCCGCCGGCCCCTGCTTCCCCCAAAAGGGTGACGTCACCGTTGACGGCTCGGCATTCGTCGAACACGTTACGCCCGCTTTTGGGGGCTTAAGCACATGTATTTGTGGCGTTCCGGCCGGGTTTCCGGCCGGCGGAGGCGTGCGGGTCGGCGTTCGTGATCCCACGTGGCGAGGAATGGCTGTCGATCGCCGACGGCTTCAGCCAGGCGGCGCTCGGCGGCGACTGGCTGCAGGCCCTCGGGCGCCTGGCCGAAGCGTGTGGAGCTGACCGGGGTCAGCTGATCGGGATCGGCGCGGACAAGGCGGTGCCTTTCAACTGGATCTACGGCATGCCGCCCGAGCCGCTCGCCGAGTTCGTAGCCATGGGCGGCGGCGATCCAGCGCGCAATCCGCGCGTCCGGCACGGGATCACCGCGCCGCTCCTGAAGGCCTGGCACGACCTGGACTGTCTGAGCGAGGCTGAGCAACGGCGCGCGCCGGAGTACTGCGAACTCGCCATCCGCTACGACTTCCCCTTCGGCAGCCAGGCGACGCTGATGCGCGACAGCGAGATGCTGATCGGCATGTCCACCCTGCGGGGCGCCAGCCGGGGCCTGCCTTCCCCCGACGATCGTCGCGCCTTCGAATCCCTCGTCCCCCACGTCCGCGACGCCGTGCGGCTGCAGATGACGCTGGAGGGCCAGGGCGCCGCCCTCATGGCCGGCGCCCTCGAGGCCGTCGGCGCGGCGGCCTTTGTCTGCGACGCCTCGGGCCGTGTCCGGGCCATGACCCCGGCCGCCGAGGCTGCGCTTTCCGCCGGTCCGGTGCGCCTGCGCGACCAGCGTCTGGCCGCGGCCCGCCACGAAGACGGCCGCGCGCTCGAGATCGCCTTCGACGGCCTGCTCCGCGCCCGGCATTCCGCGCGCCCGCGCGCCAGCCGCACGCTCGTCCTGCGCCGCGAGGAAGACCCGCTCTCGCCCGTGCTGGTCGACCTGATGTCCCTGCCCGCCCGCGAGCACGCCCTGGGCTTTCAGCCCGCCGTGCTGGCCACCCTGCGCGGAGTCTCGCGTCAGGACGTGGCCTTCTCCCAGCACCTGCGGGCCGCCTTCGGGCTCACCGAGTCCGAGGCCGACGTGGCCCTGCGTCTGGCCGAAGGCGACAGCCGCGAAGCCATCGCCGCCGGCCGCGGCGCCTCGGTGGAGACCGTCCGCAGCCAGGTGAAGAGCCTGTTCGCCAAGCTGGGCGTCCGCCGGACCGGCGAACTCGCCGCCAAGCTCAACCGCCTGCGCTAGGCTAGCCAGCGCCTCGGATGGTTGACGCCCAACGCGCGGACCTCGCCGTTCGCGAGCCCCAGTGTCTTCATGCGTTGCGCCGTCAGCGCCTTCAGCGCCTGCACCGGCTCGATGCCGCCGATCGGGCTCGTGGTGACGCGCCCCACGGTGATCGCCCGGTCGACCGCCGTCCATTCGGCCCGGCCCTGGTCGGCGTGTCCCACGGCGAAGTAGTGGCGCAGCGGCGCGCGCTCGCCCTCGATCTCGAGCATCACCCCCACGAGCCAGCCCGTGGTCACCGTCTTCGCGTCCGCCGCCTGCATCCCCGCTAGGTAGCGGGTTCGGAGGCCGCCGCAAGCGCGCGCGTCAGCGCAGCCGCCCCATCGCCTCGTAGGCCACCTGGGCGCCGATCAGCTCGGGCGTGGCGCGGCCCTCGGCCGCTCGGCGCTCGAAGCCCGAGGGGCCGGCGACCAGCCGGGTCGGGCCGCGCGGCGGCTCGCCCGTGGTGACGAATTGCCCGCGCACCGTCGACGTGGGCAGGTGGGTGATCTTCACCGTGAAGCTGACGCCCGTCGCCGAGGCCGCCGAATTGTCCGGCAGCACCTCCACCAGGTACTTCACACCCTGCTTCAGCGCGACGGTCTCCAGGTGCTGGATGTCCAGCCGCTCGTCCCGCGACTTGCCCGCCGACAGGTTCCGGATCAGCGACTCGCGGTCCATCACCCGCGCCCCGGCGGAGAGGAACGTCCCCAGCATCGCCGACTCCACCTGCTTGGCGAAGACGTCGTCGCGGAAGCCGTAGCGGCTGTCGGTCGTGCGTTCCTGATAGGTGCGGGTCTCGGACGTCACCGTCGCGGCCGCCGCCGATCCCGCCACCGTCACCCCGCGGCCGCGGGCGACGAAGGCGCCCTTCTCGGCGGAGCCGTCGGCCCGCGTGGCCGTGACGCTGTCGTGCAGCGTCGTCCCGTCCTCGGTCAGCTCGCGGTTCCAGAACACCAGGATGCTGGGCCGCCCGTTGCGGGCGTTCCAGTCCGAGAAGGCGCCCGCCGCGCCATGGTTCGGCGCGTCCGGATCGACCCTGGGCGCCGCCGGGTTCACGGCCGGCATGTTCGACCGGTAGCCCGGATCGGGCGCAGCGGCCCGCGGCTGGCTGGCCGCCGGGGCCGCCAGCACCACCGCCAGCGCCAGCGTGATCAGCCCGAACGGGATCAGGATCTTGGTCATTGGGCGCCCCGCACCTCGACGTAGTACTGCGCCGAGGCCGGCTTGATGGACGAGGTCTCGAAGGTGACCATCGCCTGCGGCTGGGCGAACAGCTTGGTCCACGAGGCGGCCGCATCCGTCGGCGCGCCGTTCGCGTCGAACCACGAGGCGCGCACCTCCAGCGGGATCGCGTAGTTGGTCTTGTTGCGCAGTTGGACGGTCAGCTTGGACAGCCCCGTGGGGCCCGGCGTCACATAGGTCCCTTCCACGTCCAGCGCGCTGTCCACCTTGGCGTTGCGGCCGATGTAGCGGGCCAGCGACCCGTCGATCACCCGCACAGAGTTCAGCGCCGGGCGGACGTTGTTCTGCTGGTCGATCCGCACGCCGCCTTCGGGGCCTTGGGTCGTGGCGCAGCCGGCCAGCGCGCCCAGAGCGACGAGGGCGGCGGCGGCGCGAAGGGCGTTGGTCTTCATCGGGATCATGCCTTTCTGGGCCGGACGCGGGCTAGTAGGCGCGCGCCAGGCAGAGGTGTTTGCGGGTCTCGAAGCTTTCGCAGGCGATCGGCGTCTCGGGCGTGGCGGCCGGCTGCCCGTCCTTCAGGAAGCGCGCCGAGAGCGGCGGCGGCTTGCCCTTGGACGCGAAGGTCAGCACGTGCACGGCGTCGGGCAGCGAGGACCAGTAGCGCGTGTCGGCCTGAGGCTTGGTGCTGGACGACACGATCAGGAACACGCCCGCCACGGCGCCCACCGCCGCGCCCGCCGTGCTCGCGCCGGCCACGTCGTTGTAGGCGCTGACCCCGTCGGCGAGCACCGAGCCCACCGCGCCGGTCCCGGCCTTGAACTGCGCCTTGCCCTGCAGGATCTTGTCCACCTCGCGGCCGCCGCGGGTCGAGGCCTGCCAGTAGATGTCCTCCATCCGGTAGGCGGCGATCGGCTGGCCCGCCTTGATCACCTCGGCGCCGTTCGCCGCGATCGTCTTGCCCCGGCGATAGACGAAGTAGCTGTGGTCCAGCCCGTCTCCCAGCTTGCGGGGGCTGGTCCCGGTTTCGATCAGCACCAGGGTGTCGTGGTCCTTGCCGATGCCGGGATAGTCCGGCCGCAGCTTCTTGAGCTGCTCCAGGGCCTGGTCGCGCAGGTCCTCGTCGCCGTTCTGGTGGCTGGCCCAGGCTTCCAGGAACACCAGCAGGCCGAAGTCCGCCCGGTTCTGGCTCTCCTCGGCGAAGGCGTCCTGCATCTGACCCTGGCGGAACGCCGCCCGGGCGTTCTCGAAGTCGCCGTCGCGCAGGTAACCCAGGCCCCGATAGAGGAAGACCATCGCCCGCTCGTAGGGCTCGCCCTTGAAGGTCTTCGAGCCCTCGTCGTACCAGAGCTGCCGGGCCTTCGCCGCGTCGGGATTGCTGCCGAACACCGCCCCGATCTGGCCGATGGCGTCGTCCAGCGCCGCCTTCGACGCGGCGTGGTCGCCCTTCCAGAACGACCGCGCGCCGATCTCCATCTGGTTCAGCACCCGGTCGCGGTCGCCGTAGGTCGCGAGGCGCTCGCGATAGGCGTCAGGCCCGGCGTCGATGGGCAGCACGGGCGGGGCCGGCGGCGGCTTGGCGGCCAGTGCGGGGCCCGCGGCCACCAGGGCCGCCAGCAGGATCGGCAGCGATCGCATCGTCCCTGGCCTACCGGTAGACGACGTCGTCGCGGTTCTCCTTCTTGAACTCGTAGAGGTTCGACCAGACGATCGCCCCGTACTCCAGGTCCACGAGTTCGAAGGTGTATTGCGAGAAGCGGCTGGTGACGCCGGTGCGGGTGTCCACCGCGTCGCGCGTCCCGATCCGGCCCACCAGGCGGTAGTCGGCGCCGGCCTGGGCGCGCGTGCGGCCCGTGGTGCCCACGTCCACCTTGCCCTCGGTCTTCAGGTCGCGCTCCAGCTCGACCATCTCGGCGTATTCGCGGCCGATGAACATCATCCGCCCGGTGGCGGCGCGGTTCAGGCCCACGCGGATGCGGTCGGTGATCAGCGACTTGTCGATGATCTCGCTGCTCTCGTTGCGGAAGTACTTGCTGTCGACGATCACCCGCGGCGGCGTCGGCTGGTTCATCAGCGCGGGCACCTGCAGCAGGTCGCGCACCATGGTATCGGCCATCGAGACGATGTCCTGGCTTTCGGTGCCGACGCCCTTCACCCCGTCGGGCGAGGTGGTGTCGCGGTAGACCGTGGCCGACGGCCCCGCCCGCTTCTCCCGGCGCTGGGCCTCGGCGGCCCCGGCCGCGGACAGGCCGACGGCGGCGGCCATCAAGGCCGTGACGATGTGCTTGCTGCGCAAGATGAGATCCCCCTTCGACAGACGCCGGCTCCGCCCCCGACGGAAACCGGCGCCCTGAAGCCCGTCCAGCGCCGCCCCCACGGCGCCCCCCGAACAAGCTCGGCCTTAAGGGACCACATCGCAGGGGCCCCAACATCCCCCAGATGGGGGAGGTCGCGGAGGTTGCGGGCGGCGGCGCAGCCGCGCGCCATACGGGAACTGCGTTCGCCGCCAAGTCGTCGGGCGCGGCTTAACTCTTCTCGACTGACTGACAGCTGAGGTGGGCTCAGGGAAATCTGTCGGGCCGCTGCCGACAGCGGGCGCCCGCCCTTGCCGTTGCTTCCGTTCAGCGAACTTAACGGCGGTTAGCCACGTCCGTCAGTCATACCTTAGCTTCTCCACGCCACTTTTTGGCCTCAATCGGGCGGGGTCCCGATGGAGTATCCGCCGTGAGCGCCACGAACGCCGGCCGTCCTTTGAAGGTCCTGCACGTCGACGACGACCCGATGAACTTGCGCGTCGTGCAGGAGATCCTCACCGCCTTTGGTCACGCCGCGGTCATGGCCTCGTCGGGCCGCGAAGCGCTGGAGCGCCTGGCCACCGAAGCCTTCGACGTCGTGCTTCTCGACATCCACATGCCCGAGATGAGCGGCCTTGAGGTGATCGAGCGCCTGCGCGCCTCGCCCGGCCCCGAGCGCGGCACCCCGGTTATCGCGCTCACCGCCGACGTGCTCTCGCGCCGGCCGCAGGACTACACCGCGCTTGGCTTCGACGACTTCGTCTCCAAGCCGATCCTCGTCTCGGGCCTGATGGCCTCGGTCCGGCGCGCGGCGGGTCTCTCGGCCCCCCGACGCTTCTCCCACGCGAGCTGACGTCGGCTTCTGCTGAGCCTACAGGCGGTCCAGCAGGAGCCGGTTCAAGAACTCGTATCGTGGCCGTCGCTCCCGCCGTTGACAGGACGAGCGCGGCATCCCATCTCGTATTTTCAGAAATTTCTGAAAGTTCGAACATATGGAACTTCCGCCGCTCATTCAGGCCTTCGTGCTCCACTTCGGGGAGATGGGCGGTCGCTGGGGCGTGAACCGCACCGTCGGGCAGATCTACGCCCTCCTGTTCGTCTCGGACCGTCCGCTCAACGCCGAGGAAATCAGCGTCGCCCTGGGGATCTCCCGCTCGAACGTCAGCATGGGTCTGAAGGAGCTGGAATCCTGGAGGCTCATCCGCAAGCGACATCTGCCGGGGGACCGGCGCGAGTACATCGAGGCGCCCGACGACATCTGGCAGATCGTCCGGACCCTCGCCGAGGAGCGCCGCAAGCGTGAGATCGACCCGACCCTCACCTTGCTGCGCGACATCCTGATGGAGCCGGCCGGCAGCGCCGAGGAGCGTCACGCTCAGGCGCGGATGCGGGAGATGCACGACCTGATCGAGCTTCTGACCGGCTGGGCCGACGACGTTCAGAAGCTCGACAACGAGAGCCTCATGCGCTTGCTCGCGCTGGGCGCCGGCGTGTCGAAGATCCTCGACTTCAAGAACAAGATCCCCGTCTTCGGCGCGAAGGACCGGCGGACGGCTGACGAGGCGGGAAGCTGATGGACGCCATCCTGCTTGCGCGGATTCAGTTCGCCTTCACCGTCTCGTTCCACTTCATCTTCCCGGCCTTCTCGATCGGGCTCGCCAGCTACCTAGCCGTCCTGAACGGTCTGTGGCTCTGGAAGAAGGACGAGGTCTACCTCAACCTCTTCAAGTACTGGCTGAAGATCTTCGCCCTGGCGTTCGCCATGGGCGTCGTGTCGGGCATCGTCATGTCCTACCAGTTCGGCACGAACTGGTCGGTCTTCTCCGACAAGGCCGGCCCGATCATCGGACCGCTCATGGCCTACGAGGTGATGACCGCCTTCTTCCTGGAGGCCGGCTTCCTGGGCGTCATGCTCTTCGGCATGAACCGCGTCGGTCCCAAGCTCCATTTCGCCGCCACCGTGGCGGTCGCGGTCGGCACCTTCATCTCCGCCTTCTGGATCCTCTCGGCCAACAGCTGGATGCACACGCCGGCCGGCCACACGGTCAATGCGGCGGGGCAGTTCACGCCGCAGAACTGGCTGCAGATCGTCTTCAACCCATCGTTCCCCTATCGGCTCACCCACACCGTGCTTGCGGCCTACCTGACCACCGCCCTCGTCGTGGGCGGCGTCGCGGCTTGGCACCTCCTGCGCGACCGGTCGAACCGCGGGGCCCGGGTGATGTTCTCCATGGCGATGGGCATGGTCACGGTGACCGCGCCCCTCCAGATCCTTGCGGGCGATCTGCACGGCCTCAACACGCTCGAGCACCAGCCGGCCAAGGTCATGGCCATGGAGGGCCACTTCCAAAGCCACCCGGACGGCGCGCCGCTGATTCTTTTCGGCCTACCGGACCCCGACCAAGGCAAGGTGCACGCCGAGATCTCAGTGCCCAAGGCTTCGTCGCTGATCCTGAAGCACGATCCGAACGCCCCATTGGCCGGCCTCGACACCATCCCGCGCGAGAACTGGCCGGTCGTGCCGGTGGTCTTCTGGTCGTTCCGCGTGATGGTGGGTCTGGGCCTGCTGATGCTGGCGCTTGGCGCCTTCAGCCTCCTCGCCCGGGTTCGCCGCAAGCTCTTCGACTGGCCCCTGCTGCATCGCTTCGCCGTCGCCATGGGACCGGCCGGCTTCGTGGCGGTGATCGCCGGCTGGATCACGACGGAGGTCGGCCGCCAGCCGTTCACGGTCTATGGCCTGTTGCGCACCGCCCACTCCGCGGCCCCGCTCGACGCCCCAGCCGTCGGCGCCTCCCTCCTGGCCTTCATCTGCGTCTACTTCGTCGTGTTCGGCGCCGGCACGGCCTACATCCTGAAGCTCATGGGCCATGCCCCGCATCCCGGCGAGCCGGGCCTCGACACCGGTCCTGGCGCGCCGATCCGCACCGCCGGCATCACGCCTGCGCCGGCGGTCGCTCCGCGCCGCGCCATGTCGGGCCTCGAGGAGGGCGATCGATGAGCATCGACCTCGATCTGGCGACGGCCTGGGCCTTCATCATCGCCTTCGCGGTGTTCGCCTATGTCGTGATGGATGGGTTTGACCTGGGCATCGGCATTCTCTTCCCGGCCTTCAAGCCGGGCCCCCATCGCGACAGCGCCATGAACTCGGTCGCGCCGGTGTGGGACGGCAACGAGACCTGGCTGGTGCTCGGCGGCGGCGGACTGATGGCGGCCTTCCCGCTGGCCTATTCGATCATCCTGCCCGCCCTCTATGCGCCGCTCGTCGCCATGCTGCTGGCCCTCATCTTCCGCGGCGTGGCGTTCGAGTTCCGCTGGCGCGATCCAGCCCATCGACCGTTCTGGGATCTCGCCTTCACAGGCGGGTCGGTCCTGGCGGCGTTCGCCCAGGGCGTGGCGCTCGGCGGTCTTCTGCAGGGCGTGACGGTCGAGGGCCGGGCCTACGCCGGCGGCTGGTGGGACTGGCTTTCCCCCTTCAGCCTGCTCACGGGCGCGAGCGTCGTGTCGGGCTACGCGCTGCTAGGGGCCGGCTGGCTCATCATGAAGACCGAGGGCGAGATGCAGGAAAAGGCCTATCGGCTCGCCACCTGGCTGGGCGCCTCGACCATCGCGTGCATCGCCGCCGTCAGCGCCGCGACGCCGTTGCTCGAGGTGGCCTACTGGGAGCGCTGGTTCTCGATGCCCAACGTGCTCTTCGCCGCCCAGGTGCCGCTGCTGGTCGCGGTGGGCTCGGTGCTGTTCTTCCTGAGCCTGCGCAAGCGCCGGCAGGTGGCCCCCTTCCTCCTGACGCTCGGCCTCTTCGCCCTGACTTTCACCGGCCTCGGGATCAGCATGTTCCCGTACATCGTGCCCCAGGAAGTGACGATCTGGGCCGCGGCCGCGCCGGCCGCCAGCCAGTCCTTCATGCTGGTGGGCGCCGTCGTGCTGATCCCGATCATCCTCGGCTACACGGGCTATTCCTACTGGGTGTTCAGGGGCAAGGTCGGCCACGAGGGCTACCATTGATGCGCTTGCGATCTTCGCTCGCCCGGCAGCTGCTCTGGTTCGTCGGGCTCTGGGCCGCCGGGGTGGCTTCGGTCACGGCCGTGGGCCTGGTCATCAAGCTCGTGCTTCGCTGACCGGCCGGGGCTAGTCCGCGTCGGCCTCCACCGGCCGGGCCGCGATCGGCCGCGGGCCCGCATCCAGCGCCCGGTCCAGGGCCGCGCGGTCCAGCTGGCCCTCCCAGCGGCTGACCACCAGGGTCGCCACCGCATTGCCGATGAAGTTGGTCAGCGCCCGGCACTCGCTCATGAACCGGTCGACGCCCAGGATCAGCGCCATGCCGGCCACCGGCACGCTGGGAACGACCGACAGCGTCGCCGCAAGGGTGATGAAGCCCGCCCCGGTCACGCCCGCCGCGCCCTTCGAGCTCAGCATGGCCACCGCCAGCAGCAGCAGCTGTTCGCCCAGCGAAAGGTCGATCCCCACCGCCTGGGCGATGAACAGCGCCGCCAGCGTCATGTAGATGTTCGTGCCGTCCAGGTTGAAGCTGTAGCCGGTGGGAACCACCAGCCCGACCACCGTCTTGGGCGCCCCGGCCTTCTCCATCTTCTCCAGCAGCGAGGGCAGCGCCGCCTCCGAGGACGAGGTCCCCAGCACCAGCAGCAGCTCCTCCTTCAGGTAGCGGATCAGCTTCAGCACCGAGAAGCCGTTCAGCCGCGCGATCAGCCCCAGCACCACCAGCACGAACAGCAGCGAGGTGGCGTAGAACGTGCCGACCAGCGCCGCGAGGCTGACGATCGAGTCGATGCCGTACTTGCCGATGGTGAAGGCGAACGCCCCCAGCGCCCCGATCGGCGCCGCGCGCATGAAGATCGCCACCAGCTTGAAGAACGCCTCGGCCGTCGCGTTCAGCACCCGCAGCAGCGGCTCGCCGCGGTCGCCCACCATGGCCAGCGCCACGCCGAACGGGATCGCGAAGAACAGCACCTGCAGGATGTTGCCGCTGACGAAGGCGCCGGCCACCGTCTGCGGGATGATGTCCAACAGGAAGCCGGTGATGGTCATCTCGTGCGACTTGGCCGCGTAGTCCTCGACCGCGCTCACGTCGAGCGTCGCGGGGTCGACGTTCATGCCCGCGCCCGGCCGCACCACATTGGCCACCACCAGGCCCACCACCAGGGCGAAGCTCGACACCGCCAGGAAGTAGGCAAAGGCCTTGGCCGCCACCGTCCCCACCTTGCCGATGTCGCGCATGCCGGCGATGCCGGTCGTCACCGTCAGGAAGATCACCGGGGCGATGATCATCTTCACCAGCTTGATGAAGGCGTCGCCCAGCGGCTTCAGCGCCTCGCCGGTCGCAGGCCAGAAGTGCCCGATCACCGCGCCCAGGACGATGGCCGCCAACACCTGCACATAGAGATGCGCCCACCACGGCGTGCGGCGCGGCGCGGCCGCGGCTTCGGGTGCTCTCGCCAATGAATCCCCCTGACGTGTCGCTTCGACCGTAGCCGAAGAATGTCGGCATCGAAATGAGTGGCCGAAAGTTCGAAGATCGGGAATCCTCCGGCCCAACGAGAACAGGTTCTGGGGAGGACCACATGACCTTCAGCCGACGCGGCCTCTTGGCTGCCGGCGCGGCGTTCGCCGCGTCACCCGCCTTTGCCAAGATCACCGTCCAGCCGCCGCCATCGGCCGGCTTCTCGGCGGCGGGCGTGGCCGCGCTGAACGCCCACATGCGCGGCCTGGTCGACCAGCAGAAGCTGGCCGGCGTCGTCACCCTGCTGGCCCGCAAGGGCAAGGTCGTGAACTTCGACGCCTACGGGAAGAAGAACGCCGGGGCGGCCGATCCCATGACCCGCGACGCCATCTTCCGCATCGCCTCCATGACCAAGCCGGTCACGGGCGTGGCGATGATGCAGCTCTACGAGAAGGGCCTCTGGAAGCTGGACGACCCCGTCGCCAAGCACATCCCGGAGTTCGCCGGCCTCAAGGTGAAGACCGCCGACGGCGCGCTCGTCGACCAGGTGCGGCCGATGACCATGGCCCAGCTGATGAGCCATACCGCCGGCTTCGGCGTCAGCGCGGTTTACGAGAAGGACAACCTTCGCGAAACCGACCTCCAGGGCATGGTCGACAAGCTGGCCAGGCTGCCGCTGGCCAGCCAGCCGGGAACCGACTGGGCCTACGGACCCGTCGTCGACCTCCAGGGCTACGTCGTCCAGAAGCTCTCGGGCCTCGACCTCGCCGAGTACATGCAGCGCCACATTTTCGACCCGCTGAAGATGGTCGACACCCAGTTCTGGGTCCCCGCCGCCAAGGCGAGCCGCGTCGTTCAGGTCCACACCTATGACGCCGCCGGCAAGATCGTCCCGACGGGCGATCCCTCGGTGCGCACCGAGAAGCCGCGCTTCCTGGCCGGCGGCGGCGGCCTGTTCTCCACGGCCGAGGACTACTTCCGCTTCTGCCAGGCCCTGCTGAACGGCGGCCAGCTGGACGGCGCCCGCATCCTCAAGCCCGAGACCGTCAAACTCATGCGCGCCGACGTGCTGCAGTCCGGCGTCGGCGTCGACCTCTACGGTCCCGTGCAAAAGGGCGTCGGCTTCGGCATGGACTTCGCCGTCCATCGCCGCCCGGCCGAGAGCGGCCTGCCCCAGGGTCTCGACACCTACTGGTGGGGCGGCGCCTTCGGCACCTGGTTCTGGATCGACCCGACCAACGACGTGATCTTCGTCGGCATGATCCAGAACCTGCGCGGCTCGGTCCCCGGCGCCGGCACGCCCGACGTCCGTGGCGAGTCCGCCCGCCTGGTCTACGCCGCCCTGCAGGAGCGCCGCGCATGAGGACCGCCCTGATCGCCGCCGTCCTGGCGCTCGCCTCGGCCGTCTCCGTCCAGGCCCAGGCCTACAAGGCGCCCCGCACCGCCTGGGGCGCCCCCGACATCCAGGGCGTGTGGACCAACGCCTCGCTGACCAGCCTCGAGCGGCCGCCGCAGTTCAAGTCGCTGGTGGTCTCCGAGGAACAGGCCCGCGCGCTCGAGCAGATGCGGGCCAAGGCAAGCGAAGCCCAGAACCGGCCTTCCGACCCGAACGCCGGCGCGCCCGCCGCCGGCGGCGATCCCGGCGGCTACAACAGCTTCTGGGTCGATCCCGGCACCACCATCGGCCGCATTCGCGGCGAGCCTCGCTCGTCCTGGCTGGTGGATCCGGCCGACGGCCGCCTGCCCTACACGCCCGAAGGCAGGCGCCTCTACGAGACCACCCTGCAGAAGGCCCGCAACACCTTCGATGGTCCCGAGGCCCGCCCGCTGGGCGAGCGCTGCATCCTGGGCTTCGGCTCCACCGCCGGCCCGCCGATGCTGAACGTCCTCTACAACAACCACTACCAGATCCAGCAGACGCCCGAGCACGTGGTCATCGTTGTCGAGATGAACCACGACGCCCGCATCATCCCGCTGAAGGATCACCGCGCGCCGCCCGGCACGCCCTGGATGGGCCATTCCGTCGGCCGCTGGGAGGGCGAGACCCTGGTCGTCGAGACCAGCCGCTTCAATCCGGGCGAGTCGCTGCGCCCCTACTTCGGGGCCAGCCTGTTCCTGTCGCCGAACGCCAAGGTGACCGAGCGCTTCACCCGCATCTCGCCGACGCAGATCCTCTACGAGTTCAGCGTCGACGACCCTACGGTCTATTCCAAGATCTGGCGGGCCGAGATGCCGCTCAACGCCGCCAAGGGCCCGGTCTACGAGTACGCCTGCCACGAGGGGAACTATTCCCTCCCCGGCATCCTGGCCGGCGCCCGCAAGGCCGAAGCGGAAGGCCGCAAGCCCGAGGAAGTCGGGCTAACGGAGTAGGAGCCCGCCGCGGCGGCTAGTCCTTCTTGCCGCCGCCCTTGCCCTCGCCGCCCTTGCCGCCGCCCTGACCGCCGCCGCCGCCGCGGTCAGGCTTCGAGCCGCCGTGGTCCTGGTGCTGCGGCTTGGCCTGATGCTGCGGACCGCCGCCACGCTCGGGCTTCCACCCGCCGCCGCCACGCTCGGGCCTCGGCCCGCGGTCCTCCTGGGCCCGCGCCTGGGCGGCGGCGTGACGAGCGTGGGACTCGGCGGCGCGCGCCTGCTCCCGCTGCGCCCGACGTTCGGCCTGGGCCCGCTGGCCCTCAGCACGCTGCGCCATCTGGCGTTCGGCCCGCCGCTGCTCGGCCTGGACGCGCCCGGCGTTGGCTTGACGCATCTCGCGCGCCTGTTCGCGTTGGGCCCGAAGCGCCTCGCGCTCGGCGCGGGCCAGGTCGCGCCGCACCGGCACGTCGCGAGGGGCCTCCCACCGCCGGTCGGCGGGGATCCGCTGCGGCTCCAGGCTGGCGACCTGGTGGGCGGAGATCGTCTGCCGGTCGCGTCGCCTGGCCTCCCGGGCGAAGCGCTCCAGCTCGCGGTCGCCGCGGCGATCACGCCAGGTGCGCCATTGCTGGTCGCTCTTCGCCGCGCGCAGCCACGGCTCCGAGGCCTCGCGCACCCGCGGCGCACGCTGCACCCAGACGTCCTGCGTCACCGGGATCCGCTGCGCCTGAACCGCGGCGTTCCGCAGGTCGCGGCCGTGCAGGTAGTAGCGCCCGGCCAGCGGCGCCGCCTCATAGAACCGCTCGGCCGGCAGGTAGTCGCCGTCGGCGTCGAACAAGGCCACCAGCATGCCGGCGGGATCGTAGCCGTAGCCGTAGTCCCCATCGCGCACGAAGTACGGATAGGCCGCGCCGGGCTCGTAGTAGTAATAGCGGTATCCGTCGTCCCACGGCTCGGCGTACATGCTCCAGTCGTCGGCGGTCTCCCAGACCCACGGCTGCACCCCGCCGTAATCGAAAGCGTAGTCCGGCGGCGCGTCATAGAACGCCTGCTCCAGCCCGTACGCCCGCTCGGCCCAGCGATAGCCGACGTCCCCGCCCGTCCAGTTCACCGGTGCGGGCTCGGCGTAGGGCAGCGCCATCGGGTCGGGCATCAGCCCGATCGGGGTCGGGTCGGGCACGGCGATCCGCCGGGCGCCGTCGTCCTCGCGGCACCCCGCCGCCGTCAGCGCCAGGGCGCAGGCCGCGGCCATCAGGCCGGTCTTCAGGCGAAACGTGATCATGTCCGTTCGTCCTTGCGTCGTGTTGCACGCCGTTCGGCGCTATCGGATCCGCCAGCTTGCGGGGCTGCGCCTGAATGGGGCGATGAGCCGAACGGTCAGGCGGGGTTCACGGTTGCGGCCGCATTGCGGCGCAGCGGCGCCGTGCCTCTCTCCGGCTGGGCGCCGACCGTACCGACCCTTCAACTCTTCGCCGAGAGGGTGGCCGCCAAACGGCTATACGGCGTCAATCTATCTCGGTTGTAGCGAAGCTGCCTTGACGCCCGGTCCGCCATGCTGGATTTTCGAATCTAAGCGCCGCAAAGGCGCGGTCCAAAACAGGCTTGGGGGAACGTCCAGATGCTATCCAGGAAGACTCTGTTGCTGTCGTGCGCCCTGGCGTCGACGGCCTTCGCGGGCTCCGCCTTCGCTCAGACGGCGCCCAGCAACACGATCGAAGAGCTCGTCGTCACCGCGGAAAAGCGCGAGCAGTCGCTGCAGGACGTCCCCGTGGCCGTTTCGGCCTACACGGACGAGCGCCGCGAACTCGTCGGCATCAACTCGGTGCAGGACCTGACGAACTTCACGCCGGGCCTCGCCTATTCGACCAACAACGACCGCATCAACATGCGGGGCATCGGCCGCTTCACGAACAACCGCTCCTCCGAGGGCGGCGTGGCCATGTACTCGGACGGCTTCTACACCTCGTCGGTGACGCAGTTCGCCAAGTCGACGCTGTTCATCGATCGGACGGAAGTCCTGCGGGGCCCGCAGGGCACCCTCTACGGCCGCAACTCGATCGGCGGCGCGATGAACATCATCTCCAAGCGCCCGACCGACGAATTCGAGGCCGAAGTCCGCGCCGGCCTCGGCAACTACGACACCTGGTTCACCGAGGCGATGATCTCGGGGCCGCTGTTCGGCAACATCCAGGGCCGCCTGGCCGGCACCTACAGCAGCCAGGGCGAGGGGTACTTCACCAACCTCAACCCGAACGGCAAGGACGAGGGCGGGATCGGCGACCAGTGGCAGGTCGAGGCCCAGCTGCAGGGCGAGCTCGGCGACGGCAAGCTGGAATGGTGGGTCCGCGGCGAAACCGTCGAATGGCACAACCTGGGCCGCGGTCCCGGCGGCCGCACGACCGCCCAGTACGGCCTGCGCGACATCACCACGATCGGCTCGCGCGCCGCGCTCACGCCGAACGCCGCCAACTACGGCATGCCGGACACCAATCTGCCGGCCAACCTCTGTCAGATGTGCTTCAACACGGATGACGGCAACTACATCAATCTCGAGAGCAACACCTACGTGGCGAACGTCACGCTGCATCTCGACAGCTTCGACATCAAGTACATCACGGGCCTGACCTACTACGACTATCGCCTCCAGACCGACCTGGACGGCACGTCGCGTCAGGCGCCGTTCCAGCTGCCCTACCTGGCCCAGGGCGCTCCGGTGCCGCAGCCGGCGGGCACCGAGCTCTACTATCCGCGGCAGCACAACCAGTACCAGGAAGAGGTCTGGTGGTTCTCGAACGAGCTGAACCTGGCCTCGACCTGGGACGGCCCGTTCCAGATGATCCTGGGGCTCTACCAGTTCCGCGAAGGTTCGAACTACACGCTGTCGGACGCGCGGTTCCCCGACGATCCGCGCTTCGAGACGCCGACCACCCAGGCGGGCGCCCCCATGGCGGCCAACCCGCTTCGCCGCTACGCCTACGGCAGCTCTGAGAACGTCAGCGAGTCCTACGCCGTCTTTGGCCAGGCCGAGTACGCGCTCACCGAACAGCTGAAGGTCACCGCTGGCCTGCGCTACACCCGGGACGAGAAGAAGTCGTTCGAAAGCGCCCGGCTGTTCTGCCTTTACACGGCGAGCTGCCCGATCACGCGCCTGACCAATCGGCCGGTGGACATCACCGACGCCGCCGCGCCCGGCTTCGCTGTCGTGAACGGCGTTCGGGTGTACGACCCTTCGGTCGTGGGCGACCTCGTCTACACCGATCCGACCACCGGCCTCCGTCACCGCCAACTGAAGAACAAGTGGAGCGGCGTCACCGGCACGCTGGGCATCGACTGGCAGCCGGATCCCGACACCCTCGCCTACGCCAAGTACACGCGCGGCTATAAGGCGGGCGGCTTCAACTCGGGCACCACGACGCTGGCCCCCAACGTCACGACCGAAGAAGAGACGATCGACGCCTACGAGGTCGGCCTGAAGAAGACCTTCGGCGGCAATTTCCAGGCGAACGCCTCGGCCTACTACTACGACTACCAGGACATCCAGATCCCGATCACCGGCCGTGATCCGGTGACCGACCTGAACGTCACGCGCTTCTTCAACATGCCGAAGGCGCGCATCGTCGGCTTCGAGCTGGAGACCATCTGGCAGCCGATCGACAACCTGCAGATTCTGGCCAACTACTCCTACCTGAACGCCGAACTGCGCGAGGCCTGCTGCTTCCAGGATCCGGAAGATCCGCTGGCGCGGGTTGAAGGCGCCACGCCCTCAGGCGCCGGCGGCGTCCAGGACCTGAAAGGCCAGAAGCTGCCATCTTCGACGCCGCACCGCTTCACGGTGAACGTCAACTACACCTGGGAATTCGACGTCGGCTCGCTGTCGGCCTCGCTGACCCACGTGTGGAAGGACGACACCTACTATTCGATCTTCAACCGCTACTACAACGAAGGTAAGGCCTGGAATCAGACCGACGCCCGCCTGCTCTTCAACGACGCCGACGACCGCTTCACGGTGATCGGCTACGTGAAGAACATCTTCAAACAGGAAGGCATCGCCGGCGCTGACGGCTCGCGGATCACCACCGGCCCGAACACCGGCTTCGTGAACCGCACCATCTCCTACGTTCCGCCGCGCACCTACGGGGTGGAGCTGCAGTACCGCTTCTAGGGCCTGGGCTCAGCCCGGACCTCGGAACGCCCCGGCCTCACCGCCGGGGCGTTTTCGTATCCGGCCACCCCGTCGAACGTCGTCGGACGAACGCCGCTCTTGCGGACAGGGGCGAGCGGGCCCAAGCTCGCCCCACGCTTCGGGGGAGACGGCGCATGCCCTATCGCAACGCCTACTGGTACGTGCTCGCACTGCTGCCGCTGGCGGCCCTGGCCTTCTGGCCCAGCTATCTCAGCCAGGTGGCCACCGCGCCGCTGCAGTTCCACGCCCACGGCGTCACCGCCACGCTCTGGGTCGTGCTGCTCGCCGTCCAGGGCTGGGCGATTCACGCCGGCCGCCGCGGCCTGCACCGCACCCTCGGCCTCGCCAGCCTGGGTCTCTTCCCTCTGTTCCTGGCGGGCGGCGTTTCGATCTTCATCGGGATGGCTCAGCGCTTCGCGGACGAGGCGTCGCCGTTCTACACCCTGTACGCGGCCCGCCTCGCGTGGCTGGACATCGTCGCCGTGGCCGGGTTCGCCCTCTTCTACTTCGAGGCCCTGCGCCGGCGACGGTCCGCCGCCCTGCACGCGGGCTACCTGCTCGCCACCACCATCTTCCTGCTGGGCCCGATCCTGGGACGCCTGTTCGGCGCGGTGCGGTTCGGCGTCGCCGGCGGCCCCGACTTCGCGCTGCTTCACGGCGCTTTCCAGGGCGCGAACCTCGTCATCGCGGCGCTGGCCTTCTTCATCGCCTGGCGCGTGCGGCCGTATGGCCGGCCCTTCGCGATCTCGGGCGCCCTGACGCTGCTGATGGCGCTGCTGTTCGAGTTCGTCGGCCCCGCCGCCTGGTGGGAGGCGCTCTACGCCCGCGCCGCGGCCTGGCCCACCCTGCCGCTCGCCGCGCTCGTGGCCGTGGCCGGGTTGCTGGTCGGATGGGCGGGCTGGACCGCCGGCCGCCGGCCCGTCCTGTCCGCCGCCGCCGCGCCCGCCTAGCGGCAGCCGGCGACCACGCGCTCCAGCTCCTCCAGCCGCCGCTGGCGCATCAGCCGGCCGGCCGCCATCAGCTGGTAGCGGTCGGCCGCGCCCGCGGCGTTGCGCAGCGCCGCGTCGCTGTCCGGATAGCGCGGCGCAGGTCCCAGGGTGCGCGGCACGCAACTCCGCTGCGGCCGCGGCCGGGCGTCGGGCGCCGGCGGCTCGACTCGGACCACCTCGGGCGGACGCAGCACCAGCACCGGCGGCTCGGGCGCCGGCTCCACCTTGCGGCCGCGCAGGGTCTCGCAGCCGGCCAGCCCAAGCGCCGCCGCCGTCAGCACGATCGCCGTCCCTCTTCGGCCGATCATTTCAGGGTCGACAGCACAGCCTGGTCGGCGCTTTCCATGCGCGCACACACGTCGATCCCCTCGGGCTGCTGGGTCAGCAGCCGGCGCGCGGCGTCCTTCGAATCCTGCGGCGTCTCATAGGCCGCCTCGGTCAGCCGTTCGGCGCCGGCCGCGGCGTGGCACGCCGACAGCTGCGCCCGCCACAGCGCCTGCGACCGGTCCGCCTGCTGGGTCAGCTCCGCGACCCGGCGCTCCAGCGCCGCCCGCTCCGCCTGCCAGCCGGTCCAGGAGACCGCCAGCAGAGCCGCCATCGCCAGGGCCGCCACGGATGCGAGCGGTCCGGCCGTCCGGCTGGTCAACGCCTGCCTCAGGGATCCAATCATCGTGTTCGCCCCGTGCGTCGCGGAGCGCCCGAAGCTCCGCCCTGACATTTCGACCCCGCACCCGTGGCGATTTCAAGACCGCAACAGACGGTCATGTCGCCGAGGCGGGGCGGAACGCGCCGGCGCCTTGGCCATTCCTTGCGCATGGGTAAATGGATCGCATTCCTGCTCGCAGCCGTCGTCGCCCTTGCGGTGGTGGGATTTCTGGTCGATGCGGCGCGCGCCATCGCGGGCTTCCTGCTCGTCATCTGCCTGATCGCCTTGGCGGTGCAGGTCTTCTGGAAACGGACGCGCAAGGGCTGAGCCCCCGAGCGCCCGTCTGGGCGCGTCAGCTCGCGACGATCGGGCGCTTCGTCCTGGAAGCGGGCGCCGGCTTCAGCGCTTCGGCCTCCTCCAGCGCCTCGACCACCAAGGCCAGGCGGTCCGGGATGGGCCGTCCCTCAACGTCGCGGTAGAGGTCCCGGAGGTCGCCCTCCAGCGCCGCCAGCCGGCGCTGGCGCTCGGCCGCCCGCGCCTTCGACCACAGCACCACGCCCAGGCCGGCCGCGAAGGGCCAGCCGATGGCCGCGGCGACGGCGGCGATCTGCAGCGACGGAGCGAGTGTGGCCATGGCGTTCGCGACCTTCTGACGCAGCTCTAAAAAACGCCACCGTGGCGAGCTTGACAACAGCAAATGATGGGAATGGTTCAGTTTGCCAGCTGGCGAGTCGCCGCCTCGGCCGGCAGCTCCATCTCGCAGACCAGCCCCTCCGGCCGCCAGTCCATGCGCGTGCTTCCGCCCAGCGACCCCGCCAGCGCCCGCGACAGGATCGCCGTGCCCAGCCCGCGCCGCCGCGGCCGCGCCACGCGCGGTCCGCCGCGTTCGGTCCAGGTCAGGCGCAACGGCTCGCATCCGCCGCCTCGCCAGGCGACGTCGACGCGGCCCTCGGGCTGGCTCAGCGCGCCGTACTTGGCCGCATTGGTGGCCAGCTCGTGCAGGGCCATGGCGATCGATTGCGCCGCCGCCGGCGGCAGGGCCAGGTCGGGTCCGCGGATGCTGACCCGCGTCGCCGTCCCCAGGCTGAAGGCCAGCAGCTCCTCCTCCACCAGCCGGCGCAGGTCCGCCCCCTCCCAACGCGTTTCCGACAGCAGCTGATGGGCGCGCGCCAGGGCGCTGACCCGGCCGACGATCACCGCCTTCAGGGCCTCGGGCGTCTCGGCCTGCGACAGCGACACCGTCCCCTGCACCACCGCCATCAGGTTGTTGGCGCGGTGGTCCACCTCGCGGGCCAGCAGCTTCAGCCGCTCCTCGTCGGCCTTGCGCTCGGTGATGTCCATGACGACGCCCAGCGCGCCCGTCGGCTGGCCGGCGTCGTTCAGGATGATCTCCGAGCGGTTCAGCAGCCAGCGCACGGCGCCGTCCTGCCGCCGGTGCCGGTAGGCCACCTCGAAGAAGCGCTCGCCCTTGGCCAAGGCCCCTTCGATCGCCGCCCGCATCCGGTCCTGCTCGCCCGGCAGGTAGCCGGCCAGCACCTCCTCCAGCGTCGGCCGGGCGTCGGCCGGAAAGCCCAGCAGCCGGTTCAGCTCCGGCGTCGGTTGCATCCCGCGGTTCAGGTCCACGCGCCACACCGCCATCCGGCCGGCCTCCAGCGCCAGCCTCAGGCGCTGTTCCGAGGCGCGGATGCTGTCCTCGGCCAGCTTGCGGTCGGTGATGTCCTGGATGGTGCCGACGTAGCGGGTGGCGACCGGCGCCCCGTCCACCGTCTCAAACACCGGCTCGCCGATGGCCCAGACCCAGCGCACCCGCCCGTCGTCGCGCCGGACGATGCGGTACTCATAGGGGCTCACGTCCCGCAGCGCCGGATCCAGGGCCCGCTGCACCTGCGCCCAGGCGCGGTCGCGGTCGGCGCGGTGGGTGGCCGAGACCACCTGGCCCCGCGTCACGGGCTGGCCGGCCGGCAGGCCCAGGATCGCCTTCGCCTGCTCCGAGCAGACCAAGGCGTTGGTGCGCAGGTCCCAATCCCAGACGCCGACCCCTGCGGCCCGGGTGGCTAGGTCCAGCCGCGCCTCGCTGTCGAACAGCGCCCGCCGCTGCCGCGACAGCGTGTGCGCCGCCCGCCGGTAGGCCTCGGCGAACGCGATGATCGCGCCGCCCGCCGCGGCGTACAGCACCAGGCTGACGACCGTCGCCGGCTCGCCCGGTTGCAGCATGCCGGTGGACCGGGTCGTCAGCTGCCACGTCAGAAGGCCCCCCAGCACAAGGGTCAGGGCGCCCGACTGCCAGCCGGCCAGCAGCGCCGCGCCCAGCATCGCCGGGAACAGCAGCGCGAAGGGGATCACGCCCGGGACCAGCAGCTCGATGATCGCCCGCAGGACGAGCGCCAGGGCGGTGGCCACCAGGGCGGCGCTGGTCTGCACCAGGCGCCGGGGCGCGCCCTCGCCCACGCTCGCCAACAGGTCGGTGTGGCTCGGCAGTCGAAACACGGTTCAGTCCCACGCGAACGAACACTGTTCGCGCCGGCGATTTGTGCGGTCAAGCCGCCGCGGTGTCTTCCGCCTCGTCGCCCTGGATCGTCGCCGGCTGCGTCCAGGTCAGGATCGCCTTCAGCAGCTCCAGGGGTTCGATCGGCTTGCGGACCAGGTCCTGGAACACGCCCATGGCCCCACGGCGGTCCGGCGCCACGTCGGCCGAGAACGCCAGGATCGGGGTGTCGCGGTTCGGCCCGTCCCCGTCGCGGATCGCCTGCGCCGCCGCCCAGCCGTCGACGCCGGGCATCCGCAGGTCCATCAGCACCAGGTCGAAGGCCGCAAGCCTCGCAGCCTCCACCGCCTGGGCGCCGTTGTTCGCCTCTGTGAGGTCGACGCCCATCGGCGCCAGGATCGAGCGCAGGATCTCCAGGTTCTGCGGATTGTCGTCGGCCGCCAGGACGCGCAGGCCCTCCAGCGCGCGCGCCTCGGGCGCCTCCTCGGTCTCGACCGCGGCCCCGCTCGCCGCCGGCGCCGGGATCTCGAACCAGAACGTCGAGCCCGCGCCCGGCCGGCTCTCGACGCCGATGCGACCGCCCATGGCCTCGACCAGGCCCTTGGAGATCGCCAGCCCCAGCCCGGTGCCGCCGTGGGCCCGCGTCGTGCCGCCGTCCACCTGGCTGAAGCGCTGGAACAGCTTGGCCCTGGCCTCGTCGTCCAGGCCCGGCCCGGTGTCCGAAACCCGGCAGGTCAGCCGCTCGGCCGCCGCATCCCAGACGCACGCGATCCGGACCGAGCCGGCCTGGGTGAACTTCACCGCATTGCCCGCCAGGTTCATCAGCACCTGCCGCAGCCGGTCGGGGTCGATCATGCTCAGGCCGCGTTCGCCGGTCTCCAGCCCGACGGACAGACCCTTGGCCTCGGCCTGCGGGCCGAACAGCTCCAGGACGTCGGCGGCGCATTCCACGGGGTCCGCCGGACGCGGCTTGATGGCCAGCTGCCCGGCCTCCAGCTTCGAGAAGTCCAGCACGTCGTTGACGATGGCCAGCAGGGTCCGGCTCGCGCTCACCACCTTGCCGGCATAGCCCTTGGCCGTGGGCTCCAGCGGCATCTCGTCCAGCATCGAGGCGAAGCCCAGCACCGACGTCAGCGGCGTGCGGATCTCGTGGCTCATGTTGGCCAGGAACTCGGACTTCACCCGGGCGGCCTGCTCGGCCTCGCCCAGCGCCTTGGCCAGGCGCGTCTCCAGCTCCACCCGCTCGGTCACGTCGCGCGAGACGTCCACGAACTCGACCGGGCCCCCGGCCTCGTCGCGCACCAGCGAGGGATTGCCCTCGACCCAGACCCAGCGGCCGTCCTTGTGCCGCACGCGGTAGCAGATCGGCGTCCCCGGGGCCCGCCGGCCGCTGATCATGTCCAGGTGGGCCTGGGCGAACTCGCCCCGGTCGTCCGGATGGACCATCTCGAACGAATTCTGGCCCACCAGTTCGTCCGGCCGGAAGCCCATGACCGCCTCGGCGCTCGGCGAGATGTAGGTCAGCTCGCCCGAGACGTCGGCCCGCGTCATCACATCGGTCACCCGCTCCGCCAGCTGGCGGTACTGGGCCTTGGCGGCCAGGGCCTCGGCCGCCTGGGCCTCGGCCTCGGCGCGGGCGTGCTCCAATTCCTCGCGCATCCGGCGGCGGTTGTGCAGCACGCCGGCGATCTGGAACGCCATGCCCGAGTTCACCAGCAGGAAGATCTGCAGCACAATCAGTCGGGCGGTCGATCCGCCCTGGGTCGCCGCCAGCGGCCCCAGGTCCTTGAACGTGAACGCCACCGCCACGGCGCTGGTCAGCAGGGCCGCGACGCCCGCGCCGAACACCTCCAGCGCCAGGCACACCAGCAGCACCGCGGGCGGCACGAGGAAGGTCAGGGGCCAGTCATTCTGGGCGAACACCCCGCCGAGCACCGCCACCAGCAGCGCCAGGGCCAGGACGCCGTTGCGCGTGATCGGCCGCTCCGCCAGCAGCCGGCGGCGCGCCAGCAGCACCTGCAGGCAAGGGGTCAGTATGATCAGGCCCAGGGCGTCGGCGACCGCCCACATCAGGAGGTTCGGCAGGAAGTCCGAACTGCCGATGATCAGATGCATCCAGCCCGAGGCCGAGGCCGCAGCGCCCGCGGCGACGAAACTGATCCCCATCCGCCAGGTCTGCCGGCCGTCCGAGTCTCCTCCCGCCAGCTTCGTCAGCAGCACAGCGCAGAGCCAGGTCTCGAAGACGTTGCAGAGCGCCAGTCCGACGCTCAGCAGCGGGGAGTCGGTCGCCAGGAAGTCGGCGACTAGGTTGCCCCCCAGTCCGGCGGCGAGCCAGACCCACCACTGCCCGCGCGGCGCACGGAGCAGGCAGGCCAGCACCGGGGCGTTGGCCAGCCAGATCGGCGCCACCCGTCCCACGTCCCGCGGAACCAGCATGCCGAAATAGGCCAGGCCGCCGACCAGCGTCGCCAGCGCCAGCATCCGCCACGCCAGCGAGACGCCCGCATAGCTGCGCGCGGAGGCGGTGGGGGCCAGTCCGGCCGACGGCGCTTCGGCTGCCATACCTGAAGTTGTGGCCCGCCGAACGCTCGCAATCCGTTAACGCGGCGGCGTCAGCTCGCGCGCGGCGCCAGCGCCAGCACGGGCCAGCCGTCGCCCGCCCGCTCCACGCCCGCCAGCTCGGCGCCTTCGAGGAAGATCTGCTGGGGCGCCGCCGCCAGCCCACGCTCGGCCGGGTCCGGCCGAAGGGTCGCCCCGGCCCGCGCCCCCGCCACGGCGGCCAGCAACGCCCCCGCCAAGACGAGGCGAGCCGTCGCGGTCATATGTCGGCTCTTGGACATGGGCGGCCAAACACACGGGGCCGCCGCGGGTTCCGAAGTTCCAGGCGCATGCCGGGGGTGAAAGGCGCTAAGCGTTCTTCTGCTCGCCGCCCTTGGAGGCGGCTTCGGGGAAGTCGTTGGCCGGCGAATGGCTGCGGGCGTCCTCCGCCAGCTGCAGCCAGATGGCGGCCAGCTCCAGGTAGCCGGCGGCCACGTCCGGGTCGGTGCTGCGCTGCGCCTGGGCGCGCAGTTGCGCCGCCATGGACAGGCACCGCTCCGCCCGCGCGGAAGAGGATTCGTCGCTCATGGTCGCCTAGCCGACGTTGCGTGCGCCGAACGCCAATTGGTTCCCACAGTTCCACCGCGCCTGCGAAAAAAATGCAAACTTTCGACTCCAAATCTGGGGGAACAACCGCCGTCGACCACCAGTTGTGGGCGGGCGACGAGAACCCGAGGGACGTCGACCAGCTTCCCCTCGTCGCCAGGGCCGCCACGAAGCTCCGAGCGTGGCGGCCCTTCTCGTTTGCGCGCAGCCTGAAAACGAAACGCGCCGCGGCTCACGCCGGGCAGCAACCGCTCGCTGTGTGGATCTGAAGGGGGAGTTGGCCGGCTCCGCTCGGGTCCAGGGGAATGCGAGGGGAGTGTGCGGAGCCGGCCGTTCCGACCGCGACGCAGGGGGGCTTCGTGCGGTCGGATCGGAAAACGCCGTTTCACGATGGCCGTTCCCACCGGTGAAGCTTTTTTCGGGCGGACGTTTCGGGCGGCTATTCGCCCCAGGGGCGCCGGGCTCCGCGCATGGCAAGTTGCGCGTCGGGAGAGACTGATTCCGCGCGGGGCCGCGGCTGGATTTTCGAGGGCGTATGCACGACCTTCCGCAGT
>NZ_JAPSKZ010000150.1 GCF_031181185.1 Phenylobacterium sp. | reverse complement strand
CTCGAGGTCAACGCCCATAACCTCGCGATCAAGATCACGCCGACCGAACAGCTGCCGATCCAGGCGCGCCAGGAGCGGATCGCCCGCCTGCGCGACCTCGGCGCCAACCCCGGCTCCGGCCCGGACCAGACCCTGCTGGTCCAGCGGCCGTACAGCCTCCTGGGACTGCCCGGCCTCGACGTCCAGCTGGCCAGCGGCTACCGCAGCGAAAGCCCGCACGTGCCGCTGCGCTACGACATCCGCGGCGCCGCCGACCTCGCCTACGGCAACCTCCAGGGCTACGTCGGGTCGGACGAGACCGGCGCGCCCTCCTCGGCCCGCGTGCTGTTCGAGCGCCGCTCGCTCGAAGGCCGCCTCCTGGGTCCGCTTAAGGCGCGGGTGGTCAGCATCGGCGACACCTTCACGCCGGCGCTGCCTCTGGGACCGCGCGGCATCGGCGGCCGCGGCGTGGCGATCTCCACCGTGCCGCTGGACCAGACCAACATCTTCAACCGCGTCGACCTGCGCGGCGAGCTGCCGATCGGCTACGACGTCGAACTCTACATCAACGACGTGCTGCGCAGCGGTCAGAACACCCCGGCGGAAGGCCGCTACGAGTTCCTCAACGTCCCGCTGTCGCCCGGCGTGAACGTGGTGCGCATCGTCACCTACGGGCCGCGCGGCGAGCGCACCGAGGAGACCCGGGTGCTGAACGTCGGCGGCGGCCTGGTCCGTCGCGGCGAGGCCACCTTCGAATTCGGCCTGGTCGAGCAGAACCGCGACGTCTTCTCCTTCCGCGACCGCGCGCGTCCGGTCGATGACGACGACGACGAGGTTGACGACGCCTCCGCCGGAGGCGCGATCCGCGGCTACCGCGGCGTGGCGGCTGTGAACTACGGCCTGGCCTCGTTCCTCACGGTCTCGGGCGGCGCCGCCATACTGCCGGTGACCGACGACGACTACCGAACCATCTTCAACGCCGGGATTCGGACCTCGGTGTTCGGCTTCTCCACCCAGCTGGACGCGGCCATGGACGACGACGGGGCCTACGCCGGCTTCGTCGGCGTCGCGGGCCAGGTCGGCGGCGCCTCGGTGGTGCTGCGCCACGCGGAGTTCCGCGGCGGCTTCCTCGACGAAAACGGCCCGGGTTTCGACATCACCGAGCCCACCCGGCGGCGCACCGAAGCCTCGGCGGACGCGAGCCTCGAGGTCGCCGGCCGTCTGATCCCCGTCTCGGCGCGCGCGGCGCGCTACCAGTACGACGACGGGACCGTGAACTACCTGGGCTCGCTGCGCGCCTCCAGCACGCTGGGCAGCTTCCTGGTCTCCACCGGGTTCGAATACGATCGCAAGGAGACGGCGAGTTCACGCACCGAGCGCCTCACCGGCTATCTCGGCGCCTCGACCTTCCGCGACTACGCTTGGCAGCTCCGCGCCACGCTGGACTACGACATCCTGCCCGAGTGGGCGGCTCGCACGATCGCCATCTCGGCCGACCGCGAGATCACGCCCACGTGGGGCCTGCGGCTGGGCGTGGGCCAGCCCCTGGACGATCTGGACGCCACGAACTTCACAGTGGCCAGCATCCACCGCCTGCAGGTGGGCGACCTCGCCCTCAGCGGCGAATACAACAACGACGACCAGAGCTTCCGCCTCGGCGCCCAGCTCAGCTTCGGCCTCAGCTTCAACCCGGCGCGGGGCTATCAGATGACGCGGCCCGGGCCCGGCAGCGGCGGCAGCGTCTTCTTCCAGGCCTTCATGGACGACAACGGCAACGGCGTGCGCGACGAGGGCGAGGCGCCGGTCAAGGACGTGGTGCTCGAGGGCGGCGCCCAGCGGGTCGTCACCGGGGAGGACGGCAGCGCCTTCGTCTCCGGCGTCGGGGCGGGGCCCACCTCACGGCTGGTCGTGGGCCTCGACCAGCTGGATGCCCTCTCGGTCAAGACGCCGCCGACCGTGCTCGACCTGCGGCCCAGGCCCGGCGCCACGCTTCGCGTAGACTACCCCATGCAGCCGACCGGCGACGTGCTGGTGAAGCTGATGCTCCGCCGCCCGGACGGCAGCTCCGTCGGCTTGGCCGCGGCCCGCCTGCTGCTGGTCGACTCGCGCGGCCGCAAGTTCGAGGCCGGCACGGAATTCGACGGCACGGCCCTGTTCTCCGGGGTGCCGGTCGGCAAGTACCGCGTCGAGCTTGAGCCCGACCAGGCCAAGCGGCTGCGCATGCGCCTGGCGGCGCCCGTCGCGGCCGAGGTAAAGAACGACGGCGGCTTCGGCGCCGACGTGCTCGCGGAAGCCGTCTTCGAAGCCCGACCTCAAGAAGAAGTCGCACAGACTAACGGTTTGGCGACCCAGGCCAATCAGGTTATCAACTGAGGACGCTGGGAAACCTGAGTTATGCAACACTCCCGTAACGGGAAATGCCCGCAACTTTTACTTGCGGCCACGACTCTGCTGCTTGCGTCCGGCGTCGCAGGAGCCGCGAACGCGGCCTGCGCTCTCACCTATGGCGCCTTGACCAGCACCCTGCCGAACCTCGGCAACGTGGTGTCCGCCACGGTCGGGGAGACGGTGTTCCGGGTCGCTCCTCAGACCGGCGCGATCACGATTCCGTCGGGGAATGGAGGGCGCACGTCCAGCGGCGACTCGATCGTCTCGATGACGATCTCGACGGCCAATCACGCGCACTGTCAGGACGTCATCATCGACGGCACGGTGACGGCCACAGGCTCGACGAACCGCGCCAAGAACATGCGCAACTTCAATATCAGCGTGGCCGGCAACATCACGCTCAACAGCCAGAGCGGGACGGGAGCTACGAGAACCTTCCAGCTCAAGATGCCGAAGGACAAAAGCGGCACTCTGTATGTCGGGATGGATTTCCCCATCAAAGGTGACAACGAGGGCGGAGCCACAGGTTTGGCCACCTCCTCCTATACGATCAGCCTCAACGCCGTGAACGGCAATGACATCAGCCGCAGCGGCCAGGGCAGAGCGACCGTGCGCCGGTCGCTGCGTATGGTGAAGACCTCGGACCTGTCCTTCGGCAAGATCGTCCGGCCCAGCACCGGCAGCAGCTTGGTTGTGCTGAATTCGTTCAACGGCGCCCGGACGCTGAGCGGAAGCGGCGTGGGCATTGAGACTCCAGCGCCCTCCCGCGCCGCCTACACCATTACCGGCGAAGCCGCGCAGATCGTCTCGATCACGGTACCGCCCAGCGTCTCGATGACGGGCCCTGGGCCCGCCTTGACCGTCAACCTGACCGCGTTCCGCCCCCCGCCTCAGAACGAGCTCGAGGACCAGGGCGACGGGACCGGCAGCTATACCTTTTACGTGGGCGGCAGCTTCACGGCCACCAGCACAACCCCGACGGGTACGTACTCGGGGGTCTTCAACGTGTCGGTGTCGTACAACTGACGCAGGCGCGAGTTTTGCGTGAATGGCCGGGGCGGCCGTGATAGAGCGCCGCAGCTGTGCCATTCTGGGGCGGAGGGCGTAATGCCGACCTATACGATCGACTTCAACAGCACGACGCTCGAACAGCTCGATCCTGTCGATGGTTCTCCTTACCGGCCGGTCGAGAACTTCTTTCTGGCCTCGACGGCAGACGTCCTGACGCTCGGCCAGACGATGTTCGACCTTGGCGACAGCGAATACATCTTCGTCAACGGCACGCGCGACTTGTCGATTCTGACGCGGGAGCCTTCATATCTCAGTGGCGAGCCCCAATCGTTTCGCGTCGCGTCGATCGATCTGAACGGCTTCACCTGGCAGAACTTCGAGCCGACCGGCGCACAGGTGACCTTCAAGTTCTCCGCCGTGGCCAAGGCCGATCCCGGCAAGACGCTCTACGGCTTCTTCACGACCGATGTCGGCGCAGGCTTCCAGACGCTCAACCTGGCGAACCTCGTGGTCACCGACGCCGACGGCGTTCCGCTGACCGACTACACCGGTCGCGGCTTCAATCAATTGCTGTACAGCCTCAGCTGGGTGGTCATCGACGACACCGCCGGTGGCGGCGCCCCGAAGTTCGCCGCGTACGACGACCTCGTCGTGATCACCAACAGCGCGCCGGTGACGAACGGGTTCGCCGACGGGACGCTGACCGGAAAAGGCGTTCTAGGGCAGCTCTTCACCAAGCAGATTGCGGCCAGCGACCCTGACGCCGAACGCGTCTACTTTGTCGTCGACAAGGTCCTGGTCGACGGCCAAGACGTGACCGACCAGGCCGTCGACCTGGGCATCGCCATCAGCGGCGCCGGCGTCCTGCGCATCGGCGTCCAGGAAGGCGACGCCGAGCTCGCCACCTCGCGGACGGTCCAGGTGACCTACCACGTCACCGATTTCGAGGGGAACTCGGTCCAGAAGACCCTCACCGTCGTCCAGGAGTCTGCGGTTCCTGCGGGGGTGAACCTCTGCGGCCTCGGCACCAACAAGCCCGACCACGTCGTGGGCTTCGCCGGCAACGACACCCTCTGCGGCGACAACCAGAACGATACGCTGGAAGGCCGCGGCGGCAACGACCTCCTCCACGGCGACAACGGCGAGGACAAGCTCTACGGCGAGGCCGGCCACGACCGCCTGGAGGGCGGCAACGGCAAGGACACGCTCTGGGGCGGGACCGGCAACGACACCCTCTACGGCGAGAACAGCCCCGACCGCCTCGACGGCGGCCAGGGGAACGACGTCCTATGGGGCGGCAATTCGCCGGACGAGTTCGTCTTCCGCTTCGACGGCGGCAACGACATCGTGATGGATTTCGACGTCAAGACCGACACGATGTACTTCGACATCTCTATGTTCGGGGTCAACTCCTTCGCCGACCTCAAGGCGAACGGTCACCTGGAGAGCGTCTCCGGCGGGGTCGTCATCCACTACGTGGGCTCCGAGGGCCTGGACAACACGATCTTCCTCAAAGGCGTCAGCCTCAGCTCGCTCAAGGCGGCGAATTTCGACTTCAGCATGCCGGGTGACATCTTCGGCTGACGCGCTACGCTGTTTTCCGAAGGCCTCGCCGCCGTCTGCGGCGGGGCCGCTTCGGGAGAACGCCATGCACCGCCGCCCGCTCGCCACTGGCCTTGCCGCCGCTATCCTTGGCGGCCTCGCCGCCGCGCATGCCGCCGCCGCATTGAAGACGGGCGACGCGGCCCCCGACTTCACGCTCCAGGGCTACCAGGCGGGCAAGCCCCTCACCTTCTCGCTCGCCCAGGCGCGCAAGAAGGGCCCCGTGGTGCTCTATTTCTTTCCCGCCGCCGACACCAAGGGCTGCAACATCGAGGCGAAGATGTTCGCCGACGCCATCCCGCAGTTCAAAGCCGCCGGGGCGACGGTGATCGGCGTCACGGCCGGCAACCTCGACAAGCTGAAGCAGATCTCCTCCGACACGGACAAGTGCTCGGGCAAGTTCCCGGTGGCCGCCGATCCGGGGGCCAAGGTGGCCAGGCAGTACGACGCCATCCTGCCGATGAAGCCGGACTGGTCCGACCGCACGTCCTACGTGATCGCCCCCAATGGCAAGGTCGTGCACGCCTACTCCAAGCTGGACCCCAACGAGCACGTCTCCCAGACGCTCGGCGCGGTGAAGGGGCTGAAGGGCGGGAAGTAGGCGGCTAGCGGCGCTTCGGCTCGCAACCGATCTTCTGGCACAGCCGCACTTCCATTTCCGCGGCGAAGTCCTCCTGCAGCGGGCGCACTGCCGCGTCCACCTTGCCCATCAGGGCGGGCGACTTCTGCATGAACGAGCGGCCGTCGGGCGACTCCATGTAGGCGACGGCGGCGGCCAGCTCAGCCTCGGTAAAGGCGTCGGCGATTACGGGCAGCATGCGCTCGACGAACTTGGGCGTCATCGCGCGCGCCGTCTCCTCCGCCGCATCGCCCACCGCAATCCGCAGCTCTGCCGTGATCGGCTCCTTCGCCTGCTCCGAAAGGGCGTCGACCATCCCGACTGTAAGCTGGGCGGTCAGCGCACCGACCATGTTCTCGAGGTTGGCCGCGGCGATGTAGCGCTTGGCCAGGTCCATCTGCCGCGCGGACGGCGCAGCCTGCGCGGGGGCCGCGGCGAGCACGAGGGCGGCGAGGCCGGCGGCGAACAGTCGGGCGGTCACGGAGAATCCTTTCGAAGACAGCGCCACGGTTGCGCGCACAGCTTAAGCGTGCAAGCCGAAATCCCTTGCCCCGACTGGGCTTTTCCCCTATTTGGCCGCCTCTTCACGGAAGGCGGTCTCACGCGGAACGCGAATGGGTCGGGAAACCCCCGGCCGCCGCGCTGAGAGCCATCGTATCCGGCGGACCTTCCGCCGCCGGACGCGCCGCCTTCCAAGCCGGAAGAAGGAACCTATGGCCCTCTACGAACACGTGGTCATTTCGCGGCAGGATATCTCGCCGCAACAGGCCGAAGCCCTCAACGACCAGCTCAAGGCCCTCATCGAACAAGGCGGCGGCAACGTCGCGAAGATCGAGTACTGGGGTCTGCGCAACCTGACCTACCGGATCAAGAAGAACCGCAAGGGTCACTACTCGCTGCTCGCCATCGACGCGCCCGCCGAGGCCGTGAAGGAGATGGAGCGCCAGCTGTCGATCAACGAAGACGTGCTGCGCTACATGACCGTCCGCGTCGAAGAGCTCGACCTCGAGCTGTCGCCCATCCTCGCCCGCCGCGATCGCGACCGCGAACGCCGCGACGACGCTCCGCAATTCTAAGAAAGGGAGGGCTCCATGTCTGAAGACACCTCCACGGCCCCGGCCGCTGCGGCCGGCGCTCCCGCCGGCGGCGCCCGCCGTCCGTTCTTCCGCCGCCGCAAGGTGTGCCCGTTCTCCGGCGCCAACGCCCCGAAGATCGACTACAAGGACGTCAAGCTCCTGCAGCGCTACGTCTCCGAGCGCGGCAAGATCGTGCCGTCGCGCATCACCGCGGTCTCCGCCAAGAAGCAGCGCGAGCTGGCCAAGGCCATCAAGCGCGCCCGCTTCCTGGCGCTGCTCCCCTACGTCGTGAAGTAAGGGGGAAGGATCCGATGAAAGTCATTCTGCTCGAACGGCTGGAAGGCTGGGGCGGCCTCGGCGACGTGGTCACCGTCAAGGACGGCTACGCCCGCAACTTCCTCCTGCCCCGCCAGAAGGCGCTCCGCGCCAACGCGGCCAACCTCAAGGTCTTCGAAGCCCAGCGCGCCGAGATCGAGGCCCGCAACGCCAAGGCCAAGGAAAGCGCCGCCAAGTCGGGTGAGAAGCTCGACGGCACGCAGTACGTCCTGATCCGTCAGGCGGGCGAATCCGGCCAGCTGTACGGCTCGGTCGCCGGCCGCGACGTGGCCGACGCGGTCAACGCCGAAGGCGGCAAGATCGAACGCTCGATGGTCGTGCTGGACAAGCCGATCAAGACGCTCGGCATGCACGAGGTGAAGATCCGCCTCCACTCGGAAGTGGTGGTCACCGTCACCCTCAACATCGCCCGCAGCCAGGACGAAGCCGACCGTCAGGCCCGCGGCGAGAACGTGATCTCCTCGCAGTTCGAGGAAGAGCGCCTCGCGGCCGACCAGGCCGCCGCCGACCTGCTGGAAGGCGGCGCTGGCCAGATCGCTTCGGACTACGTCGAAGCCTAGGCTTATCGTCGCACCTGCCGACGATGCAGACGGCGCGGGAGCGATCCCGCGCCGTTTTGCTTGGCCGCTGTTGCAGAATTGTCATTCCCCGCGACCGCGACGCTTCCTAGCTTGACCGGACCAACGCCGTTCTCCGGCTCAACGGAGGCCGCTTGGAAGGGGCAAGCTCATGAATTACCGCCACATCCTGTTCGCGGCCGCGTCCGCCGCGAGCCTGTGGGCCGGCGCCGCCGCCGCCCAGCCGGTCAACGCCGAGGTCGAGGAGCTGGTCGTCACCGGCACCCGCACCGAGGGCCGCTCGCGCCTCGACACCCTGGCGCCCGTCGACGTCATCTCCAACGAGGCCCTGGCCCGCCAGGGCGCGGCCACCGAACTGGCCCAGGCGCTGTCGAACCTGACGCCGGCCATCGACTTCCCGCGCCCGGCGATCACCGACGGCACCGACCACGTCCGCCCGGCCACCCTGCGCGGCCTCGCCCCCGACCAGACGCTGGTGCTGATCAACGGCATGCGCGGCCACGTCTCGGCCCTGGTCAACGTCAACGGCTCGATCGGCCGCGGCTCGACCGCCTTCGACCTCAACTCGATCCCGACCGTCGCCGTCGAGCGCGTCGAGATCCTGCGCGACGGCGCCTCGGCCCAGTACGGCGCCGACGCCATCGCCGGCGTCATGAACATCCGCCTGCGCGAGGCCCGCGAAGGCGGCGGCGCGACCGTCAGCTACGGCGTCCACGAAACCAAGGTGAAGACCTCCCGCGGCGAGCGGGACATGAACGACGGCCTGCAGGAGTCGATCTCCATCTGGCAGGGCCTGCCGCTGGGCGACCAGGGCTTCCTGACGGTGTCGGGCGAGTGGTCCCTGCGCCACCCGACCAACCGGTCGGACTTCGCCAACCCCACCGCCCTGCCCGCCTACGGCCGGCCGATCGTGCTCGGCCGCTTCGGCGACCCCTACGTGCGCAGCTGGGCGGCCTACGCCAACGCCGGCCTGCCGCTGAACGAGACCTGGGAGCTCTACGGTTACGCGGGCTACCAGCACCGCGACACCTCGGCCGCGGCCACCGCGCGCGCCTACAACAACGCCAACAACGTCGTGGCGCTGACCCCCGGCGGCTTCCTGCCCAAGATCGACACCGACATCGACGACTGGAACGTCCAGGGCGGCGTCCGCGGCGAGCTGGCCGGCTGGCGCACCGACCTCGGCGTCTCGTACGGCAAGAACGCGCTCGACTACTACACCGTGGACTCGGTCAACGCCTCGTACGGCGCGGCCTCCCAGCGCGACTTCTACGCGGGTTCGCTCGAGTACGATCAGTGGCTGGTGAACCTC
>NZ_JAPSKZ010000149.1 GCF_031181185.1 Phenylobacterium sp. | reverse complement strand
GTGGGTGCGGCGGTGGGCGCGGGCTGCTCGACGTTGTGCCCGCAGGCCGCCAGCAACAGGGACAGCGCGGCGAGCGCCAGGATCGACTTGTTCATGAACAGCTCCGCTTCGTCCGCGCGAGCCAGACCATACGATTCGGACGGGAATCGGGCGCTAGCGCTGCGGCCGGATCGAGAACGTGAAGGCCGCAACCGTGTCGTCGCGCGTCTGCTGGCCGAAGATCAGGTGGTTGCCCTTCACCTCGCGGTGGATGACGCCGAACGAGCTCTGCATGTCGCCCTTGCGCCAGCCGACGCCGACGTGGGCGTCGCCCACCAGCTCGCCGGTGTCGTCGGTCGTCCACTTGCCGCGGCTCCAGTCGCCCTCGTTGCGCAGCATGTTGAGGCCCACCGCTCGGCCGCTGGCGGCGGCGAACAGGTACCACCGGCCCTGGTCGCCGTACTCGGTCCCCTCACGTACGCCCAGGTCCTTCAGGGCCTCGACGGCCTGCTTCTCGCGCTTCTGGCCCACGGTCAGGGTGGCGCCGGCCTCGGCCGAACCGCCCCGGCTGCCCACGCCCAGGCCGGCGTGCGGCGAGACGTCGACCTGCAGCCCACCCTCGGCGAAGTTGATCGCCCGCGGCCAGCTGCGGATCAGCGTGACGTCGTAGGCGCCGGCGTCGAACTGGTCGCGCGTGGGCGCGAGCGGCAGGCCCTTCAGCCGCTCGTCCACGTCAATGCGCAGCAAATCGACCGCCCCGCCGCTGGCGCCCAGCTTCACCTCGCCCGAGCGGCGCCGGACCAGGCTCTCTTCGCGTGCGGAATAGGTCTCGCGATCCAGGAAGGCCGCGCCGCTCAGCTGGTCGGCCGCCGAGGGGATCAGCGGCTGGTCGCGGGGCGCGCCTATGGGCGCAAAGCTCTGGGCGGCCGCAGCCGTGGCCGCGCCGCATCCCAGGACGATGGCTGCAAACGCCAGCCGCCGCACCATGCGCTTCTCCCAGTCCGCCTTATGTGGCGGCTCTCTGGGCGGCATAGTTTCACGATCGGCGGGTTCGACAAGCCCCTAAACCGCTGGGGTCTTGGATCATGGCGAAAACTGCTGCGCCTTGACCATCCAGCTAAAGGAAAAGGCTGGCGTTTCCGCCAGCCTATGCCTCGAAGATCACGGAACGACGTTTTCCGAACTGCCTTGGTTACTGGCAGGCCAGGCATTCCTCGTAGTCGGTCTTGGCCGCGCCGCTCATGTCGACGACCTCGGCCTTCTCGCCGCCGGCGTGCGCCGCCCGCTGCACCGACTTGGAGCGCAGGTAGTACAGCGACTTGCAGCCGCGCTCCCACGCCGTCCAGTGCAGCATGTGCAGGTCCCACTTATCGACGTCGCCGGGCAGGAAGATGTTCACCGACTGCGACTGGCAGACGTCCGGCGTCCGGTCGGCGGCGAGCTCGACGACCCAGCGCTGGTCGATCTCGAAGGCCGTCTTGAAGACGTCCTTCTCGTCCTGGGTCAGGCACTCCAGGTGCTGGACCGAGCCTTCGTTGGCGAGGATCGAGTCCCACACCTGCGGCGTGTTCTGGCCCTTCTCCTCGAGCAGGCGCTCCAGGTAGGGGTTCTTCACGGCGAAGGTGCCCGACAGGGTCTTGTGGCTGTAGATGTTGGCCGGGATCGGCTCGATGCCGGCGCTCGTGCCGCCGCAGATGATCGAGATGGAGGCCGTGGGCGCGATGGCGATCTTGTGGCTGAAGCGCTCCATGACGCCGCGCTCGGCCGCGTCCGGGCAAGGGCCGCGCTCGGCGGCCAGGGTCCGCGAGGCCGCGTCGCACTGACGGCGCAGCGTCTTGAACAGCCGCATGTTCCAGCTCTTGGCCAGCGCGCTCTCGAACGGCACGTTCTGGGCCTGCAGGAACGAGTGGAAGCCCATCAGGCCCAGACCCACCGAGCGTTCGCGCTTGGCGGCGTAGACCGCGTTCTTCATCTCGGGCGGCGCACGCTGGATGAAGTCCTCCAGCACGTTGTCGAGGAAGCGCATGACGTCCTCGATGAACGTCGGGTGGTCGCGCCACTCCAGGAACTTCTCGGCGTTGACCGACGACAGGCAGCAGACCGCGGTCCGCTCGTTGCCCAGGTGGTCCTTGCCGGTGTGCAGCATGATCTCCGAGCACAGGTTCGACTGGCGCACCTGCAGGCCGAGCTCGCGCTGATGCTGCGGCATGGCCCGGTTCACGGTGTCGGAGAAGATCAGGTAGGGCTCGCCGGTCTGCAGGCGGATCTCGAGGATCTTCTGCCAGAGGCTGCGGGCGTCGACTTCGCGGATCACCTCGCCGGTCTTGGGCGAGCGCAGGCCGAACATGGCGCCGTCGCGGACGGCCTCCATGAACTCGTCGGTGATCGACAGGCCGTGGTGGAGGTTCAGGCTCTTGCGGTTGAAGTCGCCCGAGGGTTTGCGGATCTCGAGGAACTCCTCGATCTCCGGGTGATGGATGTCGAGGTAGACCGCCGCCGAGCCGCGGCGCAGCGAACCCTGGCTGATCGCCAGCGTGAGGCTGTCCATCACGCGGATGAAGGGGATGATGCCGCTGGTCTGGCCCGCGCCCTTCACCTTCTCGCCGATCGAGCGGACGCCGCCCCAGTAGGTGCCGATGCCGCCGCCGTTCGAGGCCAGCGCCACGTTCTCGTTCCAGACGCTGACGATGCCGTCCAGGTTATCGGGCACGGCGTTCAGGAAGCACGAGATCGGCAGGCCGCGGTCGGCGCCGCCGTTCGACAGCACCGGCGTGGCGGGCATGAACCACAGTTGCGAGATGTAGTCGTAGATGCGCTGGGCGTGGTCGGCGTCGTCGGCGAAGGCCGTCGCCACCCGCGCAAACATGTCCTGGTAGCTCTCGCCCGGCAGCAGATAGCGGTCTTCCAGCGTCGTCTTGCCGAAGTCCGTCAGCAGCGCGTCGCGGCTGCGGTCCACCTGCACCTTGCGCACGAGCTGCAGCTGCGGCTTCGCAGGCGTCTCCCGGACCCGCTCCGCACCCTCGGCAATCCCAACCTTCGCCGCTTCACTCATGTCCCTGCCCTAGCCCCTCGATGGAGAATGCATTTCGCATCCGCCCTACATCTTGTGGTCCAGCCCGCGAACCAGCCCACATATGGGGACATCTGGCTAATGACTCGTCAATGAGGCGAACCCGCCGCCCACAGCCTTTTTCGTAAACGAGGCGTTAATGTGGGGTCGCGCCCCTCGGCAGATCAATCGCTTGGGCCAAGCCGTCCACAGGCCGCTCACGAACCTGTGAACGCTTACGCCTGGAGAGGCCAGACCGCCGCGATCAGGGGAGTGCCGACGAACAGGACCAGGGCGGTCAGCGGCGCCCCCAGGCGAGGATAGTCCCCGAACCTGTAGCCGCCCGGGGCCATCACCAGCGTGTTGCACTGGTGGCCGATGGGCGTCAGGAAGTCGCACGCCGCGCCCAGCGCCACCGCCATCAGGAACGGGTCCGGATTGAGCTTCAAGAGCTGGGCCAGGGCCGCCCCGATGGGGGCCACGATCAGCACCGTGGCGGCGTTGTTCAGGAACGGCGTCGCCGCCATGGCCACCGCCATCACCGCGCCCAAGGCCAGGATCGGCGGCCGCCCCTCGAACACCGCCGCGAGCGAGGCGGCCACCAGTTCGGCCCCGCCGGTCGCACGGATCGCGTCGCTGACCGGGATCAGGGCTGCGATCAGCACCAGCACCGGGCCGTCCAGGGCGCCGTACGCCTCCCGCATCCGGATCGCGCCTGAGACCACCATCGCCACCGCCGCGGCGAAGAAGGCGATGGCCACCGGCACGATCTGCATCGCCACCAGGATCATGGCCGCGCCCAGGATCAGGGTCGGCAGCAGTCGTCGGCGGATGCCGCCCAGCCGCAGCTCCCGCTCGGCCAGTGGCAGCAGCCCCAGGTTCTTCAGCGCCGCCGGCAGGCTCCGCTCGCCGCCCTGGATCACCAGGATGTCGCCGGCCCGCAGGCGGATGCCCTTCAGCTCGCTGCTCGTCCGGTACCCCGAACGGCTGACGGCGAGCAGGTTCACGTTCTGCTGGCCGTAGAGATCCTCCTGCTTGGCCGAGCGGCCGATCAAAGCCGAGTCGGGGCTGACCACCGCCTCGACGATGCGGACCTCTTCCGTCGGCTCCTCCATGGAGACCGGCCGGTCGGCCCGGGTCAGCTTCAGGCGGGCGCGGTTGATGAAGGCGTCGAGGTCCTGGTGCTCGCCCTCGAGCAGCAGGGTGTCGCCCGGACGGATGCGGAGGTTGCCGGACGGCGACGGCCTACGCTCGCCGTCGCGGATCACGGCCACGATGCTGACCTCGCCGCTCGCCATCCGGTGCAGGCTGGCGACGGTCCGCTTCTCGAGGGTCCAGTCCTCGGGCACGGCGACTTCGGTGAAGTAGGGCGCGGTCTCGATGGCGGCGTCCAAGGTCTCGGTCGCCACGCGAGTCCGGGGCAGCAGCCGGTACCCGAACGCCAGGAACACCAGCCCCAAGGCGGTTATGCCCAGGCCGACGGGGGCGTAGTCGTACATGCCGAACGGCCGGCCCAGGATCTGTTCGCGGACTTCAGAGACGAGGATGTTCGGCGACGTGCCGACGAGGGTGACGGTGCCGCCGATCAGCGACCCGAAGGCCATCGGCATGAGGAGGCGGGAGGGCGGGGTGTTGGTGCGCCGAGCCACCTGCAGGGCGATCGGCATCATCAGCGCCAGCGCGCCGACGTTCTTCGTGACCATCGACAGCAGCGCAACCACGCCGGTGAACAATGGAACCTGGGTCCTTGCGCTGGCAAGGCGCGGCAGAAGCGGTCGCAGCACCGCCTCGACGACCCCCGAGCGGGCGAACGCGGCGCTGACCACCAGCGCGCAGGCGATGATCACCGTCACGTCGTTGGCGAAGCCCGAGAACGCCTTGTCCGTCGGCACCACGCCCAGGGCGAGCCCGAGCAGCAGCGCCGACAGCGCGATCACGTCGTAACGCCAACGCCCCCATATGAAGGCGGCGATGGTCACGCCCACCAGTCCGAAGGCGAGCGCCTGTTGCAGAGTCATGACATCCCTCGCCGGCGACGGGCCGGCGAAGACGTAACGCGCATCAGGCGTCCAGGTTGAGCAGGGCCGGATCGCCGCCCTGGGCTGCGATGTTGACGCTGACCGCCCGCTCGACCGCATAGCGCAGCAGGGCGTGCGGCCCGCCGGCCTTGGGCCCGGTGCCGGAAAGGCCCTCGCCGCCGAACGGCTGGACGCCTACGACTGCGCCGATCATCGAGCGGTTCACATAGGCGTTGCCGGCGGGCACGGCGCGCTGAACCTCCTCGGCGAAGGCCTCGATGCGCGAGTGGACGCCCAGCGTCAGGCCGTAGCGGGCCTGGACCAGGGGGGCCGCCGCTTCGGCGAGCTTGGCCGGGTCGTAGCGGACCACGTGCAGGATCGGACCGAAGACCTCCTTCTGCAGATAGCCGGCGTCGGTGATCTCGGCGAGCGTGGGGGCGAAGAAGTGGCCGCCGGCGGGGGGCTCGAGGCGCTGGAGCACCTTGCCCTCGGCCTCGAGCTTCTGGACGTGGGCCTCCAGCGCGGCGCGCGCCTCCTCGTCGATCACCGGGCCGATGTCGGTGCGCGGGTCGGCCGGCTCGCCGACGACCAGGGTGCGCATGGCGCCCTTCAGCCCCTCGATCAGCAGGTCGGCGGTCTCGTGCGGCACGAACAGCATCCGCAGCGCCGAACAGCGCTGGCCGGCCGAGCCGAAGCCCGAGAGCAGGACGTCGTCGATCACCTGTTCGCGCAGGGCCGTGGTGTCGACGAACATGGCGTTCAGGCCGCCGGTCTCGGCGATGAACGGCACGATGGGGCCCTGGCGCGCCGCGAGCGTGCGGTTGATCGCCCAGGCGGTGTCGGTGCCGCCGGTGAAGGCCACGCCGTCGCAGGCGGGGTGCGCGGTAAGCGCCGCGCCGACCGTCGCGCCGTCTCCCGGCGTGAGGTGCAGCAGGTCGGCCGGGACGCCGGCCTGGTGGAACAGCTTCACGGCTTCGGCGGCGATGATCGGCGTCTGTTCGGCGGGCTTGGCGAGCACGCCGTTGCCGGCCGCCAGCGCGGCGGCGACCTGGCCGGTGAAGATGGCCAGCGGGAAATTCCAGGGGCTGATGCAGACGAAGACGCCGCGGCCGTGCAGCGACAGCTGGTTCGTCTCGCCGACCGGACCGCGCATGGTTTCGGCGCTGGCGAACTGCCGCTCGGCCAGGTGGGCGTAGTAGCGGCAGAAGTCGGCCGCCTCGCGGACCTCGGCGATGGCGTCGGCGAGGGTCTTGCCGGCCTCGCGCACGCAGATGGCGATCAGGCGGTCGCGGTGCGCTTCCAGGGCGTCGCCCATGGCGCGGAGCACCTTGGCGCGGCCCTCGCCGCCCAGAGCGTCCCAGGGGCGCTGAGCGGCGTGCGCGGCGGCGAAAGCCTCGTCGATCTGCTCGGGCGTGGTTTGGAAGGCCCGACCGATGCGGCGGGCGGCATCCGACGGAGCGAAGCGGTCCTCGGCGGCGCCGTCGGTGCGGACGCGGCCGCGGATGATTGGCGCGCCTTCCAGGGCTTCACGGTCCAGGGCGGTGATGGCGCCGGCCAACTGGTCGCGGACCGCCTGAATGGAGAGATCGAGCCCCTCGGAGTTCTTGCGGGAGGGGCCGTAGAGGTCGCGCGGCAGCGGGATCCGTGCGTGCGGGGCGCCGCCGGCGGCCTCGACGGCCGAGATCGGGTCGGAGACCACCTTCGACACCGGCGTCTTCTCGTCCAGCAGGGCGTGGACGAACGAGGTGTTGGCGCCGTTCTCGAGCAGGCGCCGCACCAGGTAGGGCAGCAGGTCTTCGTGGCTGCCGACCGGGGCGTAGACCCGCAGCGGGAAGCCGCCGTAGCGGTCCTGGGCGGCGGCGTAGAGGGCCTCGCCCATGCCGTGCAGGCGCTGGCACTCGAACGGGGCCTGGGCTTGCCGGGCCATCTGGCGCACGGCGGCAAGCGTGTGGGCGTTGTGGGTGGCGAACTGCGGGTAGAGGGCGGGCGCGGCGGCGATCAGCGCCTTGGCGCAGACCAGGTACGACAGGTCGGTGGCGGCCTTGGTCGTGAACACCGGGTAGCCCGGCAGCCCGCCGACCTGGGCGCGCTTGATCTCGCTGTCCCAGTAGGCGCCCTTCACCAGGCGGACCATCAGCCGGCGGCCGCTGGCGCGGGCGATGCCGGCGACGGCTTCGATCACCTGCGGCCCGCGCTTCTGGTACGCCTGGACGGCCAGCCCCAGGCCCTTCCAGTCGCCCAGCGACGGCTCGCGGGCCAGGCGGTCGAGGAGCTTCAGGGAGATGACAAGGCGGTCGGCCTCCTCGGCGTCGAGGGTGAAGTTGATGTCGGCCTTCGCGCCCATCTCGGCCAGACGCAGGACGCGCGGGTAGAGGTCGGCGAAGACGCGCTCTTCCTGGCGCGCCTCGTAGCGGGGCGACAGCGCCGAGAGCTTCACCGAGATGCCGTGGCCGGCCTCGGGGCCGTGGCCCTTGGCGGCGCGGCCGACGACCTCGATGGCCTTGGCGTAGGCGGCTTCGTAGCGGTCGGCGTCGGCGTCGGTGCGGGCGCCCTCGCCCAGCATGTCGAACGAGCAGACGAAGCCGTCCTGGCCGGCGCGCTTGATCGCCTTCTCGATGGTGGCGCCCAGCACGAACTGCTCGCCCATGATCTTGACGGCGGCGCCGACAGCGCGGCGGATCACCGGCTCGCCGAGGCGGCCGGCCAGACGCTTGATGAAGCCCGGCAGGTCGTTGCGGGCCTCCTCGTCCGGGTCGATCAGCTTGCCGGTGAGCATCAGGCTCCAGGTCGAGGCGTTGACCAGCATGGAGTCCGAGCGGCCCGCGTGGCTGGCCCAGTCGGCCGAGGCGATCTTCTCGGCGATCAGGCGGTCACGGGTCTCCTCGTCGGGCGTGCGCAGCAAGGCCTCGGCCAGGCACATCAGGGCCAGGCCCTCGCGGGTCGACAGGCTGAACTCCTGCAGGAAGCTTTCGACCACGCCCTGGCGGCTCGCGGCCTTGCGGGCGGCGCGGACCAGGGCCTCGGCCTCCTGGCGCACAGCCTCGCGATCGTCGGACGAGAGCGGCCGCGACGCCAGGTGGGCGGCCAGCACCGAACGTTCGTCGGCGAACTTCGCCGCATCCAGGTGATCGAACGGCATCGGGAGCTCCTGCTGAAACAGTCTGCGGGATAGTCCACATTTCGAAGGATGTGCTACGGATCGGAAGCGGCCGGGCCGCACGATCCGCGGCGGAGAACGAATATGGCGAACAACGTGCGGCTGGACGAGACCGACCGGCGGCTGCTGCGGGTGCTGCAGGCGGACGGACGCATCAGCAACGCCGACTTGGCGGAGCGGTGCAACCTGTCGCCCTCGGCCTGTTCGGAGCGGGTGCGGCGGCTGCGGGAGGCCGGCTACATCACGGGGTTCGCGGCGCTGCTGGACCCGCAGAAGGTGGAGCGCGGCGTGCTGATCTTCGTCGAGGTGGTGCTGGACCGCACGACGCCCGAGGTGTTCGAGACCTTCGCGGCGGCGGCTCGGCGCTCGCCCGACGTGCTGGAGTGCCACATGGTGGCGGGCGGCTTCGACTACCTGATCAAGTCGCGGGTGCGGGACCTCACGGCCTGGCGGAAGTTCCTCGAGGAGGTGCTGGTGCGGATCCCCGGCGTGCGGGAGACCCGGACCTATGCGGTGCTGGAAGAGGTGAAGAGCACGACCCGGCTGCCGGTGTGACGGCGTCGACCGCCGCGGCCACGAGTCTCGCCTCCCCTGCGGAGCGGGGGAGGGGGGCGACGGACATGCCCGGCGGCCGTTCGTCGTGTCTTGGGCAGGGTTCTGAGAGACCCCTCATCCGGCCTGCTGCGCAGGCCACCTTCTCCCGCAAGGGGAGAAGGCGGGTTCAGGTGGTGTCGTGGGG
>NZ_JAPSKZ010000148.1 GCF_031181185.1 Phenylobacterium sp. | reverse complement strand
CGACATGGAGCGACTGACGGCCGACCTGGTGGGGCTGTTGGACCACCTGGGCGTCGAGAAGGCGATCTTCTGCGGCCACGACTGGGGCGGCATCGTCGTTTGGCAGATGCCGCTGCTGCATCCCGACCGCGTGGCCGGCGTCATCGGCCTGAACACGCCTTTCCTGCCGCGGGCGCCAGTCGATCCGATCGCCATCTTCCGTCATCGCTTCGGGCCGGACATGTACATCGTCTGGTTCCAGACCCCGGAGGAGCCCGAGGCGGTGCTGGGTGAGGACGTCTCGAAGACGATGCGCTTCTTCATGCGCAAGCCGTCCGCCCTGCGCGCGGCGGCCCAGCCCGCCGAGGGCGGGTCGACTTTCGCCTTTCGCGACCTGCTGCGCGCCTGGGACGGCCAAGACGGCGGCGAGCAGCTGCTGAGCCCCGGCGAACTGGCCGTCTTCGTCGAGGCGTTCGAACAGGGCGGCTTCTTCGGCCCGGTCAGTTGGTACCGCAACTTCACGCGCAACTGGGAGCGCGCCGAGGGGTTGCCTCAGCGGATCGACAACCTGCCCTGCCTGATGATCACCGCCGAGCTGGACGCCGTGCTGACGCCCGCCATGGCCGAGCCGATGAAGGAGCTGGTCGGCGACCTGGAAATGCACATGGTCCAGGGCTCCGGCCACTGGACACAGCAAGAGAAGCCGGGCGAGGTGAACCGCCTGATCCTCGACTGGTTGGATCGGCGCTTCCCGAAGTAGATTGAGCCGCATGGAACGCAACACGCCGCCCCCCGCCGTCTCCTCCGCCCAGAACCGGCGCGGCCTGTTTCCTGACAACGACCCCTACGCCACCGGCTGGCTCTCAACCGGCGGGCCGCACGAGGTCTTCTACGAGGAGTGCGGCAACCCGAACGGCAAGCCTTGCGTGATCCTGCACGGCGGCCCGGGCGGGGCGATCAACCCGACCATGCGGCGGTTCTTCGATCCGGCGAAGTGGCGCATGGCCCTGTTCGACCAGCGCGGCTGCGGGCGCAGCCGGCCGAACGCCAGCCTGGACGACAACACCACCTGGGCGCTGATCGAGGACATCGAGCGACTGCGCGAGCACCTGGGCGTCGAGAAGTGGTGCGTCTTCGGCGGCTCCTGGGGCTCCACCCTCGCGCTCGCCTACGCCATCACCCATCCCGAGCGGGTGGAGAGCCTGGTGCTGCGCGGCATCTTCCTGCTCACCGAGCGCGAGCTCTCCTGGTTTTACCAGGACGGCGCCTCGATGCTGTTCCCGGATGCCTGGGCCCGGTTCTGCGCGCCGATCCCGCCTGAGGAGCGGAGTGACATGATCGCCGCCTACCACAAGCGCCTGACCAGCCCCGACCGCCGCGTTCAGGCGGAAGCGGCGGCGGCATGGAGCCAGTGGGAAGGCGACACCATCTCGATCCGCGGCCCCGAGGCGCGTCCGTCGAAGTTCAACGAGATCGACTTCGCCATCGCCTTCGCACGCATCGAGTGCCACTTCTTCATCAACGGCGGCTTCTTCCCGTCGAAGAACTGGATCCTCGAGAACCTCGACAAGCTGCGCGGCATCCCAGGCTGGATCGTCCAGGGCCGCTTCGACGTGGTCACGCCAATGGAGAGCGCCTGGAAGCTTAAATCGGGCTGGTCCGACGCTCGGTTCGAGGTGGTCTGGGACGCCGGCCACGCCTCGACCGAGCCCGGCATCGTCGATGCCCTGGTGCGGGCAACCGACCAGGCGCTGAAGCTCTAGGGACGCCATGAGCCGGGCCGAGATCGTCCGCGCCTATCTCCGCGCCATCGAACAACGGGGCGACTCCCTGTCGTTCTTCGCCAAGGACGCGGTGCAGGAGGAGTTCCCGAACGCCCTTGTGCCCGCTGGCGCCCGACGCACCCTCGACGACCTGAAGGCCGCCGCCGCCCGCGGGCAGAACGTGCTGAGCTCCGAGACCTACGAGATCGTCAACCTGCTGGAGAGCGGCGACCTTGTGGCGGCCGAAGTCCTATGGCGCGGGATCCTGGCGGTGCCGCTGCGGTCTCTGAAGCCAGGCGACGCCATGAAGGCCCGCTTCGCCGTCTTCTTCGAGTTTCAGGGCGACAAGATCCGGCGGCAGCGGAACTACGACTGCTTCGAGCCTTTCTGACGCCCGCGTCACCGAACATCATACCGGAAATTCGGCTCTTTCCCCTCGTTCAAACGCTCGTTAGGGTCGCGCCAACACGCCAAGAAGCAGGGGAAACGACACAGCATGAGCGCGACCAGCACCGCCGCGACGGGCGACGGGCACATCAACGGTTTCGGCACCAAGCCCTACCGGAGCTATGTGCTCAACGCGCTGCTGATCATCTACATCCTCAACTTCGTCGATCGGGGCCTGCTCTCCGTCGTCGCCCCGCAGATGAAGCCCGAGCTCGGCATCTCGGACACCGCCTTTGGCCTGCTGACCGGCTTCGGCTTCGCGTTGCTCTACACGTTCGTCGGCATCCCGCTGGCCCAGTTCGCCGAGACGCGGCACCGGGTCTGGATCATGACCGTCTGCGTGGCGCTGTGGTCGCTGATGACGGCGCTGTGCGGCCTGGCCGCCCCGGTGACCATCGGCTCGATCACGATCGGGGCGTTCTGGATCCTGCTGGCCTGCCGCGTCGGCGTAGGCATCGGCGAGGCCGGGTGCACGCCCCCGGCCAACTCGCTGATCGCAGACTACTATCCGCCCAGCCGCCGTTCCACGGCGCTGGGCTACTACGCCATGGGCGTGACCCTGGGCGGCCTGCTCGCCAACCTGATCGGCGGACCGATTACCGACGCCTACGGCTGGCGCACGGCCTTCTTCGTCGTCGGCCTTCCCGGCATCCTGGTGGCGGCGATCTTCAAGCTGACGGTCAAGGAGCCGCCGCGCGGCTACACCGACCCGCCGGGCACGTTGCGCCGAGCCCGGCCCAAGTTTTCGGAGGGCCTGAAGGAGCTAGCCTCCAAGCCGTCGTTCTGGACCATGACGGTGGCCGCCACCATCGCCGCCTTCTGCGGCTATGGCATCGCCTCGTTCCAGTCGCTGTTCATGAACCGCAGCTTCGGCCTGTCGGCCGGCGAGGCCGCCGTGATGATCAACGCGCCCGTCGCTGCGGCCTCGGCCGTCGGCACCTTCGCCACCGGCTGGCTCGCCGAAAAACTCTCCAAACGCCATCCGAACGCCATCGCCTGGCTGGCCGGCATCGGCCTCACGGCCAGCGTGCCGTTCTACTTCCTGGCGTTCACCACCAAGAACCTGTCGCTGGCGCTTATCGGGCTGATCATCGGCGGCGCGATCAAGTACGGCTACCTGGCCGCCCAATACACCATCGGCCAGGGCGTGGTCTCCGCCCAGGTCCGAGCCGTCTCGACCGCGATCCTGCTCTTCGTGGTCAACCTGCTGGGCTATGGCCTGGGGCCGCTGTTCATCGGCGCCCTTAGCGATTTCATCTTCAACATGCAGGTGGCGGGTCTGGGCGCGCCGGACCTCACACGCAAAGCCTGCGAGGGCGCCGCCCGCGCCGCGCTGGCTGCCGCCCAGCAGGAGGTCTGCGCGATCGCCCACCCGCAGAGCCTGCAACGGTCGATGCTCATCACCTCGGCGCTCTACGGCGTGGGCGGCCTGTTCTTCTTCATCACCTGCCGCTGGCTGAAGCGGGACATGGTGGCCAAGTAGGTCGCCCGGGACGGCGGGTTCCCTAGAGGATCCCGCTGCCCTTGGTCACTTCGGCGTAGCGGTGCACGCGCGCCGACTGCACGAGGCCGAAGCCGATCATCACGGTGAGCATCACGGTGCCGCCGTAGGAGAGCATCGGCATCGGCACGCCCACGACCGGCGCCAGGCCCATCACCATGGCGCCGTTGATCAGGATGTAGAGCGTGAACGTCGCCGTCGTGCCCGCGGCGGCGAGGCGGGCGAAGTGCGAATGGCTGACGTAGGCCGTGCGCAGCGCCATGAAGATCGCCGCCGCATAGAGGATCAGCACCGAGACGCAGCCCACGAAGCCGAACTCCTCGGCCAGCGTCGCGAAGATGAAGTCGGTCTGCTTCTCGGGCAGGAAGTTCAGCTGGCTCTGCGAACCCAGGCCGTAGCCCTTGCCCAGAGGTCCGCCAGAGCCCAGGGCGATCATCGACTGCAGGATGTGGTAGCCCGAGCCGGAAGGGTCGCTCTCGGGATCCAGGAAAGTCAGCACGCGCTGCCGCTGGTAGTCGTGCATCACGAACATCACGAAGGGCGGCACTACGGCGAGGAAGGTGGCGATGCCCGCCGCGATAATCTTCCAGGAGAGGCCCGCGAGCACGACGATGGCCGCGCCGGTCATCAGGATCAGCATGGCCGTGCCGAGGTCGGGCTGGTGCGCCACCAGCAGCACCGGCAGTGCGATCATCCCGGCGGGCACGAGCAGCCACCAGGAGAGCCGGGCCCGCTGGGCCGAGGTCCCATGATAGTAGCGCGCCAACGCCAACACGATCCCCAGCTTCATGATCTCGGACGGCTGGAAGCTGAAACTGCCGATGGACAGCCAGCGCTGGGCGCCAAGCCGCGTATCGCCGACGAGCTCCACCGCGACGAGCAGCAGCAGGCCCACGATGTAGACGGGATAGGCGATGGCGAACCACACCCGGATGTCGATCATCGCCAGGCCGATCATCATGACCACGCAGAGCGTGAAGCGCGTCACGTGCTTGGCCGCCCACGGGTCCCAGGACGAGCCGGCGATGGAGAACAGCATCAGGGCGCCGGCGCCGGCGATCAGGCTGAGCACCAGGACGAACAGCCAGTCGACCTCGGACAGCTTAACGATCAGCCGGTCGCGTTCGCCGGGACGGGTGAGCGCCGAGACGGTCATGCGGGTCCTCGCGCAGGCGGCGTGAGCGGCTGGCCGACGGCCGGCGTCGGGGTGTTGGGCGGCTCGGCGAAGATCGGCTCGTCGGGCACGCTGTCGAGCTCGGGATCGGGCTGGATCTCGGGCATGGGCACCGGCTTCTCGATGCGTGCGCGCAGCTCGGGGTCCTTCAGGAGGGCGACGCGCATGATCTCGCGCGCCCGCGGCGCGGCGGCGCTGGAGCCGCCCATCCCGTGCTGGACGATGACGGCCAGCGCGTAGCGGGGTTCGTCCAGGGGCGCGAACGCCACGAAGAGGCCGTGGTCGCGCAGGCGCCACGGACCGCCCTTCCCGCGCGTGCCGCCGGCCTTGTAGCTGTAGACCTGGGCGGTGCCGGTCTTGCCGGCCATCAGGATGTCGCCGAGGCCCAGCTGGCTGGCGACATAGGCCGTGCCGCCGGCTTCCGTCACCGCGGCCATGCCCGCGCGCACGTAGTTCAGGTGCTCCTGGCTGAACGGCAGGTCGGGCACCGCCGCGCCGCTGGGCAATTCCTTGCCGCCGATCGACTTGATCAGCCGCGGATTGAGCGCCTTGCGGCCGTTGGCGAGCCTGGCGGTCATCACCGCCAACTGCAGGCAGTTGGCCGTCAGCATGCCCTGGCCGATGCCGTAGCTGAGCGACTCGCCGGGGTGCCATTTCGGGTCGCGCGGACGGTTTTTCCGCACCCATTCGGTCGAGGGGACGATGCCCTTCTTCTGGCCCGGGATGCCGATGTCGAAGGTCTGGCCGAAGCCGAACTCGCGGGCGACGGCGGCGATGCGGTCGGGGCCGATCCGGTGGGCCACCGAGTAGAAATAGACGTCACAGGAGTTCTTAATCGCGTCCCGCATGTTCTGGGGACCGTGGCCGCCCTTCTTGTGGCAGCGGAAATAGCGGCCGCCGAAGAACATGCCCCCGCCGCAGCTCACCGTGAGGTCCGGATCGATGCCCGCCTGCAAGGCCGCCAGGGCCGTGATGGTCTTGAAGGTGGAGCCCGGCGGGTAGGTGCCGGACAGGCACTTGTCCAGGAGCGGCTTGCGCTCGTAGTTGGCCAGCGCCCGGTACTCCGCGCCCGTAAGGCCGCGCACGAAGCGGTTCGCGTCGAAGCTGGGGGCCGACATCATGCAGAGGATGTCGCCGGTGCGGCAGTCCATCATGACCGCCCCGCCGCTCTCGCCGCCGAACACCTCCAGCGCCCGGTTCTGGATGTCGACATCCAGGGTGAGCTGGACCTCCTTGCCGGGCACGGCGGGGATGTCGCCGGCCTCGTCGTGGCGCACCTCGCGGCCGTTGGCGTCCACCTCGACCTTCTTCGCGCCGGCGCGGCCGCGCAGCTCGAGATCGAGGGACTTCTCGATCCCCTGTTTGCCGATCCGGAAGCCGGGGTGGAGCATGATCGGGTCGGCGTTCGGACCGGTGTCCTCGACGTCTTCCTTGTTCACCTTGGCCACGTAACCGATCACGTGGGCGAAGGCGCCGCCGTGCGGATAGACCCGCACCTCGCCCATGTCGGCGGTGACGTTCGGCAGCTCGGGCGCGCGGACGTTAATGGCCGAGAACTGCTCCCAGCTCATGTCCTCCATCACCGAGACCGGCGCGCGCTTCGGGGCGTTGTTGATCTCGCGCAGCAGGCGGCGCTTGCGGGTCTCGTCCATCGGCACGAAGTGCGACAGCGTCTGCAGCGTCGCCTCGGTGTCCATGTCCTTGTCGCGGGCCACCAACAGCCGGAAGTTCGGCCGGTTGGCGGCCAGAATTGCGCCGTTGCGGTCCACGATCAGCCCGCGGGGGGCCGGCACCAGCTTGAAGTTGAACTGGTTGGACGTCGCCAGCTTCTCGTAGCGCTGGGTCTCCAGGAGTTGGAGATAGGCCAGGCGCCCGGTCAGGGCGGCGATGCCCAGGCCTGCGAAGCCGCCCATGAGGATGGCCCGGCGGTGGAACACGCCCTGCCGCTCGTTGACCTCTTCGAAGAAGATTGCGGGTTCGGCCATGGCGCTAGCGGAACCTTACGTCGGCGTCCTCGAACCGCTCGATCAGGCGGTCCGCGAACGGATACAGGATGACTGTGGCGAGGAATTGCCAGAACACCGACAGCGGGCTCGGCATCCCCTTCACGTCCAGCATGGTGAACAGATAGCCGGCGCTGAGCGCCAACGCCGTCAGCACGCCGTACCAGGCCCACATCATGCCGCGGCTCTGCCCGGCCAGCATGGCCCGGCCGCCGAGCGCCACGCCATAGGCGATCAGCAGGCAGACGGCCCACAGGCCCAGCGGCCCGCCCCAGAGGAGGTCCATGAAGAAGCCCATCAGGGCGACGCCGAACGGCGCCAGCATCGAGGGCCGGATCACCGCCCAGGCGAAAGCCACCGGCATGGCGAACACCGGCTCCGGCAGAGACAGGCCCCACAGCCTCATCGGCAGCGCGAACAGTTGGGTCGCGACGATGACCTGCAGCATCGGAATGCCCAGCCAGCGCCACGGCTCGAGAGACCGGGCGCCGCCGCTCATCGTCCGGCTCCGGGGGTCGACGCCGCAGCCGGAGCCTTGGGCGCGGGCGTTTTGGGCGCGGGCGCTGCGGCCGGCGGCGAGGCCTTCGCCGGCGGGGCGGTGGCCTTCGGCGCGGGCGCGACGGTCTTCGGGGCCGGCGTGGCGGCCGCGGGCGCAGACGCCGCGGGCGTCGCGGTCTTCGGCGCGGGGGTCGCGGGGGCGGCCGCGGCCGGCGCCTGGACCTCGGGGGGCGGCAGCGTCGGCGCGCCAGGCGTCGGGGGCGGCACGCTGGTGCGGTCCAGTTCGGCGCGGTTAGCCAGCTGGGTGAAGTCTTCGAACAAGAGGATGCGGACGTAATCGACCGCCGCCCGGTCCGAGGCCAGCACCACGCGCCAGCGGCCGTCGAGACCCTTCACGGCCCGGCCCACCGGCAGGCCGCGCGGGAAGACGCCGCCGTCGCCCGACGTCAGCACCCGGTCGCCGTTGCGCACCGGCTCCTGGCCTCGCAGGTACTCGAGCCGCGGGTTGGGCCCGCCGTCGCCGGTCAGGATGGCGCGGGCGTTGGTGCGGTCGATCATCACGGGGGTGCGCGAGGCCACGTCGGTCAGCAGCAGCACCCGGCTGACGCCATCGGTGACGCCGATCACGCGCCCGACCAGGCCGTTCTCGCTCATCACCGGATTGCCGATCTTCACGCCCGCCTCGCGGCCGGCGTTGGCCAGGCGCGAATTGGCGAAGGGACCGCGGCTGTCGGTGACGATGCGCGCCGCCACCATCGGGATCGGCGGATCCGTCTTCAGCCCCAGCAGGACCCGGTAGCGTTCATTGTTGTCTTTCAGCGCGATCGCCACGTCGCGCCATTGCCGCATCTCCTTGAGCTCGGCCTTCAGCCGGCGGTTTTCGGAGACGGCGAAGAAGTAGCCGCGGATGGCGTCGAAGCCCGCGCCGGTCCAGCGGCCCGGCGCCGACAGGGCGTTCCCGACAGGCTCCAGCGCCTTGTCGCTCATAGTCCGCGTGCGGCCGTAGGCGTCGGTCTCGAAGGCCTCCCGCCGGTCCGACAGGAGGATCGCCACCGACGCGATCAGCACGACGAGGAAGACGATCCCCGCCGTCCAGGTCAGGGGGACCTTCAGTTCACCGAGCGGATTGTCCCGCAAGGACATCGGCCTTCACGCCCCCAAGAAGCGGCCCCGCCGCCCGCAACCGCGGTATCTTACGCCAGGGTCGACTCCAGCACGCCCTTCATCCACTTGGGATGCTCGAGCACTTTGCCGCAGCCCAGGGCCACGCACGACAGCGGGTCGTCGGCCACGGTCACCGGCAGGCCGGTGTGGTCGCGGATCTCGGCGTCCAGGCCACGCAGCAGCGCGCCGCCGCCCGTCAGCATGATGCCCTTGTCGGCGATGTCCGAGGCGAGCTCCGGCGGCGTGGCTTCCAGCGCCATCTTCACCGCGTCGACGATCTGGCCCACCGGCTCGGACAGGGCGTCCGAGGCCTGCTTCTCCGAGATGCGGACTTCGCGCGGCACGCCCTGCATCAGGTCGCGGCCTTTCACCTCGATCGAGAGGCCTTCGCCGTCGGCCGGCGCGCGGGCCGTGCCGATCTCCTTCTTGATGCGCTCGGCCGTGGTCTCGCCGATCAACAGGTTATGGTTGCGGCGCATGTAGCT
>NZ_JAPSKZ010000147.1:7793-9093 GCF_031181185.1 Phenylobacterium sp. | reverse complement strand
CGGCGCGCCTTCACGCCCATCGTCAACGTGGTGGGCGATCACGCCACCTACCACCGGCAGTACGACGCCCCTCTGAACTCGGACATCGCGACGCTGGTCGCGCCGAACTCGATCTGGGTGAAGTCGGCCGACAGCGCCGCCGAGGTGGCCGCGACGACGGCCGAAGCCGTGGCCGCCAGCTACGGCCCGCCAGGCGGCCCCGTCAGCCTGATCCTGCCGGCCGACTCCGCTTGGCTGCCGGCGCAGGGGGAGCCGGTCATCGCGCAGAAGCCGGTGCGGCCGGCGCCCTCCGGCGCGGCGGTGGACGCGGCAGCCAAGGCCATCAAGGCGGCGAAGAAGCCGGTCGTCCTGCTTGGCGGCCAAGCCTGCCGCGAAGAGGCGCTCAAGGAGGCCGCGCGACTCGAGGCGGCGGGCGTGACCGTCTATTCCGATACTTTCGTGCCCCGCCAGCGGCGCGGCGCGGGCGTCTTCCTGCCGAAGAAGATGCCCTACTTCGGCGAAATGGCGCTCTCAGAGCTCGAGGGCGTGGACCTCATGGTGTTCGTCGGCACGACGACGCCGGTCGCCTTCTTCGCCTATCCCGACCGGCCCAGCGTGCTTCTGCCGGAGGGCTGTGAGACCCTCACGCTGGCGGCGCGGGCCGAGGACTCGGTCGCGGGCCTCGCGGCCCTTGCTGAGGCGCTCGGAGCGCCGGCCGCCGGACCGGCCCAGCCGCTGGCCATCCCCGAGACTGCGCCTTCGGGCGGGCTCAACGCCTACACCGCCGGCGCGTCGATCGCCCGGCACATGCCCGAGGACGCCATCCTCTGCGACGACGCGGTGACGTCGGGCATGGGCGTGGCGGTCGGCACGGCGGCCGCGCGGCCGCACGACGTGCTGGCCCTGACCGGCGGGGCCATCGGCATCGGCCTGCCCATCGCCATCGGCGCCGCCGTCGCCGCGCCCGACCGCAAGGTGGTCTCGCTGAACGGAGACGGGGCGGCCATGTACACGGTCCAGGCGCTCTGGACGATGGCGCGCGAGAAGCTGGACGTGACGGTGGTGGTCTTCGCCAACCACACCTACCGGATCCTCAACGTCGAGATGACCCGGACCGGCGCGGGCCAGGCGGGCCCGCAAGCCGCCCGCCTGCTCGACCTGGGCGATCCGCGGATCGACTGGGTCTCCGTGGCCAAGGGCCTGGGGCTTGCGGCCGTGCGTTGCGAGACCGCCGAGGACTTCGACCGCGCCTTCGCCGCGGCCATGGCGAACAAGGGCCCGACGTTCATCGAGGCGGCGATCTAGCCGCCAAGAAAAAAGC
>NZ_JAPSKZ010000147.1:0-7783 GCF_031181185.1 Phenylobacterium sp. | reverse complement strand
CGCGGATCGCTCCGCGGGCCTTCTCTGTTTCAGCCTTGCTGGAAGCTTAGGTGTTGCCCTTCAGCTTGCAGTTGCCGGCGAACGCGCAACCGATGGCGTTCACGGCCTGGACCTTCGGAGCCGACTGGTACTCGATCACGTAGCCCTTGAGGCCGTCGGCGCAGGCGACTTCCACGAAGGTGGTGCCCTTCTCGGTCTTGCCGACCACGCGGGATTCCGAGACCTCGCACGAGTTGAAGTTGAACTTCTTCAGGTCGGCCGTGAGGTTGCCGTAGCCGGGATCCTTGCTCAGGCTGCACTTGTAGCCGGCCACCGGGGCGCGGCCGCAGTCCAGGACCTGGCTGCCGCCGGCCGCCTTGAAGAGGCCGATCGCGCCCTTGCCGTCCTTGCAGACCATCTCGACGATCTCCTCGCCCGGACGGGGCGGGAAGAGGGCGTAGCGTTCGACCTCGCAGTTCGAGCCGGCGCCCTTGGCGAGCCTGGTGTAGAGCGCCGCCTGCTCGGTCTGAGCCTGGCGGGCGTCCGTCAGGGTGCAGCCGCCCAGCAGGTGGGTGGCCTTCGCGCAGTCATAAGTCTCGGACAGCTGGCCCGCGGCGCTGGTCTTGAAGATGTAGCCCTTGCCGTCCTGGCACGAGGCTTCGAAGAACTGCGAGTTGTCCTTGGCGGCGCCCACGAAGCGGCGGTCCTTCACAACGCAGCCGTTCTTGGCTTCGGCGGCGTAGCGGTCGACGACCGCCAGGCGCGCGGCCTTGTCCGACAGGGTGCACTTAATGTTGGTCTCGGCGTCGTCGTACAGCAGGCAGTTCTGGGCCTGCGCCGGCTTGGACGCGTCGAACGGCGCGCTGGCCATCACGATGTAGCCGCCGCCGCCCTGGCAGGCGACTTCGAGGTAGGTGTTGGCCTTGGTCTGGCCGATGCCGCGGGCCTGTTCGGGCAGGCACTGGACGCCGGCCTTCTGCAGGATGGGCGTCAGGACCGCCTTGGGGTCGCTGTTGTCGGCGAGCATGCAGGGCGCGGACGGCGCCTGGCCCGGGGCCGGCGGGGTGTTCGCTTCCACGCAGGTAAAGACGGTGGGGGCGCCGCCGGCCGGGGCCTGCAGCACATAGCCCATGTTCCCCGCGCCGCAGGCGACTTCGTAGTAGGCCGTCTTGGTCTTCTTGTCCTCGCCGATCTTGCGGGCGTCGGACACCTGGCACGCCAGGCCGGCCGCCTGGACGACGGCGGGGGCCTCGGCCATGCCGCTCTTGCGGGCGGCGGCCGGAATCTCGGCGGCCTTCTTGCCTTGCGACACGGCCGCGGCGGGCACGAATACAAGCGCCGCCAGCGCCGCCGCGAGCCCGATAGCCTTGGGCGTCTTCACCTTTGCTTCTCCTGGGTAACCTTGGGTGGTCTTGTGTTTGGCGCGCACATAAGCGCCGCAGGCCCCTCTGGGTCAAGTTGCCGACTGAGGCGGGCGCAAGTGTGGCCGTCCCGGAGCCGGCGAATGGCCGAACTCCGGCGAATCCAGGGCCTTGCGGGCGACCCTCGTTATGCACGGCGGACGGTGAGACGCACGCCCGATACGCCAACCACCTCGACCTTCTCGCCGGCGTCGAGACGACCCTCGCCTTCGAGCTCCGCCGGCCACTCCTTGCCGTCGATGAGGACCCGGCCCGAGCGGCCTTCGAACGGCTGGACCGCCGCCGCCGAGCGGCCCACCAGCCGGTCGACGTTGTCGTTGATGTCCCCGCCCTGCGCCGTGACCGCCCGCGGCAGGTAGCGGCGGGCCAGCAGGGTCGACACGATCGTCAGGGCGGCGAACACCAGCAGCGCCATGGCGAACGTCAGGTCCCCGATGCCGGTGGCGATGGCCACCGCCGCGGCCGAGGCCGCGGCCCACAGCAGCCAGCCCGAGCCCGTCATGATTTCGACCGCCAGAAGGGCGGCGGCCAGCGCCACCCAAATCCAGAACGGCTGGGCGGCGTAGAGGTCGGCGAGCGCGTCCATCCGTCAGGCTCCCGTGGTCGGCACGGCGCTGCGGCCGCGCGGTGGCGACTTCGGCGGCGGTCCGTCGGCGGCGATGGCCTTCACCAGCTCGCCCACGCCGCCAACCGTACCCACCAGCGCACTCATCTCGGCCGGCACGATCACCGTCTTCTGCTGCGGGCTGTTGGCCAGTTGGGCGAAGGCCTCCACGTACTTCTGGGCCACGAAGTAGTTGATCGCGTTCACGTCGCCCTTGGCGATGGCGGTCGAGACCATTTCGGTCGCCTTCGCCTCGGCCTCGGCTTCGCGCTCGCGGGCCTCGGCGTCGCGGAACGCCGCCTCGCGGCGGCCCTCGGCCTCCAGGATGGCCGCCTGCTTGGCGCCCTCGGCGCGGGCGATGGCGGCCGACTTCTCGCCGTCCGCCTCGGTGATGACCGCACGCCGCTCGCGCTCGGCCTTCATCTGCCGGGCCATGGCCGCGGTGATGTCCGGCGGCGGCTGGAGATCCTTGATCTCGATTCGCGCGGCCTTCACGCCCCAAGGCCCGGTCGCCTCGTCGATGACGTTCAGCAGGCGGGTGTTGATCGCGTCGCGCTGGGACAGCACCTCGTCCAGTTCCATCGAGCCCACCACCGTCCGCAGGTTGGTCATCGCCAGCTGCTGGATGGCGTAGTTCAGGTTGTCGACCCGGTAGGCCGCCGCGGCGGCGTCCATCACCTGGATGAAGACGATGCCGTCCACCTGGACCACGGCGTTGTCCTTGGTGATGACCTCCTGGCGCGGCACGTCCAGGACCTGTTCCATCATGTTCACGCGCCGGCCGATGCCTTCCACGAAGGGCGTGAGGAAGCTGATCCCCGGCTTCAGGGTCCGGGTGTAGCGGCCGAACCGCTCCACCGTGTATTCGCGCCCTTGCGGCACGATCTTGATGGCGCCGAAGGCCACCACCACCGCCAGGAACAGAAAGACGCCTGCGACTGCGAGTTCCATGATCCACCGCCCTCTCGACTTCTCGGGGTCGAGCTTACTGGCCAGCTTCTACTCACGCTACGGAAACCGGACACGCTCGCGCCCAAGTCGTGGGTCTGTTAGCCCTCCGTCATGATGCGACCGATCACCATCTGCCTCGCCGCCGCCCTGCTCGCCGCCCCGGCCGAGACGTTCGCCCAAGCCAAGACGCCTGCGCCAAAAGCGCCGGCGGCCAAGACGGCGCCGGCAAGGCCAGGCGCCGCCGCGCCCGCCGGCCCGTACGACGCGACCAATCCGCAGAACCTGACCGAGCTGCTCACCGCCGCCGGCGCCAAGGCCGCGCCGCCGCGGCGCGAGGAGGATTCGGTGTTTGTCGCGATCACCTCGGCCGCAGCCAATTTTTCGGTGCAGTTCGCCGGCTGCAACGCCAACGCCCGCGGCTGCCAGGCGGTGCTGTTCGACGCCCTGCTGCCGACCGGGACGCCGACCCTGACCCAGATCAACGGCTTCAACCAGAGCTCGGTCGTCTGCCGCATGTACCAGGATCGGCAGGCCAAGCCGCACGTCACCTATGCGGCGCTGCTGCTGAAGTCGGACAGCCGCGACAGCGGTCGCACGCACCTGGCCGCCTGGCAGGGGTGCCTGGCGGACGCGGTCACCTTCGTACGCGACCCCAACGCTTACCTGGCGGTGGCGCCCTAGGCCTCAGGCGGGAGCCATGGCGCGGTTGCGGAGGCCCGCGACCCGGTCGATGGCCGCCTCGGCCTCGGCGACGATGGCCTCGACGATCTCGCCGGCTGGGCGCACGTCGCGGACGCCGCCGGCCGATTGGCCCATGGCGAAGCACGAGCGGTCGGCGTCGAGCCCCTCGATCTGGCCGCCGATGCCCCCCATGACGCCGGCCTGGTGCGAATGGATGGCCTGTTGCGGGAAGGGCTGGATGTCGGCCGGGCGGCTCTCCCAGTCTTCGACGTAAGGGTTTTTCTTCACCCGCATCGGCTTGCCCGAGTAGCAGCGGGTGCGGACGGTGTCCTCGTCCGAGGCCTCGACGATGGTTTGGCGGTACATCTCGCCGGCATGCGCCTCCTTCGAGGCGATGAAGCGCGTGCCCATCCAAACCCCGACCGCGCCCAGACTGAGCGCGGCCGCCAGGCCCCGTCCGTCGTAGAGGCCGCCCGCCGCCACCACGGGGATCTTCACCGCCTCGACTGCTTGCGCCACCAGGGGCATGGTGCCGACGAGGCCGGTGTGGCCGCCGCCCTCGCCGCCCTGGCAGATCACCGCGTCGCAGCCCGCCTGCTCGGCCTTCACGGCGTGCTTCACGGCCCCGCAGACCACCATCACCTTCAGGCCGGCCTTCTGCAGCTTCTCCATGATGGGCATCGGCACGCCCAGTCCGGCGACGAAGCTGGAGGCGCCCTCTTCGATGATCACGTCGACCGAGGCGGTGAGGCTCTCGGGACTGGCGGCCAGCAGGTCGACGCCGAACGGCTTCTCGGTGAGCTCGCGCACGCGGCGCATCTGATCACGGATGAAGTCCGGGCTCCGGCCTGCCATCCCCAAAACCCCGTAGCCGCCGGCATTGGAAACCGCCGCCACCAGCTCGGCGTAAGAGACGCCGCCCATGCCGGCCAGCATCACCGGATGGCGCACGCCGAGGAGGTCGCAAAGCTTGGTGTGCAGGGTCATGGCCGGTCCTCCCGAAGTCTTTCGGGGAAGGATGGCGCCCCAGGTTATCGTTGGAAACCGTGACGCGGGGTCATGCAGGCCGGATCACCGTCAGCCGCGAAAGCTCGGCGGCGGCGAAGTCCAGGAAGGCGCGGACGCGGGCCGGTGTCAGCCGCACGCTGGGCGTAACGAGCTGGACCGGCAGCGGCGCGGGCTCGAACCCCTCGAGCAGGCGGACGAGCCGGCCGTCCGCCAGCTCCTCCGCGACCTGGTAGGAGAGCACCCGGCCGATGCCTTTGCCCATGGCGACCGCGCCGACCACCGGCTCCACCGCATTGATCATCAGCCGCGGGCGAAGTCGCACCGACACCGGCCCGCGCGAGCCTTCGAAGCGCCACTCGGTCGGCCCTGACTGGGTGCTGGAATAGATGATCTCGTGGCCGGCGAGGTCGGCCGGGCTCGCCGGGACGCCGCGGCTCGCCAGGTACTCCGGGGCGGCGATCACCACGCGGCGCACCTCGCCCACCTTGCGAAGGACCAGCGTGGAGTCCGCGAGGCGACCGATGCGCAGCGCCAGGTCCAGACCTTCGTCGATCAGGTCCAGGTTGCGGTCGTTCAGCACCAGTTCGGCGGTGACCTCCGGATTGGCGTTCAGGAAACGGCTGACGACCGGCGCCATGTGGCGGCGTCCGAACACCACCGGCGCGCTGAGGCGCACGTGCCCGCGAAGCAGGCCGGTCTCCTCCCGCTGCACCGCGGCGTCATAGGCGGCCAGGGCGCGGCGGGCGTCCTCGGCCACGCGGCGGCCCACGTCGGTGACCGCAAGACTGCGGGTGGTGCGCTCCACCAGCCGCGCGCCGACGCGGACTTCGAGCGCCGCCAGCGTCCGCGTGACGGCGGCGGGCGAGCGGCGCAGCCGCCGCGCTGCGCCCGCGAGGCTCCCGGTCTCCAGCACGGCGAGGAACACCGCCAGTTCGTCCAATCGGTCCATTGTTCCGGTATTCGCAATTCTGATTTGAGAACTAGGCCCATTCTGCACAGGATCCGCAACGCCTAGCTTAGAGGTCTCGCTCAACGAGGGACCGACATGACCGCCAAGATCCGCCTGCACGGCGTCCCGCTCTCCGGCCACACCCACAAGGTCGAGCTGTTCCTGCGCCTGCTGGGGCTAGAGTTCGACTATGTGCACGCGCCGCGGGAGACCTGGTCGACCGAGGCCTTCGGCAAGCTGAACCCGCTGCGGCAGATCCCCGTGCTGGAGGACGGCGGACTGGTGCTGGCCGATTCCAACGCCATCCTGGTCTACTTGGCCAAGCGCTACGACCCCGACGGCCCGTGGCTGCCGGCCGACCCGGCGCGCGCCGCAGAGGTGCAGCGGTGGCTCTCCATCTCGGCCGGCGAGATCCGATTCGGCCCCGCGACCGCCCGCATCATCAAGCTGATGGGCCGTCCGGGCGATCTCGACGCCGCTCAGGCGCTCGCCCGCAGGCTGCTCGAGGTAATGGAGCAGCGTCTGCAGAGCTCGCCGTGGCTCGCCGCCAACACCATCACCCTGGCCGACATCGCCTGTTATCCGTACCTGGCCTGCGCCCCTGAAGGCGGGGTGGACCTCAGCACCTTTCCCGCCGTCCAGGCCTGGATCGGCCGCGTCGAAGCCCAGCCGGGCGTCACGCCGATGCCCAGCGCAGCGGTGGCGGCGTAAACCCATGGGCGAAGGACCCTGGCACGCGGGCGAGCGGCAGGCTCAGGCGCTGTCCGGCGCCGACCGCTTTCCCGGCGGCGCGGGCATCCGCGACTTCATGCCGGACCAGCACCGGGTGTTCTTCGCCCAGCTGCCGTTCATGGTCGCCGCAAGCCTTGATGCGGATGGCGCGCCGACCGCCACCCTGCTGGTCGGCGGCGAGGGCTTCGTCGCGAGCCCCGATCCGTGGACCCTGGCCATCGCCGCCGCCTGCGGCGACCCGGCCGGCCAGCGCCTGGTAAGGGGCGCGCCCATAGGCCTCTTGGGCATCGAGCTGCACACCCGGCGCCGCAACCGCGCGAACGGCCGGATCGCGTACGCCGGCGACGAGGGCCTGATCGTCCAGGTGCTGCAGAGCTTCGGCAACTGCCCGCAGTATATCCACCCGCGGGTGGTGGAGCCGAACCCGGACGCAGCCGCCGACTTCGAGACCTTCGAAGGACTCGATCCGGCCGCGCGGGCGCACGTTCGTCGCGCCGACACCTTCTTCGTCGCCAGTACGAGCGGCGCGGGCGTCGAGAACGGCGGCGTGGACGTCTCGCATCGCGGCGGCCCGGCCGGATTCGTACAGGCGGACGGGGATGTGCTGACCATCCCCGACTACCGCGGCAACCGTTACTTCAACACCCTAGGCAACCTGCTGCTGGAGCCGCGCGCCGCCCTGCTGTTCGTCGACTTCGAAGCCGGCGTGCTGACCCAGCTGCAGGGCCGCGCCGAGGTGCTGTGGGACGACCGCAGCCTCCCCGGCGCCGAGCGCGTCTGGCGTTTCCGAGTGGAGCGCGGTTTCCGCCGCGCCTCGGGCCTGCATCAGGTGGCCGTCCAGCCGCCATCGACCGAGAACGTCGCGCCGGTGGCCGACGCGCCGAGGTCCGAAACCAGGTAAAGCAGCTGCCCGGCCAGGTGTTCGTACTCGACGAAGGTCTTGTTCGGCTGGGCGGCCAGGATCACGTCCTCGACCACGCGTTCGGGCGAGATGCCGCGGGCCTTGGCCTGGTCCCCGATCTGCGACTCGATCAGCGGCGTCTTCACGTAGCCAGGGCAGATGGCGTTGACGGTGATGCCGGTCCGCGCGAGTTCGACGGCGCAGGACTTGGTGAAGCCCACGACCCCGAACTTGGCCGCGCAGTAGGCGGACTTGAACGCCGAGGCGACGAGGCCGTGCGCCGAGGCGATATTGACGATGCGGCCGCGACCTTGGCCCTTCATGATCGGCACCGCCGCCTTGGTCGCGTGGAAGGTCGAGGACAGGATTACCGAGATCAGGGCGTCCCACTTCTCGTCCGGGAACTCGTCCACGGGGGCGACGTGCTGAATGCCCGCGTTGTTCACCAGGATGTCCAGGCGGCCGAACTCCTTGTGCGCGAAGGCAATGAGATCACGGACCTCCCCGGCCTTGCTGAGGTCCGCGCCGTGGTAGAGCACGCGAGCGTTGGTGCGCTG
>NZ_JAPSKZ010000146.1 GCF_031181185.1 Phenylobacterium sp. | reverse complement strand
CCCAGCGGCTGGTAGGCCGCCTGCGCGAATGGACCGGCGAGCGCTGGCTGATCTCGGCCCAGGGCGGCGGCGGGGCCGAGAGCCTGTGGGAGAAGCAGAAGCGCGAGCAGCGCGAGGCCCGCGCGCGGATCGAGCAGGACCCGTTCGTGCAGGCGGTGATGCAGGCCTTCCCCGGCGCCGAGATCGTCGGCATCCGCCAGGCCGTGCAGCCGGAGCCGTCGGCCGAGGCGCCACCGCCGGAAGAGGATGGGGACGAGGAGTAGTTTGAGATGAAAGACCTGAACTCCCTGATGAAGCAGGCGCAGGCCATGCAGCAGAAGCTGGCCGACGCGCAGGCGAGGTTGGCCGAGCTGGAGGTCGAGGGCACCTCGGGCGGCGGCATGGTGAAGGTGGTGCTGAAGGGCACCGGCGAACTGGCCAAGGTCGACCTGGACGAGAGCCTGATGCAGCCGGGCGAGGGCGAGGTGGTGGCCGACCTGGTCGTCGCCGCCCACGCCGACGCCAAGCGCAAGCTGGACGCCCAGCAGGCCGAGCTGATGCGCGAGGCCGCCGGCCCCCTGGCCGGCATGGGCCTGCCGGGCATGCCGAAGTTCTGATGCTGCTCGCCGCCCTGCTGGCCGCAGCGTCCGTGACCCTGCCCGCCGACCTGGCGAAGGCCGCGCACGAATACGACCGCGCCCAGGTGACCAGTGACCGGGCCGAGCTGGAGCGGCTGATCGCCGACGACTACCTGCTGCACAACAGCCAGGGGAAGGTTCAGGACAAGAAGAGCTTCATCGCCGACCAGGTGGCGCCGGGCTACAAGCTGGAGCCCTTTAAGGTCGAGGAGCCCGTCGAGAAGGTGATGGGCGACACCGCGATCCTGGGCGGCGTGGCGCGCGCCAAGGGGACGGCGGGCGGAGAGGCCTTCGACGTGCGGCTGCGCTTCATCGACGTGTGGCGCAAGCGGGACGGAGTCTGGCGGGTGGTGTTCAGCCAGGCCACGCGCGCGAACTGATGGCCGCCTCCGCAGGACCCGAGATCGAGCGGCTGATCGGGCTGCTCTCCAAGCTGCCGGGGCTGGGGCCGCGGTCGGCGAGGCGCGCCGCCCTGGCGCTGCTGAAGCGGCGCGAACAGCTGCTGCTGCCGCTGTCGGACGCGCTGGCGGAGGCCGCCGCGCGGGTGAAGACCTGCGAGGTCTGCGGCAGCCTCGACACCCAGGACCCCTGCGCGATCTGCTCGGACCAGACCCGGGACGGCAGCCTGATTTGCGTGGTCGAGGAGGTGGGGGCGCTGTGGGCCATGGAGCGGGCCGGCGCCTTCCGCGGCCGCTACCACGTGCTGGGCGGGCTGTTGTCGGCGCTGGACGGCGTGGGGCCGGAGGCGCTGCGGGTCGGGCCTCTGGTCGGCCGGGCGGGCGATCCGGGCGTGCGGGAGGTGATCCTGGCCTTGCCGGCGACCGTCGACGGCCAGACGACGGCCCACTACCTGGCCGATCGCCTGTCGGGCGCGGAGGTGACGGTCAGCATGTTGGCCCGCGGGGTCCCGGTGGGCGGCGAGCTGGACTGGCTGGACGACGGCACCATCGCCCAGGCCATGCGGGCCAGACGTCCCGCCTGATTTGTCGCGCTCGCCGCGACTCACCGAAAGTGCTAAGAACGCAGCATGAACATGCTGTGGATCCTCGTGGGCGTGCTGGCCCTGGTCGCCGGCGGCGCCGTGGTCTGGGCCCTGAGGGCGCAGATGCGGGTGGCGGCCGCCGAGCTGCGGGCGCGGATGCTGGAGGAGCAGGGCGAGCTCTTGCGCAGCCAGCTGACCCAGTCGGCGACCAGCGTGGCCGAGGAGATCCTGCGCAAGAACGAGGAGCAGGCCCGCAACCGCGAGCAGCTGGTGCAGGCCAGGCTCGAAGCCCAGCTGAAGCCCGTCGCCGAGACCCTGCAGAAGTTCCAGGAGCAGGTGGCCCAGGTCGAGAAGACCCGCGCCGAGGAGACCGGCGGGCTGAAGGCCCAGATCGCGCAGTTGCTGCAGGCCTCGACGGCCACGCAGGAGGAGGCGCGCAAGCTGTCGGCGGCGCTGCGCCGCGGCGCGGGCGTGCAGGGCCGCTGGGGCGAGCAAACCCTGCGAAACGTGCTGGAGGCGGCGGGCCTCTCGGCGCGCTACGACTTCGACGAACAGACCTCGACCGAGACCGAGGAGGGTCGGCGGCGGCCCGACGTGACGGTGCGCCTGCCGGGCGGCGGCGTGTTCGTGATCGACGCGAAGTGCTCGCTGAACGCCTTCCTGGAGCTGCAGGAGGCGCTGGACGACGCCGCCCGCGATGCCGCGGGTCTGCGCCATGTCACCTCGGTGAAGAGCCACATCCAGGGTCTCTCGGCCAAGGCCTACTGGGACCAGTTCGACGCCTCGCCGGATTTCGTGGCCATGTTCGTGCCGCTGGACTCCGCGCTCGCCGCCGCGCTGGACCGCGCCCCCGACCTGATGACCGAGGCCATGGACCGTCGGGTGGTGATCGTGACGCCCACGACGCTCTTCGCCCTGTGCAAGGCGGTGGCTTACGGTTGGCGGGTGGAGGAGCAGGCCGCCAACGCCCAGAAGATCGCCGAGCTGGGCAAGGAGCTCTACAAGCGCATCGCCGTGATGGGCGAGCATGCGGGCTCAGTGGGCAAGGCGCTGTCGGCGGCTGTCGAGCGCTACAACCGGTTCGTGGGCTCGCTGGAGACCCAGGTGCTGACCCAGGCCAAGCGGTTCGAGGATCTGAAGGTCGATCACCAGGGCAAGGAGATCGCCGAGCTGCCGCCGATCGAGGTGGGCGTCCGCGCGCTGTCGAAGCTCAGCGAGGACGAACAGCCGACCGTGCGACTGGCGGCGAAGTCATAGGGCGTCTGGGCGCTTAACCCACCTTGACGCTCGGGAATTCCGAACCTACCTCGCTGACCATGGCCATCCGAGAGATCCTGACCGTCCCGCACCCGGTGCTGAAGCAGGTGTCCCAGCCCGTCGCGGCTGTCGACGACGAGCTGCGCGCCCTGATGGACGACATGCTGGAGACGATGTACGCGGCGCCGGGCATCGGACTGGCCGCGATCCAGATCGGCGTGCCAAAGCGGGTGATCGTCATGGACCTGTCGGGCCAGGGCGAAGAGAAGCAGCCCCGCTACTTCGTGAACCCCGAGATCACCTGGAAGTCCGAGGAGACGGCGCCCTACGAGGAAGGCTGCCTCTCGATCCCGGAATACTACGACGAGGTCGAGCGCCCGGCGCGGGTTAAGTTGCGCTACCTGAACTACCAGGGCGAGCAGATTGAGGAGGAGGCGGACGGCCTCTATGCGGTCTGCATCCAGCACGAGATGGACCACCTGGAAGGCGTGCTCTTCATCGACCACCTGTCCCGGCTGAAGCGCGAACAGGCGGTGAAGAAGGTCAAGAAGCTGAAGGCCGCGTAGGCCCACGTGACCCGCCCGCCGCTGATCCGCCTGGCCCGGCGGGCGCTCGAGGTCTCCGGCCTCATCGCTCCCATCTACCGCGCCGCCGAACGGCGCCTGGTGTCGCAGGCCGAGACCGCCGTCGACGATGGCCGGCCGATGCCGCCGGCCGACCTGCGCGTGGCCGTCGCCGGCACCGCCGGACAGAAATGGTTCTCCGAGCGCGGCCAGGCCGACACCGCCGAGGTGCTGCGGCTGGCGCGCGCGCACGGCGCCGGCGGGCCGCTGGAAGTGCTGGACCTGGGCTGCGGCTGCGGCCGGGTCGCCCGCTGGCTGGCGCCCGAGGTGATCGACGGCGGCGGCCGGTTCGTAGGTTCCGACCTCAATCCCAAGCTGGTCGCCTGGTGCCAGGCCAACCTGCCGGGCGAGTACCGCGTCAACGGCCTGAAGCCGCCGCTGGCGGAGGCCGAAGCCTCGCTGAACCTCGTCTATGCCTATTCCGTGCTGACCCACCTGCGAGAGCCGGTGGCTATGGCCTGGCTGGCCGAGATCGCCCGCGTGCTGCGGCCGGGCGGCCTGGCCCTGCTCACCTTCCACGACGAGGATTACGCCGAAGCCTGGGGACCGGCCGAGGTGAAGGCGCGCGGCCGGCCGGAGGGCTGGTTCGTGCTGAACGACGCCATGCAGGGCTCGAACTACATGTCGAGCTGGACCACCCGCGAGCACTTCGCCGCCATGGCCGCAGCGCATTTCGACGTCGCCGAGATCATCCCGGGCGGGCGCGAGGTGGCGAGCCAGGCGATGGCCGTGCTGCGGGCCAGGTAGCTCCCGCAGCGGCTTTCAAGCCGCATCTCCTGCACGTCGCCGAGACTCCGCACGCTCGCCTCGGGCGCCTTGACAAATTTTCTTTTCAAAGGCGGGATGGCGCCATGTCCGCGATCGAAGTCATCGAACGTCCCGAGGCCGCCGCAGCGGCGCTGGACCCTGTACGAAGCCGCCTGCTGGCCGAACTCTCCACGCCGGCTTCGGCGGCCGCCGTGGCCGGGCGCCTGGGGCTGCCGCGGCAGAAGGCGAACTATCACCTGCGGACGCTGGAGGCGCACGGGCTGGTCCGTGTCGCCGAAGAGCGGGCCTGGGGCGGGCTGACCGAGCGCGTCCTGACGGCGAGCGCCGATGGCTTCCTGGTCTCGCCGGCGGCGCTGGGCGACGCAGGCGCCACCCCGGCGCGTACGCACGATCGGATGTCGGCGGCCTATCTGGTGGCGCTGGCCGGACGCGTGGTGCGCGAGGTGGGCGGGCTGATGAAGCGGGCGGACGTGACGGGCAAGCGGCTGGCGACGGCTTCGCTCGACAGCGAGATCCGCTTCCGGTCGCCGAGCGACCGTGCGGCCTTCGCCGAGGAGCTGACCCGGGCCGTGTCGGCCTTGGCGGCCAGGTATCACGCGGGACCCGACGAAGGCGGCCGCACGCACCGCCTGTTCGTGGCGCTGCATCCGACACCCGACGAGCCGAGCTGAAGGAGGACGTCATGCCCATGAAGTCGGACGGCAAGGGCCGTCGCTACGCCGAGCTGGTCTTCGAGATGCCCGGCACGCCGGAGCAGGTTTGGCAGGCGATCGCCACCGGGCCGGGCATCACCGCCTGGTTCGTGCCGAGCACGGTGGAGGAGCGGGTCGGCGGCCCCGTCAGCTTCGACCTGGGCGGCGGCAACGTCTCGCCCGGCCACGTGACGGCCTTCGAGCCTCCGCGCCGCTTCGCCTACGAGGAGCCGGGCTGGAACCCCGAGGCGCCGCCGCTGGCCACCGAGTTCGTGGTCGAGAGCGACGCCGGCGGCCAGTGCCGGGTGCGGATCGTGATGAGCCTCGAGACCGAGGACGATCGCTGGGACGGCGAGATCGGCGGCATGGAGGCGGGCTGGGCGCCGTTCTTCGAGGTCATGCGGATCTACCTGCGCGACTTCGCAGGCGAGGCGGCGACGTCCCTGCGGCCGATGGCGACCTACGCGGGCTCGTTGGACGAGGCCTGGCGGCGCTTCTGCGCCGAACTGGGGATCGAAGGCGCGAGCCCCGGCGACCGCATCGAGACCGCGGGCGGGGCGCCCCGGCTCGCCGGCCGGGTCGAACGCCTGGGATCGACCGAGCACCAGAAGGAGCTGCTGATCCGCCTGGAGGCGCCGTCCGGCGGCGTCGCCCTGCCCGGCGCGTGGTCCTGGGGCGGCCAGACCCACCTGGGCGTCAGCCTGTTCTTCTACGGTCCGGACAGCGAGGCCGTGGCCGCCCGGGAGGGCGCCGTCTGGGAGGCCTGGCTAGGCAAGCTCTTTCCGAAGGCCGCGTGAGGCTCAGGTCGCCGGCCGGCGCTCGCCCGGCGGCGGAACCGCGCGTATCGGCAGGAAGATCTTGCGGAAGCTGACGCGCACCGTTCGGCCCAAGGGGTCGATGAGGTCGGGCTGGTAGTTGATGGGCGTGGCGCCCGCGGCGTCGCGGACGCTGACCCGCTCGTCCAACAGGTTGTCGACGTTGAGGCTCACGCGGGCCCCGCGCATCCACGTATGCTCGCGCGCCATCGGCTGCAGGCCGAGGTCGGCGAAGAGGCGCAGGTTGAAGGTGGTCAGGTCCGAGAAGGTGAGGCCGCTGCCGCCCAGGCCGGACTGCACCGTGCCGCCCTGCTGCCAGCGGGCGTTGAGGCGCGCGCCCAGGCCGTTGCGCGAGACGCCGGCCTGCACGTCGAGCTGGTGCTTGGGCGTGGCCGAGCCGGAGCCCAGGGTCGATCCGTCCAGCAGGTCGAGCACCGGAACGCCGGGCCGGATCAGGATCTCGTCCTTCAGCCGCCAGGTGTGGAAGGCTGCGAACTGCAAGTTGCCGCCGGCGAAATTGCCCCGCCGGCCGCCGAATCCGCCCGGACCGAAGCCGGCGCCGCGGCCCTGCCGTTCACCACCGCCCGCGCGCTGTCCCTCGCCCGGGGCGGGCCGGCCCTCGGCCGCCGCGCCCCCCGTCTGAGCGCCGCCGGTCTGGGCGCCTCCTGGGGCCGCGGCGCGTTGCGGCGCGAACGGCGGCGGGCGCGTGTTGCGCAGCGGCCGGCTGTAGTTGAAGCCCCAGCGCAGCTCGTCACGCTCGTGGCGATCGAAGTTGACCGGCCGTACGTCGACGCGGGTCAGCCGCCCTTCGGCGTCGCGGTCGATCCGGTCGTCGAAGGCCGCCTCGATCTCGGGGGTGATGGCCGGGAAGGACGCGATCTCGTCCTCGATCCGGGTGCGCGTGTAGTCGGCGCGGAAGACGAAATCGGTCTCCTCGAAAGGCCGCAGCGTCAGGCCCAGCTTGATGACCCTGCGGTTGTCGGCGAGCAGGTTCGGATTGCCGCCCTCGAGGCGGGTGACCTCCACCGTCTCACCGGTGACGAAGTCGAAGACGCGGACGTTCTCGGTGACGATCTCGGGGTTGCCGAGCTGCTGGATCGTGGGCGCGCCGTCCTCGTCGGTGATCGAGGCGATGATCCGCACGGCCTCGATCGGCGACCAGGTGATCCCGCCGCCGATCGTGGTCAGCGTCCCGAAGTCCGAAAGGTGGCGGACCTCGGCGTTGAAGTTGACCGAGAGGTCGCCGAGGCTGCCGATCGGCCCGCGTCGGCGGCTGGCGATCGGCGCGTCGAAGTTGACCTGGGCGCGGCCGGACTGACGGTCGAGGTCGGCGCTGCGGAACAGGTCCTGGCGGCGCGTCTCGCTCTCGAGGTTCAGGGTGTCGGCGCCGACCGTGAAGGCGGCGTTCACCGGCCCGGCCGGCAGGTCGAAGAGGGTGCCGTTCACCAGCACCTCGGCGTCGGCCGAGGTGACTGTGGAGCGGGCGATGTTGGGCGTCCTGAAGGCGCCCGTCTCCTCGTCGAAGGCCGTTTCGGTCAGGGTGCGGCTGCTGGTGCGGTCGGCGTTCCCGGTGAAGGACCAGCGCCAGCCGGAGACGGCGCCGTTCACCGCGACGCCGACGTGGGCCTCGCGGTTGTCGGTGAGGCGGCGCAGCGCATCCAGCTCGCTGCTGGCCAGGAAGGGATCGCCCGAGGGGCCGAGGCGGGCGTCGGACTCGGTGAACTCGACGCGGCCGTTCAGGCTGGCGGCGACGCCGTCGCCCAGCGGCCGGGCGATCACGCCGTTCAGCGCCAGCGAGCGGTTGGCGGGCAGCAGGGTGCGCAGGGCGCCGTCCTGACCGTCGGTGCGGACGACGTCGCGCTCGTCCTCGAGGAGGGCGGTGGTGCGGCCGGCCTTCACGTCGAACTGGGTGCGGGTGTCGCCCTGGATCTGCAGGGTGTTGGCGTTGGCGTCGACCGTGCTGCGGCCGCCTTCGGTCGGCAGGGTGACGCCGCCCTCCAAAGTCAGCGCGCGGAAGCGCCGGCGCAGGACGAAGTTCACCACCCGCTGGTCGGCCCGATAGCCGTACCGCAGCGCGACCTCCTCAGGCAGGATCTCGGTGCGGACGATGGTCTCGGGCGGCAGGTCGCGGATCTCGGAGAAGCTGGAGATGCGCATGCCGTTGACCAGCATGATCGGCCGCCCGCCGCCCCGGCCCCGGCCGCTGGCGAGCTGGGGCTCGAGGGCCGTCAGCAGCTCGGCCACGGAGCTGACGCCCAGGGCGCGGATCTCGCGCTGGTCGAGGGTGATCTCCGGCTCCGCCTCGCCGACGACCGAGCCGCGCGGGGCGACCTGACGGGCCGCGGTGACGACCAGCTCGTCGACCTCGTAGCCCTCCTCGTCGAGGGCGGGTTCTTCGAGCGGGTCGGCGGCGGGAGCTTGGGCTAGGGCCGGCGTGGCGAGCGCGAGCGACACGGCGGAGGTCGCGAGCAAAGCCGCCCAACGGGCGGCGCCTTGGCGTCGGGTCAACATCCTACTCCCAGGCCGGACCAGCGGCCTTGCAAACGTTCCAGTCCTCCCCAGGATCGGTCGGGGGGACAGCTAGTCCGCGAGATTTGCTGGCGTGTGTCGGTCGCGCCGCATTTTCGCCTCAAGCTTGACCGTTGCGGCCTAGCGCTTGGCGTCTTCGGCCGCCGTTTTGGCGTCGCCGGCCTCGTCGCGCGTCTCGGACTCGACCTTGGCGGCGCCTTCGCGGGCGCCCTCGGCGGCGCCCTTGGCGGCGTCCTTGATCACCTGGCCGGCGTCGCCGGCGGCCTCCTTGATCTCGGAGCCGACTTCCTTGAGCTCGGGGCTCTGGACGGCGTCCTGGGCCTCGTTGGCGATCTTGCCGGCGGCGGCCTCGACGTCGTTGCCGGTGTCGACGCGCTCGCGCTCCGTGCAGGCGGCGAGGGCGATAGCGAGGCCGGCGACGGAGACGGCGATCAGCTTGTTCATGGCGTCCTCCTTGATCGCGCCGTCAACGGCGCCGCTTGCCCGTAAGTTCCCTTAGGCCCGCGGGGCGGCTAAACCCCGGCCATGCGTCTGGCCTTCCTGGGCACCCCCGATTTCGCCGTCTCGGCTCTCGCCGCCATCGTGGAGGCGGGCCACGAGGTGGCCTGCGTCTATTCCCAGCCGCCCGCGCCGCGCGGGCGCGGGCAGGAGCTGAGGCCCTCGCCGACCCACGCCTTCGCCCAGGCCCGCGGCATTCCGGTGCGGACGCCGGCCTCGATGCGTGCGCCCGAGGAAATGGAGGCCTTCGCGGCGTTGGGACTGGACGCCGCCGTGGTGGTGGCCTTCGGCCAGATCCTGCCGCGCGAGGTCCTGGAGGCGCCCCGGCTTGGCTCGT
>NZ_JAPSKZ010000145.1 GCF_031181185.1 Phenylobacterium sp. | reverse complement strand
CGAGCCCAAGGACTCGTCCCTGGTCAGCCCGAACCTGCCGGGCCGCCTGACCCGCGTGTCGGACCGGCCGGACCTCTTCCAGGGGCAGCTGGCGACCTACAACGCCACGGTCGAGTACCAGTTCGACGGCGCCCGGCTGACCAGCTCCTCGACGTTGTCGGGCTTCGACCAGAAGTTCTTCGTGGACCTGGCGGGCACGTTCATCGCCTTCGCGCCGCCCGGCGCTCCTACCGGACCGATCGCCTTCGCCCTGGATGCGACGGCCTACATGGACACCTTTGTGGAGGAGGTGCGCCTGGCGTCCGACCCGGGCGGCCGGTGGGACTGGGTGGTCGGCGCGTTCTACCTCGATCGCCGTCTCGACGTTGACTACAACTACCGATCCAGTCCGGCCTACTTGGCGGCCCGCGGCTTCACCGGCCTGCCGGACGAGTACTACCAGCGCCAGTACAACCACACGAACTCGCAGGAGCTCGCGGGCTTCGGCGAGGTGACCTATCGCTTCAGCGACGACCTGTGGGTGACCGCGGGGCTGCGCTACGGCGGGTTCGAGGCCCAGTCGTTCGTCGAGGGCGGCTACACCAGCAACTACCTGGCCCAGGCGCTGACGCCCGGCAACAATCGCGCGCTGACGGTCACCCAGGTGGCCCCGGTCACCGGCGTAAAGGCCAAGGAGACGGGGCCCTCCTACAAGCTCAGCGTCTCGTACCGGCCAGTCCCCAGCGTGACGACCTATGCGACGGTCTCGACGGGTTTCCGCACGCCGGTGGTGAACGGCTTCGCCGGACGGGCCAGCGTGGTGAACCCGAGCGACATCATCATCCCGGCGGGCGCCGACTCGGACGACCTGACCAACTACGAGATCGGCCTGAAGGGCCGCTTCCTGGACGGCCGGCTGACCGCCAACCTGGCGGCCTACTGGATCGACTGGAAGAACATCCAGGTGCAGGCCAACCGCGTCTCCGACTCGGTGCAGTTCGCCACGAACATCGGCGCCGCCTTCAGCCGCGGCCTGGAGTTCGAGATCACGGCGCTGCCGACCGACGGGCTGACGCTGGGCGTCAACGGCGCGTTCAACGAGGCCGAGGTTTCGAAGCTCACGCCGACCGAGGCGGCGATCTCGGGCGCCGGCGAGGGCGTCCGGCTGGCTTCGCCCAGGTTCCAGGGCGCAGCCTTCGTCAACTACGGCTTCGACCTGACGCCGGAGGCGCGGGCCAACCTCTCGGCCGTGGTCCAGCGGGTGGGCAAGTTCCCGGGCCTGTTCCCCTACATCCCGGGCCGGCCCGGCGTGCTGCAGCCGACCTACGACTACACCGAGGCCTATACGAACGTGAACGTGACGTTCGCGGTGAACTTCGACCAGCTGACGATCGGCGCCTACGTCGAGAACCTCTTCGACACGCGCAAGATCACCTACGTGCACCCCGAGGCGTTCCTCGCCAGCCGGTACGCCGTCCAACGGCCGCGCACCATCGGCGTGCGGGTGGGCTACGACTTCTAGGTCATGGCTCAACCCCCGCACGCTCCGGCCGCGGCGCACGCCGCCGCGGCCGGCTCCCCCCGACCGGCGAAGGGGGCTTGGGTCGTCCTGGCGATCCTCTGCTTCGTCTATGTCCTGAACTTCCTGGACCGGCAGCTGCTGTCGATCCTAGCCAAGCCGATCCAGGACGACCTGGGCGTCACCGATGGCCAGCTGGGCCTGATCAGCGGCCTCTACTTCGCGCTGTTCTACTGCACCATCGCGATCCCGGTGGGCTGGCTGGCCGACCGCACCAACCGCGTGCGCGTGCTGGCCTTCGCCTGCGGGCTTTGGAGCGCCGCCACGATGGCTTGCGGGCTCTCGGCGAACTATCCGCAGCTGGTGCTCGCGCGGATGACGGTCGGCGTCGGCGAGGCAGGCGGGGTGCCGCCGTCCTACGCGATCATCACCGACTACTTCCCGCCCGGCCAGCGGGGCACCGCGCTGGGGCTCTTCAACCTAGGACCGCCGATCGGCCAGGCCATGGGCGTAGCGTTCGGCGCGTCGCTGGCGGCCGCCTACAGCTGGCGCACCGCGTTCCTGGTCGTCGGTGCCGTCGGCGTCGTCACCGCGCTCGTGGTGCTGTTCGGCGTGCGCGAGCCGGTGCGGGGCGGACTGGATCCGGAACCGGTCAAGGCCAAGCCTGTTGCGGCCCCCGGCTTCTGGCCGACCGTGCGCATGTTCTTCTCGACCCCGGCGCTCGCGCTGGCGGCGGCCGCGAGCGCGGCGACCCAGATCATCACCTACGGCGCCGGCAACTTCACGACGCTGTTCCTGATGCGGGAGAAGGGCATGACCCTTCAGGACGTGTCGCTCTGGTACGCCCTGGTGGTGGCCGTGGGCATGGGCGGCGGCATCTTCGTCTCGGGCCGGGTGATCGACCGCTACACGCGCCGCACCAAGGCGGCCTATGCGCTGGTTCCGGCGCTGTCGCTGTCGCTGGCCATCGTCCCGTACCTGGCCTTTGTCTGGGCGCCGTCCTGGCCGCTGGCCCTGGTCTTCCTGCTGTTCCCGACCTTCCTGAACTACTTCTACCTCTCCTCGGCCGTGGCCCTCGTGCAGGAGGAGGTCGCGCCGCACCAGCGCGTGCTGTCGGGCGCGCTCCTGCTGCTGGTGATGAACCTGGTCGGAATGGGCGTGGGGCCGACGTTCGTGGGCATGGTCAGCGACGCGCTGAAGGCGACGCATCGCGACAATTCGCTGCAGCTGGCGTTCTATGCGCTGGCGCCGATCTATCTCGTGGCTGTCGGCCTCTTCCTGGCGCTCGCGCGGGTGCTGAAGCGGGAAGAGGCGGCGGGATGAGGTCCTGGTTGGGCGCCCTGCTGGCGCTGATGCTGGGCGCCGAGTCCGCCGCGGCGCGGCCTGATCCGGTGGTGCAGGCGCCGGCGGGCGCGGTGCAGGGCGAGGCGCTGCGCGGGCTGAACGTCTTCCGGGGCATCCCCTATGCCGCGCCGCCGCTGGGCGAACGCCGCTGGAAGCCGCCGGCGCCGCTGGCGCCCTGGGCCGGCGTGCGCCAGGCGAAGGCCTTCGGGCCCGCGTGCCTGCAGCCGCGGATGCCGGCGGGGTTCATCTACGCCAGCGAGCTGCCGCAGCTGAGCGAGGACTGCCTGACGCTCAACGTCTGGGCTCCGGCGGGGGCCAAGGCCGCGCCGGTGGTGGTGTGGATCCATGGCGGCTCGCTGGTGACGGGCTCCAGTCGCGAGAGCATGTACGACGGGGCGGAGCTGGCGCGGCGCGGGATCGTGGTCGTCTCGATCAACTACCGCCTGGGCGTGCTGGGCTGGCTGGCCCACCCCGAGCTCAGCGCCGAGAGCCCGGAGGGCGTGTCGGGCAACTACGGCCTGCTGGACCAGATCGCGGCGCTTATGTGGGTGAAGCGCAACATCGCCCCGTTTGGCGGCGATCCGGCCAAGGTGACGATCGCCGGGGAGTCGGCCGGCGCCCTGAGCGTCATGTATCTGATGGCCTCGCCCAAGGCGCGGGGGCTGTTCGACAAGGCCATCGCCCAGAGCGCCTACATGATCTCGACGCCCGAGCTGAAGGAACGGCGCTTCGGTCGCGAGCCGGCGGAAACGGCCGGCGTGCGGCTGGCGAAGCAGCTGGGGGCGAGCGGGATCGCGGCGCTGCGGACGATGGACGCCGCCGAGCTCGTGGACCGTGCGCCGAAGGCGGGGTTCGCGCCGTTCGGGGCCGTGGATGGCAAGGTGCTGCCGCGCCAGCTGGTCGAGACGTTCGAGCGGGGCGAGCAGGCGCCCGTGCCGCTGCTCGCCGGGTTCAACCAAGGCGAGATCCGTTCGCTGCGGCGGCTCGCGCCGCCGAAGCCCGCGAGCGCCGAGGCGTACGAGCGCGAGATCCGCGCACGATACGGCGAGCTGGCCGACGAGTTCCTGCGGCTCTATCCGGCCAAGGACCTGGAGGAGAGCATGCTGGCCGCCACGCGCGACGCGCTCTACGGCTGGACGGCCGAACGGCTGGCCGCCAACCAGACCGCGGCGGGACAGCCGGCCTTCCTCTACCTGTTCGACCACGGCTATCCGGCCGCCCAGGCGCAGGACCTGCACGCCTTCCACGCCGCCGAGATCCCCTACGTCTTCCGGACGCACGATCAGACGCCGGCCGGTTGGCCGAAGCCGCCCAAGTCCAGCGTGGAGCTGCGCCTGACCGACGCCATCCAGGGCGCGTGGGCGGCCTTCGTGAAGACGGGCGCGCCGGGCGGCGGCTGGGCGCCTTACGGCGACGGCCGCGCCTACATGGCCTTCGAGGACGCGCCGCGGCCGGCGCGTGGGCTGATGCCCGGCATGTACGAGCTGAACGAGGCGGTGGTCAGCCGCCGGCGGGCCCAGGGCGACACCCCCTGGAACTGGAACGTCGGCGTGGCGGCGCCGACCTTGGCGCCTAAGTCTCCGGAGTCCCGATGATCGACGGCGCCATGCAGCCCTTCGCGCTGACGCTCGACAAGTTCCTGGCGCATGCGGCGAAGTGGCGGCCGACCTCGCAGGTGGTGACGGCGCGCGACGACGGCCGGATCGACCGCATCGGCTACGCCGATCTGAAGGTCCGCAGCCAGCGGGTGTCGGCCGCGCTGGCGGGCCTGGGCGTCGCCGTTGGCGACCGCGTCGCGACGCTGGCCTGGAACACCCAGGCGCACGTCGAGGCCTGGTACGCGATCATGGGCATGGGCGCGGTGTGCCACACCCTGAACCCCAGGCTGACGGCCGAGCACCTGGCCGGCATGGTGGCGCGGTCGCAAGCGCAGATCGTGATTGCGAGCGCCGACCTGCTGGGCCTGGCGCGGCAGGTGGCGGCACGCGTGCCGCAGGCGCTTCGGCTGCTGGTAATCGACGGACCGGCGCACGGCGAGGCCCAGGCGCTGGAGGCGCTGATCGCTGAGGCGCCGGGCGGCTTCGCCTGGGGCGGTTTCGACGAGACGGCGCCGTGCGGCCTCTGCTTTACCTCCGGCACGACGGGCGCCCCCAAGGGCGTGACCTACACGCATCGCTCGAGCTTCCTGCATACGCTTAGGGCGCTGCAGGTGGACACCATGGCGATCGGCGGCGCGGACGCGGTCCTGGCGGTGGTGCCGATGTTCCACGCAAACGCCTGGGGGCTGCCGTTCGCCTGTCCAGCCGTTGGGGCCAAGCTGGTGCTGCCGGGCCGCAACGCCGACGGGGCCAGCCTGGCGCGGCTGATCCGGTCGGAGAGCGTGACGATCGCCGTGGGCGTGCCGACCGTCTGGCTGGGCCTGCTCGAGCACCTGGAGGCAGCGGGCGGCGAGGTCCCCAGTCTGAAGCGGATCATCGTCGGCGGCGCGCCCATGCCGCCGGCGCTGATGGACCGGCTCGAGGCGCGGCTGGGGGTGATCGTCCAGACCAGCTGGGGGATGACCGAGCTGTCGCCGACCGGGACGGTGGCGCCGGCTGGCGCCGAGCGCTCTGCGGCCCAGTCGGGTCGCCCGGCGGTGGGCGTGGACCTGATGGTGGCCGACGCGGAGGGGCGGCCGCTGCCGCAGCAACGCAACGTCGAGGGCCACCTGCACGTGCGCGGCGCGGCGGTGGTGGAGCGGTATTTCGGAGACACCACGCCCGCGGTGGACGCCGACGGCTGGTTCGCCACGGGCGACCTGGCGAAGATCGACGACGAGGGCAATCTCGCGATCACCGGCCGGGCGAAGGACCTGATCAAGTCCGGCGGCGAATGGATCAACCCGGCCGAGATCGAGGCGGTGGTGAGCGCGCTGCCCGAGGTGTCGCTGGCCGCGGTGATCGGCCGTCAGGATCCCAAATGGGGCGAGCGGCCGATCCTGCTGGTCGAGCTGCGCGAGCCTGGGCATGTGAGCGACGAGGCATTGCTGGAGGCGCTGAAGGGCCGCGTCGCCAGCTGGTGGGTTCCCGACGCGGTGGTGCGCCTGGAGAGCATGCCGCTGGCGGCCACGGGCAAGATCGACAAGCTCAGGCTGCGGGCGGAATACGGCGCGGGGGCCGCGACTTGACGCCTCCTGCGGCGCGCCCGAAAGAACGGGACGTGCCCGAGACCCCCAAACCCCGCCGAGCGTCGAAGAAGGCGGAGCAGCGCGCGGAGTCGATGGAGCAGATCCTCGACGCCGCCGAGCACCTGTTCGCCCGGCACGGCCTCTATGGCGTGACCCTGAAGGACGTGGCCCAGCGGGTGGGCGTGCACCACACGCTGCTGAACTACTACTTCGAGGACAAGAAGAAGCTGTTCGACGCGGTGTTCGCCAGGCGCGCGGCGGTGACCAGCGAACTGCGCATGAAGGCGCTCGACGAGTACGAAGCGTCGGCCGGCGGCAAGCCCACGGTGGAGGGCGCGCTGCACGCCTTCCTCGACACCGACCTCGACCTCTACATCCAGGGCGGCGAGGGCTGGAAGAACTACGGCGCCCTGAGCGCGCAAGCGGCAAACACCACCGAGGGCGCCGAGCTGATGGACAAGCACTTCGACCCCGTCGTGCTGCGGCTGGTCGAGATCCTCAAGAAGGCCCTGCCCGACGCCTCGGAGGAGGACATCTTCTGGGGCTACCACTTCGTCACCGGCGCCCTGATGGTGACGCTGGGCCGGACCGGCCGCATCGACAAGCTGTCGGGCGGGCTCTGCCAGTCCGAGGACTTCCTGGCCATCAAGCAGCGCATGGCCCGCTTCATGGCGGCCGGCTTCCTGGAGATCTGCGAGCAGCGGAAGGCCGCGCGGGGCTGAGGGGGCGGCTTCCTCCGCCCGGAAGGAAATGTCGGAGGTTGGCTGGCGCGTCGGGGCGGCTATGTGTCGGTGGCGGACATCACCATCGCGCCGTAGCCGACATCACACGCTAGCCCCGCGCCTCACCCCGCATGGACCGTTGACACCGTCCCGAAGCTCAAGCTTTCTACGCATGTAAAAACTTACGGGTGTAGAAAATCGTGAGCGGAGCGGCGTTGCGCTCGTCGGCGGAGACCCCGCGCCGTCTGGACATCGATGGGCTTCGCGGCCTGGCGGTGTTCGCGATTCTCGCATTCCACGCAGCGCCGAGCTTGGCTCCCGGAGGGTTCGTCGGCGTCGACGTGTTCTTTGTGATCTCCGGCTACCTCATCACGGGAATCATCGAATCTGAACGGCGTTGCGGCGTCTTCTCGTTCTCGCGATTCTACCTGCGTCGGGCCAGACGGATCCTTCCGGCGTACATCGTGGTCACGGGTCTGGTCGCCGCCACGGCCTACTTCTTCCTGATGCCCCGGGAGCTGAAGGCGTTCGGCCGAACCCTCGCGGCGTCGGCGACCTTCCTGACCAACCACGCGTTCGCCCGCGGCGGGGGCTACTTCGAGCCGACTGCGGACCAAGCGCCTCTGCTTCACCTGTGGTCCCTGGCCGTCGAGGAACAGTTCTACCTAATTTGGCCCTTGGCCCTTGTGGGACTGTCGATCGCCGCCCTGCGCCGATATCGCGGCGCCGCCATCCTGCTGCTCCTAGGCGCGTCGCTTGCCGGCGCTCAGCTCATGCTGGCGACTGGGCAAAGCCTCACAGCCTTCTATCTCGCGCCGTTTCGTGCGTGGGAGTTCCTGGTGGGCGCCGTGCTGGCCCTTCGGATCGCGCCCCCGGTACAAGGCCGGAAGATCGGGAACCTCGCGGCCAGCGTCGGCCTACTGCTCCTCGCATTCTCGGTCTGGGGACTTTCCCGCGCAACGACGTTTCCAGGCCTCGCGGCGGTTCCTGCCTGTCTCGGGGCCGGCTTGCTGATCTGGTCGGGGAGCTCCGACGCGAGCCGTCCGGCGGCGTGGCTGAGCTCCCGCCCTATGGTGAAGCTCGGAACGATCTCCTACTCCCTCTACCTGTGGCACTGGCCCCTGCTGGTGTTTGGCCGGATCTATCTGGGTCGCCCCCTCCAGCCGCTTGAGGGCGTGGCGATCGCGCTGGCTAGCCTTCCGCTCGCTTGGATAACGTGGCGGTTTGTCGAGCAACCGTGGCGACGGGTTCGGCGGCCCAAGCTTGCCCACCTCGCGCTCGCGGCCGGTTCGTTGGCGGCGGTATTCGCCTTGGGGCGCGTGGCAACGAGCACCCACGGGGCGCCGGGGCGACTGCCATCAAGCGTGCGCGCCGCCGCGGAGTTCGAAGAGAAAGATGTGAACCCCCAGCGGGAGGTCTGCATGGAAGGCGCGTCCGATGAACGGACCACGCCGTCGGCCTGCCGGCCGGCAGGTCCAGTCGACGTGATCGTCTGGGGCGACTCGCATGCCGATGCTCTGTTCCCTGGCGTCGCACTCTGGGCTGCACATCGAGGCTATTCGACCCAACAGTCGACGATGGGAGGCTGCCCTCCGCTCGTCGGCGTGCGCGCTCTGTTGGTCCCCGATCGTGAACACGCGGATTGCGCCCCCTTCAACGCCTCGGTCCTGCGTGACATCGAGGACGCCCGTAGTTTGAAACTAATCGTCCTGATCGCCCGCTGGCCTCTCTACGAAGATCTCGAGCCCAGGTACGACATCAACAGCCCCAGGGTGGTGATCGAGGATCCGACCGGCCGAAGAGGCGCACCCATGCCCCTGGATCACGCGCTGGATCGCACGCTCACAGCGATTGCGCGAACCGGAACCCCAGCGCGCGTCGTGATCATGGGGCCTGTGCCTGAGCTTACGTTCAATCCGCCGCTCTGCATCGCGCAGCACCGGTTGCTGCGGCGGGACGAGCGGCGTTGCTGGTCAGCGGATGCGGAACTCCCGTTGTCTAGGACGCGGATCGCCGAAGCAAAGGTCGCCCGAGCATTGGCGGCGCATCCCGGCGTCGCGACCGTAAACCCCTCAAGGACGCTGTGCGCCAGCGACCGGTGCACCGTGGTGATGAAGGGGCGACTGTTGTACTTCGACGATGATCACCTGAGCGCGTCGGGAGCGCGACAGCTGGCGCCTGCCTGGCTCGATGCCGCTCTGCAGCGGTAGCCGCCACGGCCGCCTTCGATCGTCCGCTCCCAATCCTCAACTGACGTTCAGATCGTCGGCTTCGAAGCTCGCTGGATTGCCGGGAAGCGAAGGTGAGCTAGCCTAGACTGATGCGACATCCATGGCTCCTCACATGCCTTCTCGCCCTGGCGTCGTCAGCGGCCCAGGCGCAGCTCGGGGCGCCGTTGCTTCCGACCTATATCGTCCGGGTGGAGCTGAAGGACGACAAGCG
>NZ_JAPSKZ010000144.1 GCF_031181185.1 Phenylobacterium sp. | reverse complement strand
GGCGGCGCGCTCCTGCTGTAGAGGCCTTCCTCCCGGCCCCGGCCGCAGACGCACCCGTAGCTCAGCTGGATAGAGCGTTGCCCTCCGAAGGCAAAGGTCACACGTTCGAATCGTGTCGGGTGCGCCATTTTTCTCTTACAAATCAGAACGTTCGCCGGAAAGACTCTCACGCCGGTCTTCCGTGTAGCCGTAAGTGGGGCAGTAGTGGGGCGTCGAGCGCGCTCGGTGGGATTTGGGCCTAGGCGATCTTCGTCGCCTAACTGCGGGCTTTGGACACTAAAGAGTCGATCCAAATTGTCGTTTGGGCCGGACGCGTTGTACGACTACGCAAACGATCAGACCCGACTTCGCAGGCGCAGGTGCAGGTCCCACAGACCACGCCGCCGGTCGAACGGGGTCGCCGCCAGCAGGAAACGGGTCGCGCGCCAAAGGGTCTCGATCTCGTCCTGGGACGGCAGGGCCCCCGTCAGGCGATGCAGGCGGGCGGCGAGGGCTGCGGAGGCGTCTTCTCCGACCCCGCCCGTCAGCGGCAGAAAGATCCTAAGAATGCGGTCGATGACAGCGTCGCGGATCCGTGCCCAGTCTTCCCGAGCCCGGGCCGCCCTGAGTTCGCCAAGAGCAATCTGTTCGAGGCGTCCCGCTACGTCTGGCGACGTCGAGCCAAGGCGACGTGCGACGATCTCGGCGATGTTCAGGCGCAGGATGTCGCCATCTGATCGAACCTCCGGTTGCCGCTCGAGCACGTCCAGCAGACGCTGGGCGTCGGCCTCCGAGAAGGCGAACGGACCGATCACAAGCGCCGGAGTCAGAGGCGGTGCGGTATCCGAGGCCGTTGCGACGGCTTCAGCGACGCCGGTCGGATCCGGGTCGTCTCCATTCCAAGCAACGTCCGGATAGTCCGCCAGCCAAGTCAGGGCGGCGTCATCCGCGTAGGTGTGGCCGTGCAGCTCCTTCATCTCGCCCGTGTTGGCCGGGACCTTGTAGAGGGCCTTGATCCGCTCTCCGGTCGGGCCTGTGCGGATGAGGTCGATCCGATCGCCGAGCATGCTGGCCAGGCCGCAGACCAGTGTGCGGCGCCAGCTCGTCCAGGGCGCGGCGGCGACGCAGGTCGACATGGCCTCGCCAAGCCAGTCGCGTGGGCGCTTTTCCCAGTGCTCGATCGCGTATTCGACCAGACGTTCCGGATCGAGCCCGTTGGGAGAGCAGACCCGCCAGACGCGGTCGGCCCAAGCCCACATCGCCAGATTACGGCGTGGCGCATCGATGGCCGCCCAATCGCCATCGCGGTCGGCCCGGCGCTGCATGAGGGTGACGAGGTCGGTGAAGGCCTGGCCTTCAGTCTCGAAGACATGGACGACATGCTCGATGGCCTCGACAAGCTCTGTATCGCTACGGCCCCAGCGCTTCAGCAGGCGCACCGCCGTCAGATTGCCGAGCGGCGATTGCGACAGGTGGGTCAACAGGGCGTTGCGATCCTCCTCCGTCATGTCGTCCGTCAGGCGGTCCACTGTGTCAGAGGCCCACAAGGGCGCGGTCGCTGCGCGTTGCAGCGCTTCAGCGGCCGGCGTCGACGCCGCCAGAGCCGTCCAGTCCGGCGCCTCGGTCCAACCGAGCTGGTGTAGCAGCGAGGATGGGGCGGGCGGTGTCAGGAAGTCGAAGCGGATGAGCGAGGCATCGAGATTGTGGGCGATCGCCAGAAGTCGCCCCTCTGTGGTCGCCAACCGCAGGCGTGTCAGGGCGCGGATCCGTTCGAAAGCGTCACCGACTCCCGCCACCTCCTCGGCCGCCGCATCGGCCGCGGTCTCCGACTCGCCGAGATCGAGCAGCTGGGTGCGGACGCCGCTTCTTTGTGCCTCCGGGGCGTCGGCGATCAGGGCCATGGTCTCGGCCGACAGCCGGTAGAGGGTGTCGCCCTCCGCGATGGTCATGGTTTCGCCATCCCGGGCGAGGGCGAAGGTCTTGCCGTCACCGGCATCAAGCGTCGCGGTACCGGCGGACCACGCAGTCACCGCGGCCTCTGCGAAAGGACGCCCGGGCACATTCAGATTTCCGAACGTCAGCTGCCCCGTGATCAGGGGGCGCAGCGCCGCGGAGAGGTCGCGGTTGGCAAGCATCAGGTCGCTCATCCCATCAGGCATCTGCGCAATCAGCCGCCCGACCACTTTGCGGCGTTGTTCCAGGTTGCCGCTCAGTTTGCTGTCATCGCCGAACCAGCTGTCGTGGAAGTCGCGCGCCAGCGCCTCGCCGAGACCCGAATCGAGTTCGAGCTCGGGCCGGAGCGTCCGGTTCCAGACCCATTCATAGGCGTTTCGGCCGATATCCGGATCGTTGTCGACGAACAGGCCGGCCATGAGCTGGAAGCGGAAGGCCGTGATGTACATCGCGCGGCGGCCGTCGATGTCGGGCTGCATGACGGGGAAACGATCCCAGCTCTCGAAACGCAGAGCCCCCCAGAGCCAGTCCGACCAGGCGAAGCGGGTCTCGGTTGAGGCACCGGGCGTGACCGCCGTATCCCAGAGCTTGGGGAACAAGGTGTCGAACAGGCGCATAGCCCCGATGGCAAAGGCCAACTCACCCCGCACCTCGAGGGTGGGCGGCATCCGCAACACGTCCTCCCGGGCGCCATCGCGGGACGCCGCCCGACGCAGCGCTGTCAGTTCCGGGGTCTCGACGACCGCGCCATCCTCGATCGGCGCCCGTCGCAGGGCGGTCAGGACCCGTTCGGTCGTGATCGGAAGAAAGCGGAAGCCGGCGTTACGCAGTCGGGCCTCGATGCCGAGAAAGACGGTTTCACTGATGCGGTCCCGATCCAGAAGGGCACCCGCGACGTCGATCACGCCCCGGAACCCAGCCAGCCCCACGCCGGAATGCAGGCTGGTCGCGCGATCCTCAACGCAGACCAAGGTCTCGGCGTCGTAGGTCCCGACCACGATGTCAACCAGACATTGGGTGGCGGCATCCTCCCGGATATCCTCGTTAACGACGGTGGGCTCGGGCAGGACGGCGATCTCCCCGTCACGGATCCAGTCCGCCAGAGCCATGCGAAGGGCCCCCAAGCGCCGGCCGGCTTCTGCTTCGCGAGCGCTCTGCTGGGTCTCGCGCCGGACCTCTTCCCATCCCTGAGCGTCCATTACGACCGCACCCAGCGCCAACAGACCGTCCAACAGGCCGGCGAAGGCCAGATTGGCCGCGACGCCGGCATTCAGGACAAACGGCTCTCCTGGCCCGTGATCCCGCCCCCGCGCGGGCGCTTCGGCTCCCAGGGCCAGCTTGGCCGCCGCGGCTGCATCGACCGTCAGATCGCCCCGATCGACCAACCACGCGATGACGTCGCCTCCTGTGGCGTCGGCGTCGCCATCTGACAAGAAGCCAATGCGACAGGACGGATTGGTCGGCCGACCGATTGTGATCCGCCCGGCGTCGACATGGGCGATCACCTGCTGGTTTGCATCATGGCGGGCCGGTTGATTGGGCAGAAGGTCCGCCTCCAACGCCTGAAGCGCGACGGGCGCTGTCGGCGCAACGGCCAGTGTCCAGACCTTGAGCATGGGGCCAATCAGGTCGCAGCCCCAGGCGGTGATCAGGGAGGTGATGTCCAAGACGAGCCGGCCGTCCGGTACTGGCTCGAGGGTCGTTCGGCCGGCGGCCCGGACGAAGAGATCGACTGGGCGTTCATCGCTTGGCGAGAGGAGTCCGACGAAGGCGCGCCCGAGGCGGCTTTTGAGGATCAGGTGGACCGGGACGTCGCCAGCCTCATAGTGCTGGGTCTGACGCGCGCCCGATTCCGCCATCTGGCGCTGGAGCTCGATCACGTCCTCGACCGTCGCGTGGCGGACAATACCGGCCTTCACGGCTTCCGGGCTGGTCAGGGCGCGCTGGAAGGCATCGGAGAGCCCGCCGCTCAGTCGCGCCCGTTCCGCCGCATCGAACGCTAGGGCCGCCTCGGTCACCGGAACCTGCGCGGGGTCGAACCCGGCCATGAGGGCCTGAGCCGCCTGAGGTTCGGCGGCGGCCAACCGCGCAGCGAGCTGGAGGCGGCCGGACGGTCCCAGATGGGACTGGATGTTGGGCAGCTGTCGGACGGCGCCCTTCAGGTCCCCGATGCGCAAGGCGAGGTTCAGGGCCTGAACCGCCTTGCGTCGGTCGCCCGGCGCCGGCGCCCAGGAGTCGTGCAAGGCGAAGGCTTCCGGCACGCGGCCGAGCGCCATCAGGGCGTCGACCGTCGGCGGGATCAGGGCGCTCGGAAGGTCCGCATCGACCGCCGCGCCGAAGTCGCCGGACAGATAGTCGAGCCAGTCGCCGGGACGTCGCACCGCGACATACCATTCGCCCAGCGCCCGGGCCGCTTCCTCCGTCCGCAGCCCCCGCAGAAAGTCCTCGTGCGGCTCCAGCGCTGACCAGACCTCGGCCTGGGCCAGCATGAGCACCGCGGCCAGCTTCACCGAAATGGAGACGTCCGCTTCTTCGGCCAGGGCGGCCATGGCGGGCCAGTTCTCGGAGGTCATCGCGTTGGACAGGCGCAGGCTGGGATCGGCGTCGTCTTCGCCTTGGTCCTCCCCCAGCGCCTGCCGGATACGTGCCGCCCATTTCCGCACGGCATCCTGCTCGAACTCCGTGACGGCGAGGCTGGCGTGGGCCTCCAGGAAAGCTAGGGCGCCGGCGTCGTCATCGCGGCGCAGACGCACCAGGACGCAGGCGATTAGCTCCTCTACATCGGCGGTCTGCGCCAGCACGTGCGCTTCGAGGCGCGCCACGGCAGCCGAGATGTCGAGCCCGAGGGTGCGGGCTTGGCTCCAGTGAATGGCGCCGACCGGCGGTCGCTCCAAGGCCAGGAGCTCGGTGGCGAGGGTTACGGCCCGGTCGCGGGCCGTCGCGACATTGGTCAGAGCGGCCAACTTCCAGACCCGCCAGCCGCGTTTCAGGTGGGGATCGTCCGTGGCGTCGGACAACCGCTCGAACAAGTCCGCCGCTTCCAAGAAGCGTTCGCGAGACTTCGAGTCGGACCGGACCAGGCCGAACGGCGTCGGGTCAGGCCATTCGGTCATGGAGACGGTGACGCCTCGGGCATGACCAGCGCTGAAGCGGAACGTCGCCGCCAGAATCAGCAGCCCATAGCTCTCGGGCGCGCGCCGCCGTGCATCGACCAGGGCGAGGGCGGCGTCCAGATCGCCTTCGCTGGCCATAGCGAGCGCCCGCACGCGAACGAAGGCCTCGCTTTCCGGCGCGTCGGCCGCCGGTTCCGGCAGCAGGGTCAGGGCTTCGCCGCCGCGTCCGAGCCGAACCAGCAGTTCGGCCTTCAACAGGCGTTCGTCGTCGCTCAGTCGACCGTCGAGGTCGTCGACGGCGTCCTCGAGATCGTCGAGCGCTTTCAGCGCCGTCCGCGCACGCCGATCCGGCGGGGCGGCCACACTGTCGGCCCGGCCGAGCAAGGCCTTCGCCGACGCAGCGTCGCCATCGACGATATGGAGATCGGCGCGCAGCCGCAGCAGGGACGCATGGACCTCCGACTCCACGTCGTCGGAGTTGGCGATCCAGCGATCCAGAACTTGGGCCGCCGCACCGGATCGGCCGACGCGGATGTGATCCTCCACCTCGACGATTGCGGCCTTTGCCGCGCCGGACAGCCGCGCCTTGAGGCGATCCACTTCCGCTGAGGGCGCCGATGCAGCCCCCGTGACCTCGCCGCCCCCGGGTGGATTGAGCATGGCGATAGTCCGGGCGGCCGCCACGACGTCGTCGATCAGTTCCTCGAGATCGGCAGCGCAAAGCGAGCGCGGCCGTTGGACTTGGCGCGCCAGGGTCTCGATCCGGCGGAGGGCCTTGGGTGCCAGTAGGTTGGCGGCGACGGCTGCGCCCTCGGGATAGCGAAGTTCAATACGCTGGCGTAGTGCGGTGCGGAGGGCCGCTTCCGATCGGTCGATGCCCGGGCGGTCGGTCGCCCAGTCGAGCCGCATCACCAGCTTGTCGATGAAGGCCTGAACGTCGGATCCCTTGATGACCGCGCGCAACGCCTTGGGCCAAGCCGCACGTTTGGCCAGATAGGCCTGCAGTGTCTTGGCGGCGGCTTGATCGCCAGACCGGGCTTTGGCCCAGAGATCCAAGCCGAGAACGCCGCCCAGGCCCTTTTCAGCCCCGGGCGTCGCGGTCGTGTAGAAGAGGGTCGAAATCCCGGCCTCGGCCGCGAAGGCGCTCGCGAGGGCGGCCCGAGCGCCCTTGTCGGCCAGGGTCAACTTCTGGGTGACGCGCTTGATCTGGACCTGTTCGGCCTTGGCGCCGGACTGGACGGCGTGGTCCTCTCCGGTCTCCACATAGAGGACGTCCTCGGGCCCGAGGGCCAGCCAGGCTCGCAGCGTGACGAGCTTCTGGTAGGCCACCCCGGCGAACAGGTGCGGCGCATCCCGCGGGGAATTCTGTGTTCCGAAGAGGTTGGCGCCGGCGTCTTTTGTCATGCCTTACTGATCCGCACCGCCGCACAACATGGCGGAGCTAAGGCAAAGCGCACTCTAGCGGCAGGCGTAGGTAGCGTTGCCAGCGGTCTGGGTCTCCATGGCCGACGATTCCAATATCCTCGCCCAAGCTGTCCCGAAAAAACAACCGCTAATAGGCGGATTGACGCTTGGCGTGCGTGAGCTACGAAAATGTCCAACGCTTCGGGGGAGGCCTAATTGAACATTATGCCGCAATGGACCGAGCGCGCGGAGAAGCGCGGGCTTGACCCATTGGGGATGCAGAACAGCGGCGTCGCCCTGTATCAGACCCTGCTGCCGGGCATCAGCAACGTGACGCCGCGACTGCGGTACTTCGGCTACTACTGCTGGGTCAGCGATACCTACGCCAAGCGGGTGGGCGGGACGGATCCCGAGACCTGGCGAACCTGGGTTCGGCGGTCGGAAGCCCTCTTGGCCTTGGTCAGCGCCGAAGCGGGTGGGGAGAGCGGCGTCGGCGGGATCGAGTGGGCGACGGGGGTGCTGCTCGACGACCCGTTCATCATCGACTTCGCCCCGACGGCGGGCCTCACCGCACCCCGCCTCTACCTGAAGCAGCGGATGGGCGTGTTCGGTGGTGCCTACGTGTCCCAGCTCATCGAGACCGGCCTCTTCGCCCTTAGCGATGAGCACGCGATCGCCATCGCCTCCGCGCGGAGCGGTCGTCGTCTGGCGGAGCTGTTCCGGAGGTCTATCGGCGACGCAGAACGGCCGCTGATCGAGGCGATCCAAACCGGCGCCATTCAAAGAGGCCTCTTGGCTGACCTGGGGGTCATCGCGCCGTCCCGGATTCCGCTCGGATCGGGAGAAGCTCAGCTCTATCTCGATCTTCTTTCGGCAGCGTTGGAAGGTGCGCGGGATAGTGACCGAAACCGCCGCGACAGTTTGAGAATGGTGCTCGCCGTAGCCGCCGAGAATGGCGGACAGCCTAGCCCGGACGAGGTGCGCTGGCGCCTGTTCGATCCGGGCATGCCGCTACCCGACGATCTCGCTGCTCACCGGTTGAGCTGGGAGGCCTATCACGCGCATGATCTTTTCCAGCTTGCGGCGGCGGGGCTCTTCGCCTGGGCGTTGAGTCGCCTCGGAGGCCAGCCTTCCGGCTTTCCCTACGCCGAAGTCTCAGACGAACTGCAACTCGCGATGATGGCATTCGACATCGCGCCGGGCGACGCTTCATGGTCCGAGATGCTGCAGGTTGCATCGTTCGATGATGAGGCATTGCAGTCCGCCGCCCTAGCCTTGGGACGAACCAGCACACCCGACGAGGACCAGCTCGAGCTGTCGATCCGCGTGATCGCGGCCATCCACCACCGCGTTCGGACCCGTCCCGATCTCGCCGCGGAAATCGAGCATCGCTTTGTGTTGGCGCCGTCAGTGCGGTCGATCCGATCCGAACTCGAATGGCTTGAGAACCGTCGCGATCAACCAGCCGTCCATCTGATGGCGGACTACCTCGTCGAGCGGGTGCTCAAACGTCATGCGGAGGTCGCCCTGCGCAAGCTGCGCTATCAGCGCGACTACACCTTTCATTTCGAGACTCGGGAAGGCCGGCTGGTCCGCCGCCTCTCCTACGTGCCAGTGCTCACATCGCCCAGGCTCGGATCGGCGATCCAGATTCTGCGGGACCTGGGTCTGTTGAATGAAAATGGAGCCTCTCCTGAAGGCCTCCGGTTCATCGAGGCCGCTGATGCAGCCGCTTAAAATCGTCGATCGCGTTGGCCGGCCCTCAAAGACCGGCTTTCATAGCTCCTTCATCACCACGTTCGCGACAGAGTTTGCGGCGCTGGAGGAACTGCTTGTGCCGCAGCTCATGGCGGTGGGGTGTCGCAACATCGGGGTCGTCTGCGACGCCCGGATGGGAACCCTCGCCCTGTCTGACGGCTCGGCGCTCCCTCGCCAGCTCGGCCGGGCTTACAGCCTGTACTCTCCACCCGTCGGCCAAGGGGTGTTCCATCCCAAGATCATCCTTCAGCTCGGCCGAACCCAAGGTCGGGCCTTCGTCAGTTCAGCGAACCTCACCGCCGCCGGACTGGGCGGCAACGTGGAGATCGGAGCAGAGATCGAGTGCACCGCCGAGCCGAGCGCCGAGCGTGCTCTGCTCCGTGCGGTCGCCGCATACATCAACTCACGAGTGGTCGAGCCAGGCGGGGTTAGAGATGCTCTGGACTGGGCTTGGGCCCGGACGCCTTGGCTGGAAGACGAAGACGACCCGACATCCGAAGATGCAGCCTTCCTGACCTCGCCCGGCGACCCTGGAATAATCGCGAGCTTCGTCGAACGAGTCGTGGATCCCGTTGAGCGGCTTTGGGTTCTGAGCCCCTATTGGGACGACTCCCTCGCTGCGCTTCGCGCGATGACTCGAGCCCTATCACCGTCACGCACGACCGTTCTGATCGATGCGCTGACCCATGAGTTCCCCGTCGGTGCAAACCTGCCGGCTGGAACGGAGTTCGTCGACATCGCCGGCTGGCGGCCGAAGCGATTTACGCACGCCAAGATGATCCTCGCGCAGACGGCGCGGCACGATCACGTCTTGTTCGGCAGCGCCAACTGTACGACCGCTGCGCTTGGCGATGGCGCTGTGGGCGGCCGCAATGCGGAGGCCAGCCTCTACCGTCGGCTGCCGACAGGGGAGGCGATGCAAGCACTTGGCCTCGATCAGTGGGTCGATGCACCTACGGTCGCGATCGAAGCGCTTCCTGATCCTGT
>NZ_JAPSKZ010000143.1 GCF_031181185.1 Phenylobacterium sp. | reverse complement strand
ACCTCGCGCCAGTGGGCGTAGAGCCGGGGCAGCGCGGCCAGGAAGCTACGCTCGAAATAGGAGACGGCGTTCTCGATCTCGTCGCTGACGGCGATCTTCACCTGCCGCAGCAGACGGGTGCGCCAGAAGATCGAGACCTCTCGGACCAGCTCGCGCTCGATGGCGGCGCGCTCGGCGTCGGTGCGGGCGCGGTCGAAGGCCTCCAGCCCGCGGGCGATGGCGCTCTGGCGGTCCAGGACGCTCTTGCGGCGCACCTCGCTTGGGTGGGCGGTGATGACCGGGGCGATCAGGGCGCCGGCCAGGAGGTCCGCCACCGCCTGACGTTCCACGCCCTCGGCGGCCAACGTGCGCAGGGCGCCGGCCAGCGTGTCGGGCCGGGCGTCGCCCGCACGGATGCGCCGACGCTGGATCTGGTCCTCGGCGATGTTGGTGATCTGCAGGAAGCAGGCGAACGAGTGCGCGAAGCGGACGGTGTCTTCCAGGCTGAGCGACGAGAGCCGCTCGGCCATCAGCCGGGCCGCCTCGGGCGTGCCGTCGCGGTGGTAGGCGACCGAGGCCTTGCGGATGTCCTCGATCTGGTTGAACACCGCCGGCCCGTCCTGGACGCGAATGACGTCGCCCAGCACACGGCCAAGGAAGCGGACGGCGGCGCGGAGTTGGTCGGGCGACGACTGGGTCATGGGCGGCGCTTTAAAACCCATGGGCGACCGCCGTCATCTGGTTTCATGCCCCAGCGTCAGCGATAACGGTTTCCATGACGCCGAACGAGGCCCTCGCCCGCATCCGCCGCTACGACGGCCGGCTGAACGCCTTCGTCCAGGTGTTCGACCCGCCGCTGCCCGGCGAGGACGGCGACGGGCCTGTCGTGGCGGTGAAGGACCTGATCGACGTGGCGGGCGTCCCCACCGGCGGCGGGTCGCGCGTGCCGGTAGACCCCGCCCCCGCGCGCCACGCCCGCGTCGTCGAACGGCTGCTGCAGGCGGGCTGGAGCGCGGTGGGCAAGACCCACACGGTCGAATTGGCCTACGGCGGATGGGGCACCAACCGCGCGGTCGGGGCGCCGTGGAATCCGTGGGACGCGCGGGTCCACCGCGCGCCGGGCGGATCGTCGTCCGGCTCGGCGGCGGCGGTGGCGGCGGGACTGTGCGACGCGGCGCTGGGCACCGACACCGGCGGGTCGGTGCGGATCCCCGCGGCGATCTGCGGCGTGGTGGGGCTGAAACCCGGCCGCGGGCTGGTCAGCCTGCGCGGCGTCCACCCCCTCAGCCCGGCGCTGGACACGGTGGGCGCGCTGGCTCGGGACGTGGCGACGGCCGCGAGGATGCTGGCGGCGATCTCCGGGCCCGACGAGGCGGCGGCGGTGCGCGGTCCGTTTGATGCCGAGGCGGCGCTCGCCGCCGACGTGCGCGGACGGCGGCTCGCGGCTCTGCCGCTCGAGAGCCTGGGCGAGGTCGACCCCGAGGTGGCGCGGCTGTACGGCGAGGCGCTGGAGCGATTCCAGGACGCCGGCGTCGCTATCGAGACGGTAAAGCCGCCAGCCCTGCTGGAGGACTCGTTCGCCGCCAACGGCCTACTGATGGCCGGCGAAGGCTGGAGGATCTGGGGCGAGCGGATCGCCCGCCACGCCCAAGTGATGGACCCGTGGATCGTGCGGCGGTTCGAGGTGGGCCGCGAGATCAGCGAGCAGCGGCTGGACGAGGTCCACGCCCGCCGCGCCGCCGACCAGAAGGCGTTCCACGCCTGGCTCGCCCCCTACGACGGTCTCCTGTCGCCGACCTGCCCGATCCCGGCGCCCCCGATCGAGACGGTGGACGAGACGGTCTCGCCGCTAAGCCGCCTGACGCGCGCGGCCAACTACATGGATCTGCCGGCGATCAGCGTTCCCTGCGGACTGACGGGCGGCGGGCTTCCCGTCGGCTTCCAGATCGCGGGCCGGCCTGGCGACGAGGCCCGCGTCGTGGCCCTGGGCGCCACGTTCGAGCGGGTGTCCGGCTGGGACGGGCGCACGCCGGACCTGTCCGGCTTCGAGGCCTAGCCGCGCGTGCGGCCGCCGATCCAGCGCAGTACGACCCAGGCAAGGAAGGCCCAGGCGGCGCCCAGGCACCAGCCGGCCAGCACGTCGCTGGGCCAATGGACCCCGAGATAGACGCGGCTCAAGCCCACGGTCGCCAAGATGGCGAACGCCAAGCCGTAGAACAGGGCCTTGGTCCGCCAACGCGCCTCCAGGCTCGAGACCAGCACCGCAAGAGTGAGGAAGGTCGCCGCCGACAGCGTGGAGTGCCCGCTTGGGAAGCTGGCCGAGTAGACAAACGAGCCATGCGGCACCAGGTCGGGACGCGGGCGGCCGTAGATCGCCTTCATCCCCTCGCTGGAGACCAGCGCCAGAAGCACCGTTCCCAGCAGCACGAGCGCGTGGCGGGTGCGGCCGTGGAAGAGGAAGGTCAGCACGCCGGCGACGGTCGCCATCGTGACCACCGTGAAGCCGCCCAAGGCGGTGACGTCGCGGACCGCCTCCTCGAACGTGTGCGGCCCGATCGGATCGTTCAGGTCGGCCGGATTTCGGAAGAGGAGGATCAGGCGCTCGTCGATCGCACGGGTCTCGCCCTCGCCGACCTCCTCCGCGAGGGAGAAGAACGCCCATAGCGCCCCCATCGCGGCCATGAAGATCAGCAGCGCGCGGGTTTCGAAGCGCCTCGCGAACCGCCAGAGGGCGGCCGCGACCGCCCTCGCTCGTCGGACCAGCATGGTCCCTTTCTAGTACGATCCGCGGCTCAGCAGCACCGCCGGAACGGTGGCCACCATGATCTTGGCGTCCAGCAAGGCGTTGCGGCGCTCGGCGTACACGCAGTCCATCGCGACGCGGGCGCGGTAGCTGGTGTCGTTGCGGCCGCTGACCTGCCAAAGGCCGGTGATGCCGGGCTTCACGGCGCAGTAGTGGCGGAAGCGGCGGCCGTACTTCGGGACCTCGGCGTCGACGATGGGGCGGGGCCCGACCAGGCTCATCTCGCCGCGCAGGACGTTAAACAGCTGCGGCAGCTCGTCGAGGCTCGACTTGCGCAGAAACGCGCCGAGCTTCGTGACCCGCGGATCGTTGCGCAGCTTGTGGTCCTTCTCCCACTCGGCGCGGGCCTCGGGGTCGCGGGCCAAGAGGTCGGCCAAGCGCTGCTCGGCGTCGATTGCCATCGAGCGGAACTTCAGGCAGCGGAAGTGCCGCCCGCCCTTGCCCAAGCGCTTGTGCGCGAAGATGGCGGGACCGCCATCCTGGGCGTAGACGAGGATGGCGACGGCGATCATCAGCGGCGCCAGGAAGATCAGCGCCACCAGCGCGATCGTGAAGTTCATGGCCTCGGTGACGGGCGCGTCCCAGGCCAGCTTCGGCGCATGGCTGCGCGCGGCCGGGGCATTGGCGTAGATGACTTCGGACATGGTGCTCGATCGGAAGCGTTGGCGAGGCCATCCCCGCCAAAACAGGCCCAAGAACCCGCCGCCGCGGCCGGGGGTTCCACGGCCAAGGCAGCTAATCTCAGCTCATCACCGACTGTTGTCTTCGAGCGTCGCCGGGTGCGACGCTATGGGTGATGTCTGCACGCGCGATACGGCGTAAGAGATCCGGATGCAGACCATCGCCTCATCGCTGGACGGCGCCTTCACCCTGGGCGCGATGACCTGGCCGCTCCTGGTCGGCCTTTCGATCGTGATGTGGTCGAAGGCCCGCGCCGGGCGGGCCGAGGCGGTCCGGGTGCGCGTGCGCGCCCGCCGCCACTAGGCTTCGGCGGCGGCCGTCTTCAGCGACGAAGCCCGCTTCAGCATCTTCTCGACGGCGGCTTCGGCGGCCGAACGGCTGGCGTCCGCGCCGCGGGCCACGGTCACGCCGTCCTCGTCATAGACGCTCCAGCGCCAGCCGGTTTCGCTTTGGCTGAGCGAATAGGCGAACGACCGCGGCTCATGCATCTTTCGGCCTCCCAGCTTGCCCGATCTGAACACCCGGACGGCCGGCGGGTTGCCGCAATGCCCGCGCTGTCCTTCGCGATTGCGGAAACGTGATCGGGAACCCCTGGGGCGCGCCTGCATTCCCGCGGCGAAGCTTCGGAGCGGGCATCCCCCATGACCACCGACGTGGACGTCTGCGTCTGCACCTACCGCAGGCCGGCCGTGGCCGAGACCCTGGCCTCGCTGGCGCGTCAGGCGCTGCCCGAGAACGTCCGCCTGCGGATCGTCGTGGCCGACAACGACGAGCAGCCCGAGGCGCGGGAGCGGGTGCTGGCGGCCGCGGCCGCGCACGGGCTGGACGTGACCTACGTGCATGCGCCGGCGCGCAACATCTCGCTCGCGCGCAACGCCTGCCTTGACGCGGTCCGCGCGCCCTTCCTGGCCTTCCTCGACGACGACGAGACCGCGACGGAGGGCTGGCTGGCCGCCCTGCTGAAGGAGATGGAGGCCGGCGGCTGGGACGCGGTGCTGGGGCCGGTGAAGGCGGTCTATCCGCCGGATGCGCCGGAATGGTTGTCAGCCGGCGACTTCCATTCCACAGGACCGGTGAAGGTCGGCGGCCGTATCCTGAAGGGCTATGCCGGCAATGTGATGATCCGCCGGCAGACCATCGAACGCCTGGGCCTGCGGTTCGACCTGGCGCTGGGCCGCCAGGGCGGCGAGGACGACGACTTCTTCTACCGCCTCACCGACGCCGGCGGCCGCATCGGCTATGCCCCGGACGCGCTGGCGTACGAGCCGGTGCCCGCCCAGCGGGCGTCCCTGAAATGGCTGCTGAAGCGCAGTTTCCGCACAGGTCAGACGCACGGCTCGCGCCTGCGCGGCCAGGCCGGACGCGGGGCCGCACGACTGGCCCAGACGGGGCTGGCGGCGGCCAAGGGCGGGGTCTGCCTGGCCGGCGCGGCGGCCAGCGCCTTCTCTCCCGCGAGGCGCAGCCGATGGCTGGTGCGGGGCGCGCTGCACGCCGGCGTCGTGGCGCGTCTGGCCGGCTGGCGCGAACTCGAGCTCTACTGAAGCTTCTGCGAAAAGGCCTGCTGCGGCGGGGGAACGGCCTCGGCTCTCCGCGAGTTGATGAGCGCGGATGTGCGGCTCCCCGCCATCCAAATCGTCTGGTCGCGATTTCACTTCGGAGCCCACCCATGCGCAGGCATCTGCTTTCGATCGCCGCCGCCGCGTTCCTGGTCGCGGCCACGCCGGCGCTCGCCGCCAAGAACTCCCTCCCCCCGCCCGACTCCACCGCGCTGCTCGCGCCCGCGGCCGCCGACTACCGTATCGGCGCTCAGGACGTGCTGGAGGTGAACGTCTTCGGTATCGAGGACCTGAAGCGGGAGGTCCAGGTGGACAGCGGCGGCAAGGTCATCCTGCCGCTGATCGGCCAGATCCAGGCCGGCGGGCGCACGCCCGGCGAATTCTCGGAAGACGTCGAGAAGGCGCTGAAGGCCAGGTACATGAAGGACCCGCAGGTCATCGTCACGGTGAAGAACGCGCAGAGCCAGCGCGTCACCATCGACGGGGCGGTCAACAAGCCGGGCGTCTATCCGCTGAGCGGTCCGACCACGCTGCTGCAGGCGATCTCGCTGGGCGGCGGTCCGGACCAGAAGCTGGCCAATGTGAAGAAGGTCGCCGTCTTCCGGCAGGTGGGCGGCAAGCGCCACGCCGCAACCTTCAACCTGAACGAGATCCGCTCCGGAAAGTCTGAGGATCCGCAGATCTACGGCAACGACATCGTCGTCGTTGACACGTCGGGCGGCAGCAAGTTCATCCAGAACTTCCAAGGCGTCTTCCCGCTCCTGGGCCTGTTCGCCTGGTGATCGGCGGCCCTGCATGAACTCGAAATCCTCACGCCCGGCCTCCCTGCAGCCCCGCCGCGCAAGCCGCGGAACCGGCTGCAGAAGTCGGGGTTATCAGCAGCGCTAGTTTTCCGACCGGGTGGGCCGAACGCGGGCCCCACAAGCTGAGCCGAACCGGCCCGGCGACCCATCCCGACAGAGCCGAGACGCAGGTCGCACATGAATACGCTTATCCCCGTCACGCAGCAGCTGCCGGCGCATCCAACCCAGGCCTTCCGGCCGATCGAGCCCGAGCGCATGCACCTGCGCCAGCTCTTCGGCATCCTGCTGCAGCGGGCGAAGCTGGGCCTGGGCGTCGCCGGCGTGGTCTTCCTGATCGTTCTGGGCGCCTTCGCCCTGAAGACCCCGACCTATTCGGCCGTGGGCTCGGTGGTGATCGACCCCAAGGCGGCGCAGCTGACCAGCACCGACCGGCAGTCCAGCGGCCTGCCGCCGGACACCAGCGCCGTCGACACCCAGGTCGAGATCCTGCGCTCGCACGCGCTCTACGAGGACGTGGTGCGGCGGGAGAAGCTGTACAACGACCCCGAATACAACCCGCGGCAGGGCCCGGGCATGTTCGGCCTGACGCCCGCCAAGCCGCCGATCGCGAACCCCAGCCCGCAGGTCATTTCACAGACCGCCCAGGCCCTGCAAGGCCGCACCTGGGTTCGTCGCGCGGGGCTGACCTATGTCGTGCAGGTGGGCTCGAGCTCGACGTCTCCGCAGAAGGCCGCCCGCATCACGAACGCCATCCTGGCGACCTACATGGACCGGCAGCTGGACGAGAAGATCGCCGCCGTCACCCGCGCCAACACCGAACTCGGCCGCAGCCTGGAACGGATGCGCCGCGACGCCGAGGCCGCCGAGGCCCGCGTGCAGCAGTACAAGAACGCCCACGGCCTGTTCTCCACCGAGGGCCAGACCATGGCCGAGCAGGAAGTCTCGGTGCTGAACCAGCAGCTGGCCATCGCCCGCGCCGAGGCCGCCGAGAAGGCCGCCCGCGTGGCCGCCGCCCAGGCCCAGCTGCGCAACGGCAACATGGGCTCGGACGTCGGCGCCGCCCTAGGCTCCGAGACGATCAAGGAAATGCGCAAGCGCGAGGCCGAGCTGTCGGTCAAGCTTGCCCAGCTGCGCACCGACTTCACGGACGAGTATCCCGAGGTGAAGCGCACGGAAGCGCAGCTGCGGGACATCCGCGGCCAGATCCAGTCCGAGATCAACCGCATCATGTCGAACCTGCGCGCCGAAGCGACGGCCGCGGCGGGCCGGGTCGGCTCGCTGGCCGGCAGCCGCGGCGCGGCCCAGGGCGGCATCGCGCAGAACAATTCGGCGATGGTCGGCCTGCTGCCGCTGCAACAGCGCGCGGACGCCGCCAAGGCGATCTACGAGGCCTATCTGCAGCGCGCCAAGGAAGTGGCCGCCGCCGGTTCGCTGCAGCAGCCCGACGCCCGGATCAATTCGCCGGCCGCCGTGCCGACCTCGCCGTCCTCGCCGAACATGAAGCTTGGGGCGGCGCTGGCCCTCCTGGCGGGCATGATCGCGGCGGGCGCGGCGGTGCTGATGGCCGAGTTCTGGGACAAGCACCTGCGCTCGCGCCTCGATGTCGAACGCGAGTTGGGCGTGCCCTTCGCCGGCGTCCTTCCCGACTTCCGCTCGATCAAGCCGAAAGGCCTGCGCGGACCCCAGGCGCAGCCGGCGGAGTATCTGGTCAGCCATCCGTTCTCGGGCTTCGCCGAGGCGTTCCGCAACCTGCGCGCCTTCCTGATGGTGTCCAGCCGCGGCGACGACTCCAAGCTGATCGCCGTGACCTCGGCGGTGCCGCGGGAAGGCAAGAGCCTGACCTCGTTCTGCCTGGCCAGGACGCTGGCGCTGTCGGGCTCGAGCGTGGTGCTGGTCGACTGCGACCTGCGCCAGCGCGGCGCCACCAAGCTGGCCGGCCCGAAGGAAGTGGGCCTGGTCGAGGTGGTTCAGGACGACGTGCCGCTCTCGGACGCTCTGATCCACGACCCGAAGAGCAACATGTTCATCCTGCCGGCGGCGGGCAAGTCGATCCCGTACGACCTGTTCTCCAACCCGAAGACCGACGAGGTGCTGAAGGACCTGGCCGAGCGGTTCGACTACGTGATCTTGGACGCTCCGCCGATCCTGGGCGTGGCCGACGCCCGCATCCTGGCCGCCAAGGCCGACCGGGTCCTCTACCTCGTGCAGTGGAACAAGACCCCGCTGCGCGCGGCCCAGTCGGCGATCGACATCCTCCAGGAGTGCGGCGCCAACATCGCCGGGGCCCTGCTGACCAAGGTGAACGTGAAGGGCCAGGCGCGCTACGGCTACGGCGACAGCAGCGACTACTACGGCTACTTCAAGAACTACTACATCGCGGCGGCGTGAGGCTGGCGGGGGCGATCGACATGGCTTCCGCAGCCGCCCGCCTGGCCGCCGTGGCGGCCGCGGTCCTCGCGACCGCGGCCTGCCAGCAGGCCTCAGCCCAGTCCGGTCCGCTGAAGCAGGCGCCGGACGGCCGCAAGCTCGAGCTTGCCTTCCAGGACGAGTTCGACAGCTTCCGCCCCTGGCGCAACGGCCAGGGCGTGTGGCGCACGACCTTCCGCGACGGCCGCGACGACAAGGACGACGACTTCAACCTCCGGACCCTGAAGTGGAACAAGGAGGTGCAGCTCTACGTCGATCCGGACATGCGGGGCCACGGCGGCCGGCATGGCGACAACGAACCGCCGGGTCTGCGCCGGGGCCATGACCGCCCGCTGGGCCTCAATCCGTTCGAGGTCCGCGACGGCACGCTTTCGATCCGCTTCGAGCGGACGCCCGCGCGGGTGAAGGACGCCTTGGGCGGGTTCGAGTACGTCTCGGGCCTGATCACCACCGAGCCGAGCTTCTCGCAGACGTACGGCTACTTCGAGATGCGGGCCAAGCTGCCGCGCGGCAAGGGCATCTGGCCGGCCTTCTGGCTGCTGCCGAAGGACCTGTCCTGGCCGCCCGAGATCGACGTCATGGAGAGCGTCGGCGACCCGTCCAAGGTCTATGTGACGTACCACTCGAACGCCGCGAAGATCGAAGGCCGCGAGTTCCAGGTGAGCCCCGACGACTTCCACACCTATGGGGTGGCATGGGACCGCGAGCACGTGACCTGGTTCATCGACGGGCGCGAGGTGCGCAAGGAGCGCACGCCGGCCGACATGCACAAGCCGATGTACATGCTGGCCAACATCGCCTCGGGCGGCGACTGGGCCGGGGCGCCGGACGCCTCCACGCCCCTGCCCGCCCGGCTCACCATCGACTACATCCGCGCCTACAGGTTCGCCCGATGAGCACCACCTGGGACACGGCCGGCCCCCGCCCTCGCCGCCTTCGGGACGCTGGCGACGCCGCCTCGAC
>NZ_JAPSKZ010000142.1 GCF_031181185.1 Phenylobacterium sp. | reverse complement strand
GAAGGCGGCGTTGACTGACAGGTCGCTGATGCGCGAGGCCTCGATGCGCAGGTCATAGGGTTGGATCAGCGTGCCCGGGTTGGTGCGGATCACGGCGTTGCCTGCGGCGTCGGGCGCCTCGCGGCCCGAGATTGCGATCCTGGAGAGCCGCAGACTTCCGCCGTCATCGATCTGGAAGAGGGTGGGGCGCGTGAAGGTGATCTCGACCGGCGTCTCCCAGGGGGCCTCGCCGGGCTTGGCAGGCGGGCCCACGAAGGAGACCGGCTTGGCGATCGACAGGGTCTCCTCGACCGCATACCGGCCCGGCGCGAGCAACAGGATGTCGCCCGGCGCGGCGGTCCTCACGGCCTGGGCGAGATCGGCGCCCGCCGCGAGCTGGTGGGTGCGGCCACTGTCGAGGCGCGGTTCGGGCAGGTCCTTGGGCCGCCAGGTGACGCCGGTCTCGCTCTTCGCGATCGGCTTCAGGTCGCGCGGGGCGCCGACCGCCTCCAGGCCTCGCCCCGAGGGATAGAGCAGGCCGTTGGGGGCGCGCGTCAGCCGGAGCGGCCGCCGCTCGAACCCGCTCGCCAGACGGGGCGCGTCCACGACGGACTGCACATTGTCCTCGAAGCGGATTCCGGACACGTCGCCATCGACGCGGAAGACGTCCTGCCGGTCCGGTCCGACAACGAGGTTGGCGGCGAAGCGCGTGTCGATCGGAGGCGCGCTGCGTTCGGCGTCGGCCCCGGCGTTCAGATGGACGGGAAGCGAGTCGATGATCGAGTTGCGCTCGATCCGGGCGCCCGCCACCTGATGGTAGCGGTTGATCGGCGAGTTCGGCACGCCGTTCATGATCGTCAGCGCGGAGGTGAAGCCGACGCCGCGCAGGCCTTCCATGTAGTTGCCCCGGACGACCTGGTTGCGGTTGATCACCCGCACGCCGCCGGTGTTGGGCTTGCCGCCGCCGAGGAAGACGTTCGCTTCGACGAGGTTGCCGTCGCCGTGGCGGAGGGTGAGGGCCCCTTGCGACTGGAAGAAGACGTTGCGCCGGATGATGTTCGCGCCGGACTTGACCGAGACGATCTCCACCTCGCCGTCGCAGCGGTCGAAGTAGTTGTCCTCCAGGATGGTGTGCGAGGCCGACAGCGACTCGTGACTGGTGCCGATGCGGACGGTCTCGCCGCCGTTGGCGCCGAGCGACGGCCGCGGCCCGAAATAGTTGTGGTCGATCCGGTGGCGGTTCTCCAGGCCATGAGCCTTGTCGCGAACGACGACCAGAGTCGCGCCGTGGTTCCCCTTGCCGATGAGCTGGCTGTGGTCGAAGCGGTTGTCATGGCCGTAGAGCGCCACCCAGTGATCGGACTCGGTCCGCACGGGATTGTTGAAGCGCTCGATGACCACCTCGGTCACCCGCGAGTGACTGGCGACCTCTCCAGCCTTGCCGCGGAAGGCCACGACCTCGCCGCTGGGCGCCCAGCCGTCCACGAACACGAGACCTGAGACGACCAGATGCTCGCCGGCGAGGCGCAGGTGGGATCGCCCGGTGACGAGGACCTGCCCCTTCTGCTCGGCCGTCAGAGTGATGGGCGCGCCCGGCGCGCCGCGGCCGCGAAGCACGATCTCGAAGTCCCGCCATTCGCCCTTGGCCAGCACGATGGTGTCGCCCGGGTCGGCCTCGGCGACCGCTCGCCGATATTCCTCCTGGCTCCGCACGAGCATCCGCTCGGCCGCAGCGTTCGAGGCGGAGGCCAGCAGTACGGCCCCCGTCAGGAAGGCGCCCAGGACGATCTTCATGTTTCCTCGCGCCCGGCGCGCAGGCCGGTTTCTTGCGGCGACGCTAGCAGTCGCCCGGACCAGTTTCAAGGATCAGATTAGACCAGTGAAGTTGAACCGGTCTATGCCACTGGCTTGACAGAATTGACGCCGCAGGGGACTCTGTTGACCCTATCCCAGACTCCGGCGTTCTGGCTGGAGATGTCGGTGGGCGCATAGGACCTAAGGCTTGGACGGATCGAACGACACGGCGCGACGGGCAGGGGGGCAGACCCGCCTCTTCCACGCCATCGCCGATCAGATCGAGTCGCTGATCGACCAGGGCGTGTTCCCGCCCGGGGCGAAGCTGCCCGGGGAACGCGAACTCGCCGAACGCTTCGGCGTCAGCCGCGTCACCGTGCGGGAAGCGGCCGTCGCCTTGCAGGCGTCCGGCCGCGTGGCCATCCGGCCGGGCTCCGGCGTCTATGTGCTCGAGCGCGCGCACGAGGATCCGCTGGGGCTGCCGGCGGTCAGCGCCTTCGAGCTGACGGAGGCCAGGCTGCTGTTCGAGTCCGAGGCTGCGGCGCTCGCCGCGCCGATTATCTCCGATGCGGACCTCCAGCGGCTCGACACGCTTGTGGCGGCTATGGCCGGCGGCTCTCCAGACCTCACGCCCGACGAGGCGGACAAGGAATTCCATCTGCTGATCGCTTCCGCCTCGGGCAATCGGGCCATCATCCACACCATCACCTCCCTGTGGCGCATGCGGACCGAGCTTGAAGAGGTCAGGTCCGCCCACGAGGCGATCTGTGAGAAGGACGACTCCTCCCGGATCGATGAGCACGGCGCCGTGCTCGACGCGCTGAAGCGCCGGGACCCGGCCGGCGCGCGGGCCGCCATGCGCCAGCATTTCAACCGCCTGATCGAGGCGATGCTGGACGCCGCCGAAGAGCGCGCGCTGCGCGAGATACGGCAGAAGTCGAACGAAAGCCGCGAACGGTTCCTGATCGCCGCCCGTATGGGCTGAGCTTCCACCCTCCAGATAGGCGAATTGCGCCACCGTGGCGCCGCCGTCCGCGCGCGCGTGAGGTCGAGCTGGTCCGATCCGGTCTGACAAATAGGTCTGCGCCGATTTCTGTTCGGAGCATACCAATTGGTTGACGAACTGGTCTGAATGCCGCATGCATGTGGTCCAACCTGCACCAGACAGGCGGACCGAAGGGGTGGAGCGATGCGGACCTTCCGACACATGACCCGTGGCCAGCGCAACCTGCGCGCGGCCCTGCTGGGCGGGCTCGCCCTGCCGCTTGCCGCCGCCCAGGCTCACGCCCAGACCGTGCCGCCCGCCGAGGCGAGCGTCGACGAGATCGTCGTCACCGGCATCCGCGCCTCGCTGCGCAGCGCCATCGAGGAGAAGCGCAGCGCCGAGAACCTCATCGAGGTCATCAAGGCCGAGGATATCGGCAAGCTGCCCGACCAGAACCTGGCCGAGGTGCTCGAGAACATCACCGGCATTCAGATCACGCGCGAGGCCGGCGTCGGCCGCGGCGTGCAGATCCGCGGCACCGACGCCAACCGCGTCGAAATCAACGGTGTCTCGACGGTCGGGTCCGGCTCGGGCCGCTCAGGGATCAGCTTCGACGACCTCGCCGCCTCGATGACCAGCTCGGTCGAGGTCATCAAGGTGCCGGAGGCGCGGACGATCGAAGGCTCGGTCGGCGGCACGATCAACCTGCGCACCATCCGCCCGCTCAGCCTCACCGAACCGCTCATCGCCTTCCGCGCGCAGGGCGAATACAGCGACCTGGCCGACACGGTTACGCCCCGGTACTCCGGCACCGTCGGCCGCCGCTGGGACACCCCGCTGGGCGAGTTCGGCCTGGTCGGCAGCTTCAGCTACGCCGAGCAGGACGTCGTCGCCTTCCGGCCTCGGGTCGATCGCGACGCGGTCGTGACCCCCAACTCCGGACGAGCGAGCGCCGAAGCGTTCCCCTTCCTGCGCATCCAGTTCTTCAACCAGGATCTCGACAACTTCGAGTACGAGACGAAGAACTTCGCCGGCACGGCGGAGTGGAAGCCGACCGACAACCTGCGGTTCTACGTCGACGCCGTGCTCAACGACCAGAAGCGGGTCGAGCAGAGCTCGACCGTCCAGATCTCCACGGTGTCCGACAACGGCGTGGTCGACAACACCGACAACACCTCGTTCGAGACGGTCGATCTGGGCAAGGTCCAGGGGCCCAACGGCGAGATCGACCTGGGGTCGGTACAGGCCGCGCTCACCGGCATCATCCGCCCGCGAACGACGGGGAATCTGGCCCCGTACCTGCGGACCACAAGCGACACCGGTTCGCGCCTGACCGAGAGCAAGGTGCTCGCTTTCGGCGGCGAATGGCGCGGCGACAGGCTGTCCGTCAGCGCCCAGGCGTCGCTTTCGACCTCGGACTCGGTGCTGCCCAGCTTCAACACGACGTTGGAGTTCGTGAACCCGAATTCGCCGCCGCCGACCGCCGGCGTCACGCTCGCCAACGGCGTGCCGATCGAGTTCGACCTGCGCAACGGGACGCTGCAGTTCGGCATCGCCCAGGGCCTGGCTTCGACGCCCACGTCGGCGCAGCTGCTCGATCCCGCGAACTACCGGCTGCAGCAGGTGGCGCAGGCGCGGAATGTCCGCGAGAACGAGGAGAAGGCGCTCAGGCTCGACCTCTCGTACGAGACGTCGGACTTCCTTCCGTTCCTCAAGTCGGTCGACGCCGGCCTGCGGTGGAACGAGACGAGCGTGCTGAACGACGATGTGCGGGGCACCACCAGCTTCACCAACATCACGACGTCGTTCCACCGCCCCAGTGCGAACCGGTTCGCGGACCTCGTCATCGCTGGTCCGAACAACTTCAACGACGCGGACAACCGCCGCCTGTACTTCGCCGATTTCCTGATCATCGACGGCGCCCGGGCCTTCAGCGATCCGACCGGCACTCTGGCCGCCCTCAACGCGGCGATTGCGGCGAGCAACGCAGCCAATGGCTCAAACATCCCGGCCATCGGCGCGCCGACCTCGCAGGCCAGCGCCTTCTTCGAGATCGTGGAAGAGACCAAGACCGCCTACCTGCAAGGCAACTTCGACACGGAAGTGTTCGGCGTTCCTGTGCGGGGCAATGCGGGGGTCCGGTACGTGAAGACCAACCTGGAGTCGGTCGGCAACACCATCGTCACGGGCTCCACGCCGACCCGTTCGGTCAACGAGACGTCCTACGAGTTCTGGCTGCCGCGCTTCAACCTGATCGTGGAGCCTCGCGAGGACCTGCTCATCCGCGGCGGCATCGCGCGGGACATCCGCCGCCCCGACTTCGACACCCTGTCCACATCGGTGTCGTTCGCGACCAGCGAGAACACTTCGGTGGTCCGCGGCAACCCGAACCTCGAGCCTGAGACCGTCTGGTCCTTCGACCTGTCGGCGGAGTACTACTTCGCGCCCTCGAGCGTGGTCAGCGTCGGGTTCTTCCACAAGATCCGCGAAAACCTATTCGCGAGCATCACCGAAAGCCCGCCGGACAATGCCGTGAACGGCGTCGTGAACCGGAGCCGCGACCCCTCATGCCCCGGCGGCGGCATCTTCAATCCGATCGCCATCATCAACGTCAACAACCCGGCGCGGGGTGAGACCGGCATCTGCGTGCCGCTGTCGTCGACCTTCAACGTCGATGGGAAGACGACCCAGACCGGCGTGGAAGTCGCCTTCCAGCATGACCTCTCCGGTTGGGAAGACCGGCTCGGCTGGGCGTCGGGCTTCGGCTTCATCGGCAACTTCACCTACCAGAAGGCCGGCGGCAATGTGCGGAACTACCGGAGCGTCGGCCTGACGCGGAACACGATGCGGGATCTGGGCTTCAGCCCGGCGCCGCAGGACCTGATCGAACTGCAGAACCTGTCCAAGTACGCCTACAACGCCACACTGTTCTACGAGAAGTACGGGCTGAGCGCGCGGATGCGGTACACGTGGCGGTCGGATTACCTCAATACGGAAGCCTTCACCTCGGCCTTCGACGTGCCGCGGGTGAGCGACGACCGGGGCCAGCTCAACGCCAGCATCAGCTACGATGTGAACGACTGGATCAACATCGGCATCGAAGGGATCAACCTCACCCGCGAAGATGCAAACGAGTACTGCATCAACGACGGCGCGCTCCTCTGCTACAACGGCCTCACGGACCGTCGCATCATCGCGGGAGTCAACATCCGCTTCTAGGCTCCGTCGGCGCCACCACCTGGCGCATCGCCGACCTCGGCGGGCGCCAGGAGAGGCCCGTAAGCACCGAAGCACGTCGAGCTTAGGGCGGCGTTCTGATCCAAGAAGTCCGGCTCCCAACCTACCAGGTTTGAAGGTTCGCTAGGGGTGGGTGGCCGGCGTTTGTCGCCAGGCGCCACTCGGTCGAGAGCGGCCGGACGACGGCTGATGTCCTCAGCGAAAAGCCTGCAGCCGCGCCGCAAGCTCGGCTCGGCGGTTGACGCCGATCTTCCAGAACAGCGCTTTGACGTGGCTGCGCAGCGTCGACACCGAGATTCTCTGGGCCGCGGCGATATCCTCGGTGGAGGCGCCCTCGGCCAACTGCAAGGCGATGGCGGACTCCGCCGGCGTAAGATCGAAGGCTGTCTGGATCAGGTCCCGCGACACGCCGCGATCGCGACCTCCGCCCCGCGCCACGACCAGCAGGCGGGGCTCGAACCCGAAGGCGTGGGGTGCGCTCGGGAGGGCGACGATGTCGAGCACCTCGACCTCCCCCTCGCGCCGCAAGACGACCGAACCGGATGGCGTTTCGCCCGGCGTGCGCCGGTCCGATCGCGCCTTATCGATCGCGGCCTCCAAGGCGGCCGCGCCGGCCCCCTCCGCGCCGAGGCGGGCGCGCCGCACCTGCAAGATTCCCCGACGCAGCACCGCCTCGGCCTGGGCGGTGACCGCCCGCACCGCGCCAAGGCCATCGCAGATGAAGGCGGCGAGCGCCAATCCATCCAGGGCGCCCGCCAGAAGATCCGCCCCGCGTCCCTCAAGCAGGATCTCGGTCTGCACCGCGGCGCGGACCGGACCGATGAGAGCTTCGAACGCCCGTCGGTCCTGGCTTTCGGGCGGGCCGCCCCCTTCTGAGCGGCCGACAGCGAGCTTGATCAGCATCCCCTGGTCGCGGACCAGGGTCGCCTGGCTGCCGTGAGAAAGGTCGTTCCGACGGCACCAATCGGCATGGGCGAAGTTCCGGCGGAGTTCGTCCTCGCTGGAGCACCGGGCCTCGTGCCAGGCGTGCATCACCCGCGCGCGGCGACCCACCTTGATCCTCGGGTTGACCCGCGGGTCTCCTCCGTTGATCGCAACGAACTCCGTGATCGCGCTGGCATCGGCTCGAGGCATCCAGTTGAAGGCCACCGCGGCGTCACTGCTGACGCCGATAAGCTGTCCGTGCCGCCCGCCGCACGCATCCGCCAGGGCGTTGAGGGCAGGGGCCCAGGCGCCTGTCAGGGGCGCGGAGGAGAACAGGTCCGCCACAGCTGACCAATGAGCCTCGTCCCGGACCACCGCTCAGGCCTCCCGGATCCGGCGACCCAGCGGCGGGAGCATCGCCGCCGCCGGCGCGGCGCGGCTCCGGACATCAAGGGTCGGATGCATACGCACTCCAAGCCTGCGCATGGAATTCAATCGGAGGAGGAGGCTAAGGAGGCGCGACGTCGTCGCCCATTAGACCGGATGGTCTACTTGCCGGGCGGCCCTGAGCGCACCCACTCGTTGCGGGCTCGCTTGACAGTGACCGCAGAGACCCGGATCGTCCCGGCAGTCGCGGGGAGCCTAGAGAGAGCGTGGACGCGGCCTATCGCGACCTCATCCTGGTCCACGAAGCGCGGACCGAACTGAAGGGCAGCATAGCTGCTTGGTTCGTGCTCGCCTCAGTCACCGCCTTCCTGGCGTTCCTGTTCGCGGGCAAGGCCGATCCGATCCGCTTCACGCTGTGGCTCGGAACGATCGCCACCTTGCTTCTGGCGTGGCTGGCGGCGTGGATCACCTTCGTGCGGCGCACCCCCACCGACGAGGCGATCCTCACGCGCTGGATTCCCAGCGCCAAAGTCGGGATGGTGGTCTGCAATCTGGCGACGGCCGGGAGCGTGTGGGTCTTCCTGCCGGTTTCGGACCCCGAGCTCCGGGCGCTGCTTTTCGTGCTGTTCGCCTGGTACCTGATCATCCAGTTCGCGGCGGCTACCGAAGCGACGCAGGTGCTGAACAGCGCCGTCATCTCGGTGCTGGGCTCTCTGACGGCTTGGCTCCTGATTGCGCGGCCGCCCTACTTCGCGCCCCTGGCCCTGATGTTGCCCATGTTCGGCGCGACCCTGATGGCGATCCGGCGCTTCATACGCCAGGCGGTGGTGGCTTCCCGGATGGCCCAGGCGGCGGCGGACCAGGCGCGGGACGAGCTCGCCGCCGCCCTCGTCGACCTCGAGCGCGAGCGCGACGCCAAGACTCAGTTCATCCGTGCCGCGTCACACGACCTGCAGCAGCCGCTACAGGCGGCGAGCCTGTTCCTCGATCGGGTGAAGCCCGGCGCCCGCGCCGCCGAGCAGGCCGCGGCCGTCGGGGGCCTTCGGCGGGCGCTTACGGCCGCCCGCACGCTGGTCGCTTCCATGCTGGACCACCTGAAACTCGAAGGCGGCGTCGTCGTGGCCGACATGGCCTCTTTCCCCGCCGCCGAGCTCTTCGAACGGGTGCTGCTCACTCAGGGGCCGGCCGCGGCTGAGGCCGGGATGCGGATCTCCGTCGCCGGCCGGTCGGTCGAACTCCATGCCGATGGTCTGCTGTTGGCGCGTGCGGTCGAGAACCTCGTGGCGAACGCCATCCGGCACTCAGGCGGACGGCGCATCGTGATGGGCGCCCGGGCGCAGGGCGAATGGACTTTCATCTGGGTGGTGGACGACGGCCAGGGGCTGTCGCCCGGCGACGAGGCGCGCGTCTTCGCCCCGTTCGCCCAGGGCGCGCGGGTCGGATCTGAAGGCGGGTTCGGCCTCGGCCTCGCGGCGACGCGGAACCTCGTGGAGCTGATGCACGGCGACTGCGGAGTGCGGCCGGGCGTGACCCGCGGCGCTGCCTTCTGGATCGCGCTGCCCGCCGCCGCCCACGCTTTGTCGGTGCGATGCGCGGCCTGATCTGCGACGACCATCCGCTCATGAGAGAAGCGGTCGTTGGCGCCCTGCGCGACCGCTGGCCCAACCTGACGATCGACGAGGCCGGCGACTATCCCACGGCCTGGAGCCTGGCTGAGGCCGGCCCGGCGTTCTGCTTGGTCGACCTCGACATGCCCGGGGCGATGCCTGTCGCCGGCATGACGCTCCTTCGGGCCCGGGCGCCGGAGGCCGTGATCCTGGCGCTGACCGGATTGACGGACCCGGAGCTCTTCCGTGCGGTGCGCGCCTGCGGCATCGCCGAGATCTTCTCGAAGAACACGGACGCTGCGGTGCTGATCGCCCGCATCACCGACCTCCTGCCGGAGCTCCATGGCGCGGAGGCAAGCGCG
>NZ_JAPSKZ010000141.1 GCF_031181185.1 Phenylobacterium sp. | reverse complement strand
GCGCGGGCGATCCTGGAGACGGCCCGCGAGGAGATCGCCGTCCTGGTCGGGGCTGCGCCCGCCAACGTCGTCTTCACCAGCGGCGGCGCCGAGGCCAACAACCTCTGCCTCGAAAGCGCGGTCGCGACAGGTTCGAAGCGCCTGATCGTCTCGGCCATCGAGCACGCCACCATCCTGGAGGCGGCCAAGGCCTCGGCCGCGGCGGTGGAGATCCTGCCGGTGACCTCCGACGGTGTCGCCGACCTGACCTGGCTGCGCGAGCGGCTGCCTCGCTGGGACGCCGCCGACGGCCGACCCTTCGTGGCGCTGATGCTGGCCAACAACGAGACGGGCGTGATCCAGCCGGTGGCCGAGGCCGCCGAGATCGTGCGGGCCGCCGATGGCTGGCTGCACGTCGACGCCATCCAGGGGCTGGGCAAGCTCCCGGTCGACATGGCGGCGCTGGGCGCCGACACGCTCGCGTTCTCGGGCCACAAGCTGGGCGCGCCACAGGGCGTGGGCGGGCTGGCGTTCGGCCCGCGCGCCGTCCTGGTGCGCCGCCAGCACGGCGGCGGCCACGAGCGCGGCCGACGGGCCGGCACCGAGAACATCCCGGGCATCGCGGGCCTGGGCGCGGCGGCGAAGGTGCTGCGCGCCTCGCTGCACGACAACACCCGCCAAGCCGCCTGGCGCGACGCCGCCGTCGAGCGCCTGAAGGCGGCGGGAGCCGTCGTCATGGGCGAGGCGGCGCCGCGCCTGCCCACCACCCTCAACGTCGCGGCGCCCGGCTGGTCGTCGGACCTGCAGGTGATGGCCCTGGACCTCGCCGGCATCATGGTCAGCGCCGGTTCGGCCTGCTCGTCGGGCAAGGTGAAGGCCAGCCACGTGCTCTCCGCCATGGACCAGGGCGAGCTCGCCGGCTGCGCGATCCGGGTCAGCGGCGGCTGGAACACCACGGAAGACGATTGGAACAGGTTCGCGGACGTCTGGTTGGACGCCCACGCCCGTCACGCCGCCCGGCGTAAGGAAGTCGCGTAATGGCCGCCGTCAAACAGACCGTCGAGCACGTCCAGAGCCTCGAGAAGTACAAGCACGGCTTCGTCACGGACATCGACCAGGAGTTCGCGCCCAAGGGCCTGAACGAGGACATCGTCCGCTTCATCTCGGCGAAGAAGGACGAGCCGGAGTGGATGCTGGAATGGCGGCTGGAGGCGTTCCGGCGCTGGCAGGCGCTGGAAGAGCCCAACTGGGCCAAGGTCAGCTTCCCGCGCATCGACTACCAGGACGCGCACTATTACGCCGCGCCGAAGCAGAAGGCGGGGCCGAAGAGCCTGGACGAGGTCGATCCCGACCTGCTCGAGACCTACAAGAAGCTGGGCATCCCGCTGCGCGAGCAGGAGGTGCTGGCCGGCGTCGAGGGCGCGCCGCGCTACGCCGTGGACGCGGTGTTCGACAGCGTCAGCGTCGTCACCACGTTCAAGAAGGAGCTGGCGGCCGCGGGCGTCATCTTCTGCTCGATGAGCGAGGCGATCCGCGAGCACCCCGAGCTCGTGCGGCAGTACCTGGGCACCGTGGTGCCGGTCAGCGACAACTACTTCGCCTGCCTCAATTCGGCGGTCTTCTCGGACGGCAGCTTCGTCTATGTGCCGCCGGGCGTGCGCTGCCCCATGGAGCTCTCGACCTACTTCCGCATCAATGCGGCGGGGTCGGGCCAGTTCGAGCGCACCCTGATCATCGCGGACAAGGGCGCCTACGTCTCCTACCTCGAGGGCTGCACGGCCCCCATGCGTGACGAGAACCAGCTGCACGCCGCGGTCGTCGAGCTGGTCGCCCTGGACGACGCCGAGATCAAATATTCCACCGTCCAGAACTGGTACCCGGGCGATCCCGAGACCGGGAAGGGCGGCATCTACAACTTCGTCACCAAGCGCGCCGACTGCCGCGGCGACCGCTCGAAGGTGTCGTGGACCCAGGTCGAGACCGGTTCGTCCATCACCTGGAAGTACCCGTCATGCGTGCTGCGCGGCGAGGGGAGCTCGGGCGAGTTCTACTCGATCGCCATCACCAACGGCCGCCAGCAGGCCGACACCGGCACGAAGATGATCCACCTGGGCGCCAACACGCGCTCGCGGATCATCTCGAAGGGCATCAGCGCCGGGAAGAGCACCAACACCTACCGCGGCCTGGTCTCGGCGCATCCGAAGGCCAAGGGCGCTCGCAACTTCACCCAGTGCGACAGCCTGCTCATCGGCAAGCACTGCGCGGCGCACACCGTGCCGTACATTGAGGCGCGCAACGGCCAGGCGGTGTTCGAGCACGAGGCGACCACGACGCGGCTGTCCGAGGACCAGCTGTTCTACGCCATGCAGCGCGGGCTTTCCCAGGAGGAGGCGGTGCAGCTCTTGGTGAACGGCTTCGTCAAGGACGTGCTGCAGGAGCTGCCGATGGAGTTCGCCGTCGAGGCCCAGAAGCTGGTGGCGATCAGCCTGGAAGGGAGCGTCGGCTGATGCCCACTCGAGCCAAGAAGCCCAAGCCGGCCCTGACGCTGAAGGACGCCTTCGAGACCGAGTACGCGCGCCGCGAGATGGAGCGCCGCGCCCGGGAAGAGGCCGAGCGCAAGCAGCAGGAAGAGGACCTGGCCAAGGCCGAGGCGCTGTTCGATGCGATCAGCGCCGACGCCAAGTTCCTGAAGAGCCACGGCCTCGCTGTCGACCGCCGGCGCTACACGGTTTCCGTCGACCACCAGAACTTCCGCATCGCCGCCTATTTCGAGGCGGGCCAGGCCAGCGTGACGTCCGCGGACAAGCGCTTCTCCAGCCCGGGCTCGGCGACGCCGCGCAAACAGGAATCCGCCGGGACCGTCGAGGACGCCCTGCGGATCATGGCCCAGTTCCTCGCCGACGAGATCCACTGAATGCTGTCCGTTACGAACCTGCACGCCGCCGTCGAGGACAAGGAGATCCTGAAAGGGCTCTCGCTGGAGGTGCCGGCCGGCGAGGTGCACGCCATCATGGGGCCGAACGGGGCCGGCAAGTCGACGCTGTCGTACGTGTTGACCGGCCGCGCGGGCTACGAGGTCACGCAAGGTTCGGCGACGCTGGACGGCGAGGACCTGCTGGCGCTGGAGGCTAACGAACGGGCGGCCAAGGGCGTCTTCCTGTCGTTCCAGTACCCGCTGGAGATCCCCGGCGTGCCCGCCCTGACCTTCATCCGCACGGCGCTAAACGCCCAGCGCAAGGCGCGCGGCGAGGACGAGATCAGCGCGCCCGAGTTCCTGCGGCTGGCCAAGACCAAGGCGGCCGAGCTGAAGATCGACTTCGAGATGCTGAAGCGCGCCCTGAACGTCGGCTTCTCGGGCGGTGAGAAGAAGCGGATGGAAATCCTTCAAATGGCGATGCTTTCGCCTCGCTTCCTCATCCTGGACGAGACCGACTCCGGCCTGGACATCGACGCCCTGCGCATCGTCGCCGACGGCGTGAACGCCCTGCGCTCGCCCGAGCGCGGCATGCTGGTGATCACTCACTACCAGCGGCTTCTGGACTACATCAAACCCGACAAGGTGCACGTCCTGGCCAGCGGCCGGATCGTCGCCTCGGGCGGGCCGGAGCTGGCGCTCGAGCTGGAGCGCGAGGGCTACGACAAGTACGCGAGGGCCGCTTGAGCATCGCCGCCGCCATCCGCGCCGGCGACACAGCCGAGCTGCCCGGGAAGCGCGACGAGGACTGGCGCTGGACCGACCTGCGCGGCCTGATCCGCCAGGCGCCGCCGCCGTCGCAGCCGATAGAGCCCGCCGCTTTCGGCGAGGGGCCCTTCGACGCGCTCGCCCACGAGGTCCGGGTCCTGGCCAACGGCCGTGAGGACATCCGCATCGAGGTGGGCGCGGGCGGCAGCCGCGTGGTCGCCCTGCGGGTCCTCGCCCGCGGGGACGGCGGCCACACCGGCCGGGTGGCCGTGACGGTGGCCCTGGGCGGCAGGCTGACCCTGCTGGAAAGTTACGAAGGCGAGGGCGGCTACCTTGGCCACACTGGCCTGACCTTGGGCGTATCCGAGGGCGCCTCGGTCGAGCGGATCGTGCTGGCGGCGGACAGCGCCGACGGCGTTTCGGTCAGCCAGGCGCAGGTGCAGCTGGAGCCGGGCGCCAGCTACGCGCAGACGGTGCTGACCTCGGGTGCGCGCCGCCAGCGGCTCGAGACCCAGGTGACGCATCCGGGCGGCCACGCCGAGCTGCGGATGGACGGTGTCTATCTGCTGGCCGACAAGCGCCACGCCGACCTGACGACGGTCGTCACCCACGCCGCCGTCGACGGGACCACCGACCAGCTGACCAAGGGCGTGGTCCGCGACCAGGCCCGCGGCGTGTTCCAGGGGCGGATCGTGGTGGCGGAGGGCGCGGACCGCACCGATGCCCGGATGGGCCACCACGCGCTGATCCTGTCCGACCGCGCCGAAGTGGACGCCAAGCCCGAGCTGGAGATCTACGCCGATGACGTCTCGTGCGCCCACGGCAACACGGTGGGGGCCCTGGACGAGGACGCGCTGTTCTACGCGAGGCAGCGCGGCATCCCCGAGGCCGAGGCGAGGGCCATGCTGACCGAGGCCTTCGTCGGCGAGGTGGTGGACCGCATCGCCCACGAGGGCGCCCGCGAGATCGCCGCCGCCTGGGTCGCCCAGGCCCTGAGGAGCACGTGATGGCCTTCGACGTCCACGCCGTCCGGGCCGAATTCCCGATCCTGCAGCGCCAGGTGCACGGCAAGCCGCTGATCTACCTGGACAGCGCCGCCTCGGCCCAGAAGCCGCGAGCGGTGATTGAGGCGATGACGCGGTCGATGGAGGGCTCGTACGCCAACGTCCACCGTGGCCTGCACACCCTGGCCAACGAGACGACCGACGTCTACGAGGCGGCCCGGCGGAAGGCGGCGGCCTTCATCAACGCTGTGGAGACCGAGGTGGTCTTCACCAAGGGCGGCACCGAGGCGGTGAACCTGGTGGCGGCGGGCATGTCGGCGCGTCTCCAGGCGGGCGACGAGATCGTGCTCTCCGAAATGGAGCACCACGCCAACATCGTGCCTTGGCACTTCCTGCGCGAGCGGTTGGGCGTGGTCCTGAGGTGGGTGCGGGTCACCGACGACGGGGCGCTGGACCTGGACCATTTCCGCGAACTGCTGGGGCCCAAGACGCGGCTGGTGGCGCTCAGCCACATGTCGAACGTGCTGGGCACCATCAACGACGCCAAGAGCCTGGCGCGGATGGCCCACGAGGTCGGCGCGCTGGTGCTGTTCGACGGCTGTCAGGCCATCGTCCACAAGCCGATCGACGTGAAGGACATCGACGCCGACTTCTACGTCTTCTCGGGCCACAAGCTGTACGGTCCGACGGGCATCGGCATCCTCTACGGCAAGGCCGAGGAGCTGGCGAAGCTGCCGCCGTACCAGGGCGGCGGCGAGATGATCGGGATGGTCAGCCAGGACGCGATCACCTACGCCGACCCGCCCCACCGCTTCGAGGCCGGCACCCCGCCGATCCTGGAGGCGATCGGGCTGGGAGCGGCGATCGACTGGCTGGCCAGTCAAGACCGGCTGGCGATCTCCGAGCACGAACACCGCCTGTACGCCCGCGTCCGCGAGCGGCTGGCGGGCCTGAACTGGCTGAAGGTGATCGGCGATGCGCCGGGGAAGGGCGCGATCCTCTCCTTCACCGTGGAAGGGGCGCATGCCCACGACGTGGCCCAGATCCTGGACCGCTATGGCGTGGCGGTCCGGGCGGGCACCCACTGCGCGGAGCCGCTGATGCGCCGTTTTGGCGTGACGTCGAGCGCACGCGCATCCTTCGCCCTATATAACACCGAGGAGGAGGCGGACGCATTCGTGGACGCCCTCACCAAAACGCAGGCCTTCTTCGCGTAAAGCAGGATCATGGACGACGGCGCTTCCATCGAGACGACCCCTTCGGCCCCGCTCTCCCAGGCGGAGCTCGACAAGCTAACCGACCAGCTCGTCGAGAAGCTGAAGACCGTCTACGACCCGGAGATCCCGGTCGACATCTACGAGCTGGGCCTGGTCTACAAGGTCGACGTTTCGGACGACCGCGACGTGCTCATCGACATGACCCTGACGGCGCCGGGCTGTCCGGTGGCCGGCGAGATGCCGGGCTGGGTGGAGGATGCGGTGCGCGAGATCCCGGAAATCCGGTCGTGCAAGGTCGAGCTGGTCTTCGATCCGCCGTGGGATCCGTCGCGGATGAGCGACGAGGCCAAGCTGCAGTTGAACATGTTCTGATGGCGAACCTCGAGATCACCTCCCAGCCGCGCCAGCGGCGTCCGCGGCCGAAAGTCGTCACCCTGACCGAGCGGGCGGCTGAGCGCGTGCGCGAGATCATGGCCAAGGCCGAGAAGCCCTACGCCGGCCTCCGTGTCGGCGTGAAGAACGGCGGCTGCGCGGGTCAGGAGTACGTGCTGGAGTACGCCGAGCACGCCGATCCGATGGACGAGGTGGTCGAGGACAAGGGCGTCACCATCCTGGTCGAGCCGAAGGCCGTGCTGTTCCTGATCGGCTCGGAGATCGATTATGAGGTCACGAAGCTCTCGGCCAAGTTCGTGTTCCACAATCCGAACGAGACCGACGCCTGCGGCTGCGGCGAGAGCGTGACGATTCAGCCGGCGAAGCTGGATTAGGCCGGAAGATCGGCGTTATGCTCCCTAAAGGATCGGGGAGTTTCCATGACTGACGACGTCGAACTGCGCCGCCTCGCGACGCGACGGGCGGACATGAAGATCGCCTTCAAGGGCCATCTCATCACCTACGCCATCGTCAATGCCGGGCTGGCGGCCATCAACATCGTCACCACGCCAGGCGACTGGTGGTTCCAATGGCCGTTGTTCGGCTGGGGCATTGGCCTGCTGGCGCACGGCGTGGCGACGTATTTCCACGGCGACGGCAGCCGCGAGCGGATGATCGAGGAAGAGATGGAGCGCCTCCGCCGTCGCTGACGGAGGCGGGCGTCTTCAGCGGCCCTTGAATTGTGCCGGCCGCTTCTGGACGAAGGCCATGACGCCCTCGCGGGCGTCCTCGGTCCGGCCGGCGTCGCCCTGCGAATAGGCCTCGGCCTCGAGCTGCAGGTGCCAGGGGGCGTCCAGCGCGTCCCAGACCAGGTTGCGGGTCAGGCCCAGCGAGGCGGGGCCTTCGGCCAGCGCCTTCGCATAGGCCATGGCGGCGTCCATCACCTCGGCGTCGGGCACGCACTTGTTGATCAGGCCCCACTCAGCCGCGGTCTTCGCCGGGAGCTTCTCGCCCAGCAGCATCAGCTCCATGGCGCGGGCCTTGCCCACCAGGCGCGGCAGCAGCCAGGTGGCGCCCCCGTCCGGCACCAGGCCGATGCGGCGGAAGGCCAGCAGGAAGTAGGCGCTCTCGCCGGCTACGGCGAGGTCGCAGGCGAGCGCCAGGGAGACGCCGACGCCGGCCGCCACACCGTTGACCGCCGCCACCACCGGCTTGGGCGAGCGGCGCAGCTGGGTCACGAACGGGTTGTAGATCTTGATCAGGGCCTGGTTCGGGCCCTTGCCCGAGTCCGACACCCGGCCGGGGCCGCCCGACAGGTTGGCTCCCGAGCAGAAGCCGCGGCCTTCGCCGGTGATGACGATCGTGCGCACCGCGTCGTCGTCGACCATGGCCTGGAAGGCGTTCACGAGGTCGCCCATCAGCTCGACGCCCGCGGCGTTGAGCGTTGAGGGGTCGGAGAGGGTGATCACGCCGACGCCGGCCTCGACCTGCGTCTTCACCTTGCTGGCGGTTTGCGCGCCGTCCATGGCGTCCTCCCTTTCGGATCGTATCGCGCCGATAGGAGGGAGGATACCCCGGCGTCAGCCAAGCAAAAACGTGGCGGCGCTAGGCGGCCGCGGCGATCGGGTCGGCGCAGGAGGTGCGGTTGCGGCCGCCGCGTTTCGAGGCGTAGAGCGCGCCGTCCGCCCGTTCGATGAGGGCGGCGGGGCCTTCGCCCGGCTTCCGCTCCGCGATGCCGGCCGAGATGGTGATGGCGCCCAGGTCCTCGTTGGTCGAGCGGCGCTTCAGGATGCGGGAGGAGACCTCCTCGCGGCAGGCTTCCAGCACGGCCAGGGCGGCGCGGGCGCTCTCGCCGGGGAAGACGATGGCGAACTCCTCGCCGCCGTAGCGCGCCGCGAGCCGCGGGGCCGGGCTGGAGCGGCCCAGCACGCTGGCCACATAGCGGATCACTTGGTCGCCGGTCTGGTGGCCCCAGGTGTCGTTGAAGCTCTTGAAATGGTCGATGTCGACGACCGCCAGCGTGACGGCGCCGTCGGTTTCGCAGGCGCGCTCCAGCGCCTCGTCGAAGGCCTTGCGGTTGGCGAGGCCGGACAACGCATCGGTCATGGCGTCGCGGCGCACCTGTTCCAGGTGTTCGCGCAGCCGGCCGAGCTCGGCGGTGGTGTCGTGCAGCTGGCTTTCCAGCGCGTGGTTCTCTTCGCGGACCTTGCGGGTTGCGACGGTCAGGGTCTCGACCATCGACTTGATGGCGCTGGCGTCCTCGCCGTCCAGCGACTCGCTGGCGCTGGCCAGCTGCTGGCCGTAGGCCTCGGAGGTCTCGCGGGCGGATTCGATGGCGCGCGAGACGCTGTCCAGTTCCTTGGACAGGGTCTGGCCGGCTTCGAGGATCTCGCCGTTCAGCTTGGCCTTGGGCAGGAACTGGGCGGCCAGGTGCTCGCCCACCGCCTCGGTGAACGGCTCGCCGGCCTGGATCAGTGTGTCGATTTCGGTCGCGAGCGCCGAATCCTTGGCCGTGACGTAGTGGATCCAGAGCTCGAAGTTCAGTGCGGTCGGCCAGACCTGGTGGGCTTCCATCGCCTCGACCGCCTTGCGGGCGAGGTCATAGGCCTTAGGGCCCCGCAGTGAGGTTTCGACATCGGTGGTCATGGCCGCGCCTTCAGTTCCGGGCTCCGCCGCGGACGACGGAACTGTCGGGAAGCCTACCTGCGGCCTGCAAACGCCCGGTTAAAGCGCCGGGCCCGGCTCAACTTTCGGACGAACGGGGCGGCGGACGCTGCAGGAAGGCGGGCACGTCGGAACCGAAACCCACCACCCGATCGTCGTCGTCGCGCCCGCGGCGGCGGTCGCCACGTTCCGACCGCTCGTTGCGGGGCTCAGGCCGCTCCGGGCGCTCCCCGGCCCGTTCGGCGCGGGTGGTGCGGTCGCGGCGCTCGGACCGCTCCTCGTGCGCCTGCCGCTCGGTGCTCTCGGTGCTCTCGGTGCGCTCGGGCCGGGGCTCGCCGCGCGGCTTGCGGACCGGCGGAGGA
>NZ_JAPSKZ010000140.1 GCF_031181185.1 Phenylobacterium sp. | reverse complement strand
CGCGCAAGCTGAACGTGCTGGTGATCGGGGCCGGGATGTCGGGGCTGCTGTCGGGCATCCGGCTGTCGCAAGCGGGCATCCCCTTCGAGATCGTCGACAAGAACGCCGACGTGGGCGGGACCTGGTTCGAGAACACCTATCCGGGCTGCCGGGTGGACAATGCGAACCACATGTACAGCTACTCGTTCGAGCCGAGCCACGACTGGCCGCAGCACTTCTCGACCCAGCCGGTGCTGCTGAACTATTTCCGCCGCGTCGCCGACAAGCACGACCTGCGCAAGCACATCCGCTTCGAGACCAAGGTCGAGCAGGTGGCCTGGGACGAGGCCCGAGGCGTCTGGCGCGCGGAGCTGCGCGGCAAGGACGGCCGGACCGAGATCGTCGAGGCCAGTGCGGTCATCAGCGCGGTGGGCCAGCTGAACCGGCCGAAGTTCCCCGACGTGGAGGGCTTCGGCAGCTTCGAAGGCCCGGCCTTCCACTCGGCGGAATGGCGGCACGACGTCGACCTGACGGGCAAGCGGGTCATCGTCATCGGGACCGGCGCCTCGGCCTACCAGTTCGTTCCCGAGATCGCGCCGAAGGTTGGGCAGCTGAAGGTCTTCCAGCGCACGCCGCCGTGGGGCCTGCCTGCGCCGCACTACCACGACAACGTGCCCGAGGGGAAAAAGTGGCTCCTCGAACACGTGCCGTACTACGACAAATGGTACCGCTTCTTCCTGTTCTGGATGTCGACGGACGGCTTCCTGCCGATGGTGAAGGCCGACCCGAAATGGAGCGGACCGACGGGGGCGGTGGGGCCCGAGAACGCCATGCTGCGCGAGCTGTGCGCCCAGGCGCTGGCGGCCCAGGTGGAGGATCGGCCGGACCTGCTGCCCAAGGTCGTCCCCGATTATCCGATCGGTGGCAAGCGGGCGGTGCTGGACAACGGCGTCTGGCTGGCGGCGCTGAAGCGGCCGAACGTGGAGCTCGTCACCGACAAGATCCTGCGCATCGAGCCGAAGGGCGTCGTCACCGCCGACGGGACGCTGCACGAGGCCGACGTGCTGATCTACGGCACCGGCTTCCAGGCCTCGAACTTCCTGTCGATGCTGAAGGTGAAGGGCCGGGGCGGGCGCGACCTGCACGAGACCTGGGGCGGCGACGCGCGGGCCTACCTGGGCGTCACGACGCCAGGCTTCCCCAACTTCTTCATGATCTACGGGCCCAACACCAACATCGTGGTCAACGGCTCGATCATCTTCTTCTCGGAATGCGCGGTGCGTTACATCCTGGGCTGCCTGAAGCTGCTGGCGGAGAGCGGCGCCCGGGCCATCGAACCGAAACGCGAAGTGCACGACGCCTTCAACGCCCGGGTCGACGAGGCCAACCAGGGCTGGGCCTGGGGCTCGCCGCACGTCTCCAGCTGGTACAAGAACGCCTTCGGGCGCGTCAGCCAGAACTGGCCCTTCGGCCTGATCGACTACTGGCGCGCCACGCTCGCGCCCAATCCGGACGACTATATCCTGGAGAAGGCGCCGGAGGCGGTCGCCTGATCTGAATCTGAGGTCCGCATGCGCTCTGCTGTCCTGCTCGCCGTCCTAGCGCTGCTGGGATGCCGAACCGAGGAGGGCGCACCGCGGGCCGCGGCGACGCCTTCGACACCGGTCAATCCGAATCCTCGGGTGACGCTCTACACCTGCGACGACGGACGGCAGATCGAGGCCGGCTATCCCGACAGCCAAAGCGCGGTGGTGAAGGTGGCGGGGCGGCCGTACCCGTTGCGCAGCGCCGTCTCAGGCAGCGGAGCGCGCTACGTCGGTTACGGCCTGCAGTGGTGGACGAAGGGGGAAGAGGCCTGGCTGGCGATGCTGAAGCGCGGCGAGGCGATCGCGAGCGAGCAGGGGGTCCGCTGCTGGTCCGGCGAGGCCCCGCCGGTCGATCCGCCGCCGCCGGGCGCGCCCGGCGGGCTCCCGGACGACCGCGCGCCGGTCTCGGAAACGCCGTTCACCCCGCAAAGCGCCCAGGGCGCGGCAAACGTGGTGCAGAGCTTTTACGCGCAGCTCGAGACAGGGCGAGGAGCCGAGGCGGCCAGGCTGATGCGCGGCGCCCAGCCGCCGGACCTTTCGCGCTACGCGAGCTATCACGCCCAGGTCGGCGCGCCGGGGCCGATCGAAGGCGCGGCCGGATCGCTGTTCGTCGAGGTTCCGGTGGTGGTCTACGGCCGCCTGAAGACCGGCCAGCCGGTGCGTGAGTCGGGTAAGGTGGTGCTGCGTCGTACGAACGACGTGGCGGGCTCAACCCGCGAGCAGCGCCAATGGCGCATCGAGCGGATCGAGCTGAAGCCGGTTTCTTGAGGGGATCGACGGCCGCTTCCGACGGGGGAAGTGGCGCGAGTGACGGGGCTCGAACCCGCGACCTCCGGCGTGACAGGCCGGCGCTCTAACCAACTGAGCTACACCCGCGCAAAGCCCGTGGGCCGTGCGAAGGCGGCTCTCATATGGGCGCGTCGGAATCGTGTCAACGCCAGAGTGGCGACACGTCAAATTTGTCTCGCAGAACGCCGTGTGTTTGCGACCGTTTCGCAACTGCATTGGGCCGTTTGAATCACCGGGACGGGTGGTCTAGAAGGGCGCCCGACTCCCCGAGGACTCCATGAACGCGTTCCTATCCGAGTACCTGCCCATCGTGATCTTCATCGGGATCGCGGCGGCGCTGGGTATCGCCTTCATCCTGGCGGCGGCCATCTTCGCGCCCAAGGCGCCGGATCCGGAAAAGCTGTCGTCGTACGAATGCGGCTTCAACGCCTTCGACGACGCGCGGATGAAGTTCGACGTCCGGTTCTACCTGGTGTCGATCCTCTTCATCATCTTCGACCTGGAAGTGGCCTTCCTGTTCCCGTGGGCCGTGACGCTGATGAAGCTCCCGGCTGACGTGGCGCAGTTCGCCTTCTGGTCGATGATGACCTTCCTGGGCGTCCTCACGGTGGGCTTCATCTACGAATGGAAGAAAGGCGCCCTGGAATGGGAGTGATCGTTCCCGCGGGCGAGGCCGGCCGAACCACGGTCGAAGGCTACGACCCCAAGAAGCATGACCCGTTCTTCGACGGCGTCTCGCAGCGCCTGGCCGACAAGGGCTTCGTGACGGCCGCGGCCGACGACCTCATCACCTGGGCCCGTACCGGCTCGCTGATGTGGATGACGTTCGGCCTCGCGTGCTGCGCCGTGGAGATGATGCAGGCCTCGATGCCGCGCTACGACCTCGAGCGCTACGGCTTCGCGCCGCGGGCCAGCCCGCGCCAGTCGGACGTGATGATCGTGGCCGGCACGCTGGTGAACAAGATGGCTCCGGCGCTGCGCAAGGTCTACGACCAGATGCCCGAGCCGCGGTACGTGATCTCGATGGGCAGCTGCGCCAACGGCGGCGGCTACTACTACTTCAGCTACTCCACCGTGCGCGGCTGCGACCGGGTGGTGCCGGTGGACGTGTACGTTCCGGGCTGCCCGCCGACGGCCGAGGCGCTGGTGTACGGCGTGCTGCAGCTGCAGAAGAAGATCCGCCGCACCGGGACGATCGTCCGATGAGCTGGCCCGCGACCAAGTCTGAGCTGGACGGCCTGGGCCAGACGCTTGTCGCCAATGGCGCCGGCCTCTTCGGCAGCTACGGGGTGACTTACGACGAGCTGTCGCTGACCGCTCCGGCGGGCCGCATCGTCGAAGCGCTGAAGGTCCTGCGCGACACGCACGGCTTCCAGCAGCTGATCGACCTTTGCGGGGTCGACTACCCGGAGCGCGAGCGGCGCTTCGACGTCGTCTACCACCTGCTGTCGCTCACCAAGAACCGCCGCATCCGGGTGAAGGTGCAGACGGACGAGGACACTGCCGTGCCGTCCGTCGTCGAGGTGTTCCCGAACGCCGACTGGTACGAGCGCGAGGCGTTCGACATGTACGGCATCTTCTTCGACGGCCACCCTGACCTGCGCCGGATTCTCACCGACTACGGCTTCCACGGCCACCCGCTGCGGAAGGACTTCCCGATGACCGGCTACGTCGAGGTCCGCTACGACGACGAGCTGAAGCGGGTGGTCTACGAGCCCGTGAAGGCCGTCGAGTGGCGCAACTGGGACTTCCTCTCGCCGTGGGAAGGCATGGAGCGCGGCTTCTCGCCCGTCCTGCCCGGCGACGAGAAGTCCGACGAAAAGGCCAAGCCATGACCGGCCAGAACATCCAGGCGGCGCCGAACGACGCCAACGTGCAGGGCCTGCCCGAGACCAAGGTCCGCAAGTTCAACATCAACTTCGGCCCGCAGCACCCGGCCGCCCACGGCGTGCTGCGCCTGGTGCTGGAGCTGGACGGCGAGGTCGTTGAGCGGGTCGATCCGCACATCGGCCTGCTGCACCGCGGCACCGAGAAGCTGATGGAGGCCCGGCCCTACGCCCAGACGATCCCGTACATGGATCGTCTCGACTACGTGGCGCCGATGAACCAGGAGCACGCCTACTGCCTGGCCATCGAGAAGCTGCTGGACGTCGCGCCGCCGGTCCGCGCCCTGCTGATCCGCACGCTCTATGACGAGATCGGCCGCATCAAGAACCACCTGCTGAACGTCACGACCCAGGCGATGGACGTCGGCGCGCTCACGCCGCCGCTGTGGGGCTTCGAAGAGCGCGAGAAGCTGATGGTGTTCTACGAGCGCGCCTCGGGCGCCCGTCTGCACGCCAACTACTATCGGGTCGGCGGCGTCCGCCAGGACCTGCCCGAAGAGCTGGTCCGCGACATCTCGGACTGGTGCGACCACTTCCCGAAGGTGCTCGACGACATCGAGGGCCTGATCACCGACAACCGCATCTTCAAGCAGCGCAACGTCGACATCGGCGTGGTGACCAAGGAGGAGGCGATCGCCTGGGGGTTCTCGGGCGTGATGGTGCGCGGCTCGGGCATCCCCTGGGACCTGCGCCGGAACCAGCCCTACGCGATGTACTCCGAGATGGAGTTCGAAATCCCGCTGGGCGTGAACGGCGACTGCTACGACCGCTACCTCTGCCGCATGCAGGAGATGCGGGAGTCCACGAAGATCATGAAGCAGTGCTGCGAGCGCCTCCTGAAGACGCCGGGACCCGTGCTCGTGGACGACCACAAGGTGGCCCCGCCGCGGCGGGGCGAGATGAAGCGCTCGATGGAAGCGCTGATCCACCACTTCAAGCTCTACACCGAAGGCTACCGCACGCCGCCGGGCGAGGTGTACGGCTGCGTCGAGGCGCCCAAGGGCGAGTTCGGGGTCTATCTGGTCAGCGACGGCACCAACCGGCCGTACCGCGCCAAGATCCGCGCGCCGGGCTATCCGCACTTGCAGGCCATGGACTGGATGAACCGCGGCCACATGCTGGCCGACGTCTCGGCCATCCTGGGTTCGCTCGACATCGTGTTCGGGGAGATCGACCGTTGAGCGTCCGTAGGCTTTCGCCCGTCCAGCCGGAAAGCTTCGCCTTCACGCCCGAGACGCTGAAGAAGGCGCAGGCGTGGATGGCCAACTTCCCGCCGGGCAAGCAGCAGTCGGCGGTCGTGCCGGTCCTGTGGCTGGTCCAGAAGCAGGAAGGCTGGGTCTCCGAGCCCGCCATCCGCGCGGTGGCGGAGCTGCTCGGCATGCCGGTCATCCGGGTGCTGGAGGTCGCGACCTTCTACACCATGTTCATGCTGGAGCCCGTGGGCACGCACGCCCTGGTCCAGGTCTGCGGCACCACGCCCTGCCAGGTGCGCGGCGCGGAAGGCCTGATGGAGGTGTGCAAGAAGCGGATCGGCCCGCAGAACCATCGCTCGGCCGACGGCAAGTTCTACTGGCAGGAAGTCGAGTGCCTGGGCGCCTGCGCCAACGCGCCGATGGCCGCCATCAACGACTACTACTACGAGGATCTCACGCCTGAGAGCCTCGAGAAGCTGCTGGACGACTTCGCGGCCGGCAAGACGCCGCCGCCGGGTTCGGCCATCGGCCGCCAGGGCTCGGCGCCGGAAGGCGGGCCCATGACGCTGACGGATCCCAAGCTCTACGACGGCAGCCTCGCCAAGAAGATCAAGATCCCGAACCTGCCGGCCAAGGAGAACGCGTGATGGCGGGCATCCTCGCCGACAAGGACCGCATCTTCCTCAACCTCTACGGCCTCCACGACTGGGGCCTGGAGGGTGCGAAGAAGCGCGGCTGCTGGAACGGCACCAAGGACATCATCGCCCAGACGCCCGAGTGGATCTGCGACCAGATCAAGGCGTCGGGTCTGCGCGGCCGCGGTGGGGCAGGGTTCCCGACCGGGCTGAAGTGGACCTTCATGCCCAAGCAGGAGAGCGAGCGGCCGCACTATCTGGTCGTCAACGCCGACGAGTCCGAGCCGGGCGCGTGCAAGGACCGCGACATCCTTCGCAACGATCCGCACCTGCTGATCGAGGGCTGCCTGATCGCCTGCCGGGCGATCCGCGCGCACACGGCCTACATCTATATCCGCGGCGAGTACGTGCATGAGCGCGAGCGCCTGACGGCCGCGATCCAGCAGGCCTATGAGGCCAAGCTGATCGGGCCCGGCAACGTCCACGGCTGGGACTGCGACATCCGCATTCAGCACGGCGGCGGCGCGTACATCTGCGGCGACGAGACCGCCCTGATGGAGAGCCTGGAGGGCAAGAAGGGCCAGCCGCGCCTGAAGCCCCCGTTCCCGGCCGGCGCCGGCATCTGGGGCGCGCCCACCACGATCAACAACGTCGAGTCCATCTCGGTCGTCGGCACGATCCTGCGCCGCGGCGCCGACTGGTTCGCGGGCTTCGGCACCGAGAAGTCGACCGGCACCAAGCTGTTCGCGGCCTCCGGCCACGTGAACAAGCCGTGCGTCGTGGAAGACGCCGTCGGCATCCCAGTGAAGCAGCTGATCGAGGAGCACTTCGGCGGCGTCCGCGGCGGCTGGGGCAACCTGAAGGCGGTCATCCCGGGCGGCATCTCGGTGCGCATGATCCCGGCCCACGAGGCCGAGGAAGCCGTGATGACCTATGAGGACCTGCAGGCCCGCGGCTCTGGCCTGGGCACCGGCACCATGATCGTGTTCGACAAGGACGCCGACCTGGTGAAGGCGATCGCCCGGGCGGCCTACTTCTACAAGCACGAGAGCTGCGGCCAGTGCACGCCGTGCCGCGAAGGCACCGGCTGGATGTGGCGGGTCATGGAGCGGATGGTCACCGGCGAAGCCGAGATGTCCGAGATCGACCTGCTGCTGGACGTGGCCAGCCAGGTGGAAGGCCACACCATCTGCGGCCTGGGTGATGCGGCCGCCTGGCCGATCCAGGGCCTCTTCCGCCACTTCCGCCACGAGGTCGAGGAACGAATCACAAGTTACCGCGCGCGCAAAGGCTCGTATGCCGGCGCGTCCATCGCGGCGGAGTAGTCCGGAATGCCTATCGCCAAGGTCGACGGGGTCGAGGTCGAGTTCGAGCCGGGGATGAACGTCCTCCAGGTGTGCGAGCTCGCCGGCAAGGAGATCCCGCGCTTCTGCTACCACGAGCGGCTGTCGATCGCCGGCAACTGCCGCATGTGCCTCGTCGAGGTGAAGCCCGGCCCGCCGAAGCCGCAGGCGTCCTGCGCCCTGCCGGCGGCGGAAGGCCAGGAGATCTTCACCGACACGCCGATGGTGAAGAAGGCGCGCCACGGGGTGATGGAGTTCCTGCTCATCAACCACCCGCTGGACTGCCCGATCTGCGACCAGGGCGGCGAGTGCGACCTGCAGGACCAGGCCATGGGCTATGGCCGCGACGATTCCCGCTATCAGGAGAACAAGCGGGCCGTCGAAGAGAAGTACATGGGTCCGCTGATCAAGACGGTCATGACCCGGTGCATCCAATGCACCCGCTGCGTGCGGTTCATCACCGAGGTGGCCGGCGTTCCGGACATCGGCCTTATCTCCCGCGGCGAAGACGTTGAAATCACGACGTATCTCGATAAGGCGGTGAGCTCGGAGCTGAGCGCCAACGTCATCGACCTGTGCCCGGTCGGCGCCCTGACCCACAAGCCGTGGGCGTTCAACTACAGGCCCTGGGAGCTGAAGAAGACCGAGAGCGTCGACGTCATGGACGCCCTCGGTTCGGCCATCCGCGTCGACAGCCGCGGGCCCGCCGTGCTGCGCGTGCTGCCGCGCATCAACGACGCGGTGAACGAGGAGTGGATTTCGGACAAGACGCGCTACGCCATCGACGGCCTGTCCCGTCAGCGTCTGGACCGGCCCTACATTCGCGAGAACGGCAAGCTGCGCGTCGCCGCCTGGGGCGAGGCCCTGGACCTGGTTGCGGCCAAGCTGAAGTCGGCCCCAGCCGACCGCGTGGGCGTCATCGCCGGCGACCTGCAGGACGTGGAGTCCATGAAGGCGGCCAAGGACCTGTTCGGGTCGTTGGGCGTGACCAGCCTGGACTGTCGTCAGGACGGCATGGTGCTCGGCGACGGCCCTCGCGAGAGCTGGCTGTTCAACTCGACCCTGATGGGCATCGAGGACGCCGACGTGGTGCTGCTGGTCGGCGTGAACCCGCGGATCGAGGCCCCGGTGCTGAACGCCCGCCTGCGCAAGCGCTGGCTGGCGGGCGCGCTGAAGGTGGGCGTGATCGGCGAGCCGGCCGACCTGACCTACAACTACGACTATCTGGGCGCCGGCCCGGCCAGCCTGACCGGCCTGTCGCGCCAGAAGAACGACTTCGTCAAGGCGCTGAAGGAAGCCAAGGCCCCGGCGATCATCGTGGGCGGCGGCGCCCTCTCGCGGCCGGACAGCGCCGCGGTGCTGAACGCTGCGGCCGGCGTGGCCAAGAGCTTCGGCATGACCTGGAACGTGCTGCATAGCGCGGCCTCGCGCGTCGGCGGCCTGGACCTGGGCTTCGTGCCCCAGGCCGGCGGCAAGACGGCCCGCGAGCTGGTCCAGAAGGGCGGGGCCGACGTGCTCTTCCTGCTGGGCGCCGACGAGCTCGATCTGGCGAAATCCGACGCCTTCGTCGTCTACCTGGGCACCCACGGCGACGCCGGCGCGCACCGCGCCGACGTGATCCTGCCGGGCGCGGCCTACACCGAGAAGAACGGCATCTACGTCAACACCGAGGGCCGCGTGCAGCTCGGCCTGCGCGCCGTATTCCCGAAGGGCGAGGCGAAGGAGGACTGGGCGATCCTGCGGGCCCTGTCCGAACGTCTGGGCGCGACCCTGCCGTACGACACGCTGGACCAGCTGCGGGCCAAGCTGTTCGCCGAGCATCCGACGTTCGGGCGCATCGACTACGTGCCCGAGACGCCGGGGGCCTTCGACGTGGGCGCTCTGGGCCGCAAGGGCGAGGTCTCCGACGACCCGTTCTGGAGCGGCGTGAAGAACTTCTACCTGACCAACCCCATCGCCCGCGCCAGCGTGA
>NZ_JAPSKZ010000139.1 GCF_031181185.1 Phenylobacterium sp. | reverse complement strand
GAAGCTGGCCGAGGCGTCTAGCGACGTGACCGAGGCGCTGTTCAGCTGGGCGGCGCGGTCGATATCGATGAAGAACTTCGAGCGGTAGTTGTAGGAGAGCCGGGCGCTGAACCGCTCGGTCTCGTACCAACCCGTGAGGTTCAGGCTGTGCTTGGAGTTGCCCGGGATCGGGTCGCCGTTGTTCGATTTGGCGTCGGAGAAGGTGTAGTTCGTCTGCACGCCGAAGCCGCCCCAGACCGGCTGCTGCCAGGACACCTCGACGCCCTGATTGCGACCGCCCGGACCGTTCACCGGCCGCGTCACGTCGAAGTCGCAGTCGTACAGGTTGTTGCCGCCGCTGACGGCGGTGCAGCGCGCGGCGTCCGGCGTGCTGGTCTCGACCCGCTGACGCTCCACGTTGGTCTCATTGACCAGGTACGACTGGATGTCCTTGTAGAACAACGCCACGGCGAGCAGCGACTGGGGCGCGTAGTACCACTCGGCCGAGAGGTCGAACTGGCTGGCGCGGTAGGGGTCCAGCTGCGGATTGCCGCCCGAGCCGGTGTAGATCGACGGCGTCAGTGAGATCTGCGGCGCGATCTTGGCGTAGTCGGGACGCGCCATCACCTTGGCGGCGGCGAAGCGTACGACGAGGGTGTCGGTCACGTCGAAGGCGACGTTGAAGCTGGGCAAGATGTCCGTGTAGTCGTTCTTGTAGGTCACCGGCGTGATGTCGCCGAACGGGTTCGGCGTGCCGCCGCCCGCGCCCACGAGCCAGCCGTCGGCCGTCTGCTTCGTCTGGACGACGCGCACGCCGACGTTGCCGCGATAACCCTCGCCCTCGAACAGGCCCATGACGTAGCCGCCCAAGGCCTTCTCTTCGATGACATAGCTGTCCGACGGCGACAGGAACTTGTAGTCCGCCGAACCGGGCGTGGATGGCGTCCATTCGACCAGGGTCTTGGAGAGCAGCAGCTGCCGCAGCGCCCGACGGTCGACCTGGCGATAGGCCGAGAGCACGCCCGCCTCGCGGATGCCGCTCAGGTAGTCGCCGGGCGTGACGTCGCCCGCCACGTCGGCCAGGCCGCAGACGTGGCCGCTGCAGAGGCCGCCGGTCCAGGGGTAGAGCGAGCCCAGACGCCCGGCGATATGCAGGGTCTCGCGCTCATGGTCGGTGAACTTCACGCCGGCCTTGATGGCGGTGAACGGCCCGTAGCTCACGTCCTTCGTGATGTCGCCGCGGACGTACAACTCCTGGTCGTCATTGCCGATGGATTCCAGCGAGCTCCAGCCCAGCTCGGGGAGGGCGGCGGCGCTGGTCGGGTCCAGGTTGGTGAAGTTCACCCGCGGCACGCCCTGGGTGAGGTCGAAGGTCAACCCGGTCACGCCGATGGTTTCCCAGAACGGCTGGGCCTCCGTTTCACCCTTCGCGTCGGTGAAGCCGATCTGGCCATGCAGGCGCCAGCCTTCCGCCGGCTCGAAGTTCACGTCCAGGTCGATGGAGCGGGTTTCGGTGGAGGCGATCCGGTCGATGGCGTCGAACACCGCGCCGAACCCGCCGGTGGCGTTGAACGTCCCCTTCACCAGCGTGCCGTCGCGGACTTCCGTGCCCGTGAGCGCCGCGCCGGGCGTGCCGAGCGCGCCCACCTTGTTGGACACCCAGGCCATGTAGTTCTGGTTGAAGTTGTCGGCGTCCATCTTGCTGTAGAGGCCGGTCAGGTTGACGCTGAGCCGGTCGTCGGGCTCGAACTGGACGGCGAAGTTCAGGCCCTTGCGATCGCGGCTCTGCTGGAAGAAGGACGAGCCGATCAGCGACGGGTAGTCGATGGTCCCGAGCGTCCCGCCGAAGTTGTTCGTGCCGTAGCCCAGCACCTCCACGCCATCCCGGCGCAGGTGGCGCTTCTGCCAGATGCCGCCCACGAGCAGGCCCAGCGTCTCGTCGGCGTTCTTCCAGCTGACCATCCCCGAGAGCTGCGGGTCCAGCTTGTCGGACTGTTCGGTGTAGACGCCCTGCGCCGAGGCCGAGACCGTGAAGGCGTCGAGATCAAGCGGCTTGCGCGTCAGGACATTGACGGTGCCGCCGATGCCGCCTTCCTCGAGGTCGGCCTGCGGGCTCTTGAAGACCTCGACCCGGCCGACGATTTCCGACGGCAGCATCAGGAAGTTGAAGCTGCGGCTCGCGTTCAGCTGGTCCAGGATGAACCAGTCGGCGGTCGCCACGCCGTGTCCGTTCAGCAGCGTCAGGTTCAGATTCGGCGCCGTGCCGCGGATCGCGACCCGTTCGCCTTCGCCGAAGTCCCGCGTGATCGTGACGCCGGTCACCCGTTGCAGCGACTCGGCCACGTTCTTGTCCGGGAACTTGCCGACGTCTTCCGCGGTGATCACCTCGACCACGCTCTCCGCGTCGCGCTTGGAAGTGATCGATTGCTGCAGGGAGGCGCGGATGCCCGTGACGACGATCTCCTCCACCTCCTGCGCGTTGGCGATGGCCGGGACCATCAGGTCGGCGGCGAGGCTGGTGGACGCCGCCAGGAGCGCTTTACGGAAGCCCATCTCTCAATTCTCCCCTTCGCCGGACATCGCGGGCTACCTTCCCCACGAGGACCAATATCAGCCCAATCTAGTGCCACCCTGCGGGATGGCGCCCCGCACACACTCGGGGTTCACCTTAGGCTGTGCCGCAAAACGCTGATCGCGCAAGCGAAAAATGTGACCAATCCATGAATTATCGCGAATTGGTATTTGATTGGTAGCTCGCGTGCCCTATAGATTGTCGTCATGGTAGGGGCCCACCAGATGCTCGGGGACATGGCGCCAGGCTTCTCGCAACTGATCGGATCGCTGGATGGGCGGGGCCGCGGCCCGCTGTACCAGAAGCTCCAGCAGGCCATTCGCGAGGCCATCCAGAACCGTGTCCTGTCGCCGGACGAGGCCCTGCCGCCGGAGCGGGATCTCGCCGAGGAGTTCAAGGTCTCGCGGATCACCATCCGCAAGGCGCTGGACGGGCTTGTGTCCGAGGGCCTGCTGACCCGTCGGCAGGGCGCCGGCACCTTCGTCGCCGCGCGGGTGGAGAAGAGCTTCTCGAAGCTCTCGTCCTTCACCGAGGACATGATCTCGCGCGGGCGCACGCCGCGGTCCGAGTGGCTGAAGAAGGCCGAAGGCGCGGTGACCCCCGAGGAATCGATGGTGCTGGGCTCCAGTCCCGGCACGCCGGTCTACCGTTTCCACCGCATTCGCTACGCCGACGACCTGCCGATGGCCCTGGAGTATTCCACCGTGCCCGCCTTCTCGCTGCCCTCGGTCGAGGCGGTGGGCGCCTCGCTGTACGAGGCCCTGGCCGCCGCGGGCCACCGCCCGGCGCGGGCGCTGCAGCGCCTGCGCGCGGTGCTGTTCACCGCCGAACAGGCCGAACTCCTGGGCGTTAAGCCGGGCGATCCCGGCCTGCTCATTGAACGCCGCGGGTTCCTGAAGGACGGGCGCGCGGTGGAGTTCACCCAGTCCTATTACCGCGGCGACGCCTACGACTTCGTGGCCGAGCTCAACACCCTGGCCTCCTGAGCGGGAAGGGACGCGGAGTGGATCACGTGAGCTCGAGTGCGACCGCCGGGGGACCTCGCCCGCGCACCCGGATGGCCGAAGAGGCCGCCGAGGCGCCGCGGGTCGCCGCCGACCTCCTGGCGCGCAACGCCGAGCTGGTGCGCGCCCTGGCCGCGGACCTCCGGGCGCGGCCCCCGCGCACGGTGCTGACCTGCGCCCGGGGCTCGTCCGACCACGCCGCAACTTACGCGAAGTACCTGATCGAGACCCGCACGGGACTGATCACCGCCTCGGCCGCGCCGTCGGTGAGCTCGGTCTACGAGGCCGCGCCCGAGGCCCAGGATGTGCTGGCGCTCGCCATCTCCCAGTCGGGGGCGAGCCCCGACCTGCTGGCGACGGCGCAGGCCGCCCGCGACGCCGGCGCTCGGCTTGTCGCCCTGGTCAATGCGCCGGGCTCGCCGCTGGCCGATCTGGCCGATCTGGAGCTGCCGCTCTGGGCGGGGCCGGAGGTCAGCGTCGCGGCCACCAAATCCTACCTCGCGGCGCTCGTCGCGATCGCCCAGATCGTCGCCGCCTGGACGGAGGACCCGGCCCTGGAGAAGTCGCTGGCCGGGCTGCCGGGCCTGATGACGCGCGCCGCGGACCTCGACTGGTCGCCGGCGCTGCCGGTGCTGGAGGACGCGACCAGCCTCTATGTGCTCGGCCGCGGACCGGGCTTCGCCGCCGCGCAGGAGATGGCGCTGAAGTTCAAGGAGACGTCAGGCCTGCACGCCGAGGCGTTCAGCGCCGCCGAGGTCCGCCACGGGCCCATGGCGCTCGCGCGCGACGGATTCCCGGTGCTGGTGCTGGCTCAGGACGACCCGACACGCGAGGGCGTCGAGCGGCTCGCGACGGAGCTGGCCGAGGCCGGCGCCCGGGTGTTGATCGCCGGCGCCGAGGCCCAGGGTGCGATCACCCTGCCGTCGCTGTCCGGCGACCCGCTGCTGCAGCCGATCCTGCTGGTGCAGGCCTTCTACGGCATGGTCGAACAGCTCTCGCGCCGGCGGGGCTTCGACCCGGACAGGCCCCCTGGCCTGGCCAAGGTCACGAGGACCCTCTGATGGCCGTCGCGCTCACAGGCGGCCGCGTGCTGAACGGCCATGGCTTCGTGACGGGCCAGGGCGTCGTGCTCGAGGGCGACCGCATCGCCGCCGTACTGCCCGAGACCGAGACGTTGGCCAGGGCCGACCAGCGCGTGGACCTGCAGGGCGCGATCCTGGCGCCCGGCTTCGTCGACGTGCAGGTGAACGGCGGCGGGGGCGTGCTCTTCAACGACGACCTCAGCGTCGACGCCATCGCCGCCATCGGCGCGGCGCACCGCAAGTTCGGCACCACCGGCTTCCTGCCCACCCTGATCAGCGAGGATCTGGGCGCGATCGACCGGGCGCTGCGCGCCGTGGAGGCGGCGATCGCCGCAGGCGTTCCAGGCGTCCTGGGCGTCCACGTCGAGGGGCCGTTCCTCAACGCGGCGAGGGCGGGCATCCACGACAAGAAGAAGTTCCGGGTTCTCGACGAGCGCGCCTCGGCGCTGCTGGGCTCGCTGAGCGCGGGCGTGACCCTGGTGACCCTGGCGCCCGAGCGCACCGAGCCGCAGATGATCCGCCGGCTGGCCGCCGCCGGCGTGGTGATCGCCGCGGGCCATACCGACGCCGACTATGACCAGATCCGGGCCGCTCTGGAAGCCGGCGTCAGCGGCTTCACCCACCTGTTCAACGCCATGTCGCCGATGACCGCCCGCGCGCCGGGCGCCGTGGGCGCGGCGCTCGAGGCCGCGGACGGGTTCTGTGGCGTCATCGTCGATGGCCGGCACGTGCATCCGGCGATGCTGCGCTTAGCCCTACGCTGCAAGCCGGCCGAGCGGTTCATGCTGGTCACCGACGCCATGCCGAGCGTCGGGCTGGTCGACAAGAGCTTCACCCTGCAGGGCCAGACGATCACGGTGCAGGACGGAGTCTGCGTCGCGCCCGATGGCACCTTGGCCGGCTCGGACCTCGATATGGCTTCGGCGGTCCGCAACACGCGCGACCTGCTGGGGCTCGATCTGCCCACGGCGTTGCGGATGGCGAGCCTGCATCCGGCCCAGTTCCTCGGCCTGGACCACGAGATCGGCCGCATCGCCGCGGGCCAGCGGGCCGACCTGGTGCTGCTGGACGACGACGCGCGCGTGCAGGCGACCTGGATCGGCGGCAATCCGCTCTGGACCTGAAAGCCAGCTTTGCGAAGCAGGGTCGCTGCGGCTAGATAGCCGCCCGCGCGCCCCCTTGGCGGAATTGGTAGACGCAGACGACTCAAAATCGTCCGCCGCAAGGCTTCCCGGTTCGACTCCGGGAGGGGGCACCAGCTTCTAGAATCGCAGCCGCACCCCACCGTTGGCGACGAAGCCCTCGGTGGGCGCCCACGCCTCCACCGTCCAGCGGCCGTCCGGCGCGCGTCGCGGCAGGACCAGCGGGTCGTACTTGGACTGCCGGATGTCCAGCAGGTTCTCCAGGTTCAGGAACAGACTGGTCCGTCCGAAGATCACCTCGCCCATCAGGCCAAGCTCCCAATAGGGCTTGCTGCGGCTGCGGTAGGGATTGTCGTCCAGCCTCTGGCGGCCCGTATAGTACGCCTCGAAGCCCAGCCGCCCACGGCCGTGTTCCTCCCACATGGCGACGAAGCCGGCCGTGTGGCGCGGCGTCAGCGGCGCCGCTCGCCGCCCGCCTCCCGGCGCCGGTTCCGTGGCGTCGACGTGAACGTAGCTGCCCGTCACGGTGAAGTCGCCGAACCGGTAGCGTAGCAGCGCCTCGGCGCCGCGGGTGCGGGTGACGCCTCTTGTGTTCACCAGCCGCACGCGGTCGGCCGCAACCTCCTCGAGGCGCACGGCGTCGTCGATGTCGGCGGCGAAGAGCGTCAGGTTCGCTTCGATGGGCCCCGACGCGTAGCCCGCGTCCAAGGAGGCGGTTTCAGCCGTCTCGGCCTTCAGCTCGCCCAGCGGCTCGAGGCGCGACAGACCGGCGGCCTCGATCTCTTCCACGAAGGGCGTCGGCGCGTAGAAGCCCCGGCCATACGACGCCCGCAGCGTCCACGGACCCGGCCGGTACAGCAACGAGAAGCGTGGGCTGAACCGTGAGCCGTATTCGCTGTGCTGGTCGAAGCGGGCGCTGGCCGCCAGCGTCAGCGCCTCGGAAAAGTCGTGCTCCACCTGTGCGAAGAGCGCCGGCGCGCTGTGGGTGTAGTCGAAGGCGGGGAAGGTCTCGGACCTGAAGACGTCGCGCTGCACCGCGAGGCCGGCCAGCCACGACGTGCGCTCGGTTTTCGTCGAGACCGACGCCTCGCCGAAGAAGGTGTCATGCCGATCCTCCTCCAGCACCTCGCCGAAGCGGTGGTCGTGCGCCTGGGTCATGGCCGAGGCCCGCAGGTGGCCGGTGATCCGCTCGGTCAAGGGCGCGGCGACGACGGCGCCGAGGTCGAACCGCAGCGTGTCCTGCGCTTGCCGGAAGGCCTCCCCCGTTGGCGTGGTGCGATCCCGCTGCGTCCCGCCGCGGCGATCCTCGCCCATGGCGCCAGCGGTCAGCAAGGCGGTCCCGCCCTCCGCCCCGGCCCAGAACAGCCGCGGCCGCAAGGTCCACCGCTCATGGCGCGGCATGTCGGTCCAGCCGTCGTCGTCCAGGTCCTGCGCGCCCTGGCGGTGCAGGCCGCCGATCAGCGAGCCGCTCCACGTCGGCGACAACGGCGTCGCGCCATAGGCGGTCAGGTCCTGTCCGTCGCGGCTCGTCAGGTTCAGCAGCAGATCGCCGTGCGGCTCGGCGCCCGGCCGTCGTGACACCAGATTGATCACCCCGCCCAGGGCGGAGGGGCCGTACAGCGCCGAGGCGGAACCCTTGATGACCTCCACCTGGCCCAAGTCCGTGGGCGGAATCTGCAGCAGGCCCAGCGAGGGGACCTGGCCGCCGTATAGGGGCAGGCCATCGGCGAGCAGCTGGGTGTAGCGCCCGCGCATGCCCTGCACGCGGATGTTCGACGCGCCGAGGCCCGGCGAAGTGACCTGGACCCGGAGTCCGCCGGTCTCACTCAGCAGCATCGCGATGTTGCCGGGCCGCATGAGGATCTTTTCCTCGATCTCTTCGCGGTTGATCACCTCGACGCGGATCGGCTCGTCCTGGACGCGGCGGCCCGATCGAGTGGCCTGGACAACGATCTCCTCGACCTCGTCGCCCTCTTCGTGAGGATCATGCTCCTGGGCTTGCGCCGCCCAAGGCAGCGCCGAGGCGGCGGCGATCAGGACCAGGCGGTGAATTCGGCTCGGGGGCACGCGCGACCTTTGGGGCTTGGTTTGCCGTGCTTTGAGACCGAGGCCGTCGGCAGATCAAGCTCGGTTCCAGCGGCTGGCCTTCACCGCCTCCCGGGCGAGGCGCTGGACCTCCAGACAGACCTGTCGCTCGGCCTCGGCGTCGGCGAGGGCCCGGTGCGCCGGGGTTTCGGGCAGGACGTTCAGCCGAGCCTGTGCGATCAGCCGCTCGGCCACGGCCTCGGGATCGTCGCGGACACCCAGCACCTCCAGCACGTTCAGGGCCGCCTCGCGGTGCGCCTCGTCGGAATCTTTCAGCCGCAGGGCATGGCGCGGCAGCCCGGCGGCCCGCAGCAGCCGGCTCAGCCACTGCCCGTCCCAGGAGGGCGCGGTGACGTAGAGCGCGTGGCCGCTCAGCTGGTCCAGCATGCGGGCGGCGACGTCGGCGTGATCGGCGCCTTCGGCCTCGAGCTGTTCGCGCGAGATGCGGTGGATGGCCTGGGCCTCCGGATCCCACTCGGTCCAGTCGGGCGCAGGCCGGATCAGGTGCGTCTCGGACCGGCCGTGTTCGAACACCCAGGCCACCTCGACGGGGAAGCCTCCCTCGCCCAGCGAGGACGCTTCGAAATCCAGGAAGACGCGCATGCAAAGAAAGGACGCCCGCGGACCTCCCATGGTTCCGTTGCGACATATCTCTTGCAATGAGACAAACATCTCATTATCGAGCGCTGTTATCGGAGCTTGACCATGAACACGCATCTGAAACTCACCGTGGTCGCCGCGGCGCTGCTGGCCTTGACCGGCTGCCGACAGTCGCAGGCGACCGCTGCGGCGCCGACCGGCGTTCGCGTCACCGGGGCCTCGGACGTCGAGGCGGGCCGCTATCTCACCGTCGTGGGCGGCTGCAACGACTGCCACACCGCCGGCTGGAACGAGACCGGGGGCAACGTGCCCGACGCCCAGCGCCTCACCGGCACGAACGTCGGCTGGCAGGGCCCGTGGGGCGTCACCTATCCGGCCAACCTGCGCCTTACGGCCGCGGCGATGAGCGAGGACGATTGGGTGGCCATGCTGCGCACCCGCAAGGATCGGCCGCCGATGCCCTGGATGAACCTCAATGCGATGCACGAGCAGGACAGCCGCGCCGTCTATCGGTATCTGCGCGCCCTCGGACCGGCCGGCGAGCGCATGCCCGAGGCGACTGGACCGGGCGAGCCGGCGCGCACCGCCTTCATCCCCATCGCGCCGCCTCAGGCGCCCCGCTGAGCCGTCGGTAAGGAGACTCGCCATGCCGCTCACCCGCGCGCAGATGGACGCCAAGATGGACGAGCATTTCGGCTTCGAGATGCGCGACGACGTCCCGGGCGTGCTGGCCACCCTCGCCGACGACGCCGAGCACGACATCGTCGGTTGGCCCACCGGGCCCACGCGCGGCCGCGAAGCCGCCCGGGGATTCTATGAGGCGCTGTTCGCCGACCTTGCCGAGGGCCAAGTGCGCTGCCTGCGCCGGCTCTACGGCGAGGATTTCCTGATCGATGACAGCGTCTGGCGCGGCAAGGCGGTGGGGCGGCCGTTCGGGCTGGAAGGCCGTGGCCGCGACTTGGAGTTTCGCCTGCTGCACGTGGTGGAGTTTTCC
>NZ_JAPSKZ010000138.1 GCF_031181185.1 Phenylobacterium sp. | reverse complement strand
GCCAGCGACCCGGGCGTCGGTGCGGATCGGCAGGGCGTCCTCGTCTCCGGCCAGGCCGCTGGCCAGGGTGACGAAGCGGCCGGCGCGATCCCCCTTCGGGAAGGGCTTGGCGCCCCAGGCGGGTTGGCCGCCGCGTTCCTTCGGCTCGATCCAGATCTGGAAGATCTTGGTGACGTCGCCCTCCAGGTTGTACTCGGCGTGGCGGATGCCGGAGCCGGCGCTCATCACCTGCACGTCGCCGGCCTCGGTGCGGCCCTTGTTGCCCAGGCTGTCCTGGTGGGTGATCGCGCCCTGCCGGACATAGGTGATGATCTCCATGTCCGCGTGCGGATGGGGCGGGAAGCCCGACTGCGGGGCGATCTCGTCGTCGTTCCACACCCGGATCGGGCCCCAGCCCATCTTCTTCGGGTCGTAGTAGTTGGCGAACGAGAAGTGGTGGCGCGCCTTGAGCCAGCCATGGTCGGCGCCGCCGAGGTCGGCGAAGGGCCTGCGTTCGATCATCGTCATCTCTCCCGGGCGGCGCAGGGTTGAGCGCGCCGCCGCTGTCGACAGTCAAGATAGGCTGCACGCGGTGGAGACAAAGCCGCGTTCAGGGACAAGATTGTTTCCGACCTGGAGATGATCTCCGGAACCCGACCATAAAGTGACGCTGCCTGAACCTTGACCCTGGACCGGCGTTTTCAGCGCAGCTGGTCCTAGCGGGAAGGAAACCAAATGAAGACGACCCTGAAGACGCTCGCCATCGCCGGCCTGGCGCTACCGTTCGCCTATGCCTGCGCCTCGGACGGAAACACGGGTCCGCAGGCCGCGGCGGGCACGGGCACGACCACCAATGCGCCGGCGTCCGGCGGCTCCACGACGGCCGGGACGACCACGGGCACGAGCGGCGGAACCACCGCCGGCGCCCAGACCGGCACGAGCGCCAACACGTCCAGCGGCGGCTCGAGCGGCGGCCTGGGCAGCATCCCCAGCCTGGTGAACGTGAACCTGCAGAACGTGCTGAACGACCTGTCGGTGCGGCTGAAGGTCGACCGGGCCAACATCCCGGTCAACGCACAGATCCCCATCCAGCTGGCGGCGAACGTCTGCGGTGTGTCGATCAACGTCCTGTCGGTGTCGACGGGCGGCCAGGCTCAGTGCGAGGCGAAGACCGCGCCCGCCGAACTGGCCCAGGTGGTGCAACAACAGATGGCGGCCGGCGGCTCGGTGGGCGGCGGCGCGCAAGGCGGCTCGACGGCGGCCACTGGCAGCTCGACGCCGGCTTCGGGCACGGCGACTGGCGGCTCGACCTCGGGTTCCACGACCTCCACGTCGGGCGGCACCACCACGACGACGCCGTCCACGACCACCCCGCCGAACTAGGCGGTTCTCGCCGGGAGGCGGAGCGCCTGAACGCCAGGTGAAGCTCCGCCTTCAGGGTCGGTTCATGGCGGCCAAGCTTCCTTGCGGCTTCAAGGCTGAAGGAGGCTGAACATGACGATGTGCAAGGCGGTGATCGCAGGCGCCCTGGCGGCGCTGGCGTGCGCCGGAACGGTCAGCGCGCAGCGCGCCGGCGGCACGGCGACGCTGTACGAACTGCCCAACTACCAGGGCCGCTCGGTGACGATCACCGGGCCGGCGGCCGACCTGGGCGACTGGCGCTTCAACGACCGGGCGCAGAGCGCCCGGTTCTCCGGGCCTTGGCGCGTGTGCGAGCACGACGAGTTCGAAGGCCGCTGCCAGGAGGTGCGCGGCGACGTGCCGGACCTGACCCAGTACGGGATGATGGCGCAGATCTCGTCGATGGAGCCGGCCGGTTATGCGCGTCCGCCCCGGCCCGACCGCCCAGGTGGCGGCGGGGATCCGTGGGGACCTCCCGGCCCCGGGGGCCGCGACGGCCGCGGCGTGGAAGGGACGCGGACGGTCTTCTTCGCCCGGCCGACGGTGCGTGGCCTGGACCTCGCCGCCGGCAAGCACGGCGCGGACACCTTCTGCCGTCGCCAAGGCCTGGGATCGGCCGTCTGGTACGATTCGAGCGAGCGGGCCCGGCAGGCCATCGGCCCCGACGGTCAGATCACCGGCCGCTCGACCGTGATCCGCGACCTGCTCTGCGCCAAGTACTAGGCCGCTAACGGCGCCGGGCCGCGAGCCAATCGCGGACGGTGCGGTTCACCTGGTCCCGGGCGTCGTGCTGCACGAAGTGCGCGGCGTCCGGGAACATGACGATCGTGGTGTCCGCGTCCACGTGATCCCAGGTCCCGGAGTGGCCGGCGGCGTTCAGGGCGGTGTCCTTCATGCCGTGGATAACGAGCGTCGGCGCCTTGACGCGAGTGTTCGTCGCCATGGCTGGCGGAGTCGCCGTCTGGCCGCCCGCAGCGCGCGGATAGTTGGCCCGGTAGTAGTTGAGCATGGCGGTGAAGTCCGAGCGCCTGAAGGCCTCGACGTAGCCCGGCTTCTCGGCCGGATCCTTGACCCAGTTGGCGAGCCCTTCGGCGCTCAGGTTCTTCTCGAATCCCGGCTGCTGGAAGTTGCGGGCGTACTGGCTGTTCTCCTGCTGGGCCTTGTTCGACGCCATCTCGCGGGCGAAGCCGGCGGGGTGTGGCACGCTCAGGATCACCAGGCGGTTCACGAGCTCGGGTCGGTTCATCGCCACCTGCCAGGCGATGGCGGCGCCCCAGTCGTGGCCGATCACCACGGCGTCCTCGGCGCCCTCGGCGCGGATCACCGCAGCCACGTCACCGATCAGGTTTGGCATGGCGTAGGCGGCCTCGCCGGCCGGCTTGTCCGAAAGGTTGTAGCCGCGCAGGTCCAGAGCGGCGGTGCGCCAGCCGGCCTTGTTCAGCTCGGCCATCAACGGCTTCCAAGTCGCCCAGTAATCGGGGAAGCCGTGCAGCAGGACGACGAGGGGACCCTTGCCGTCGACCACATAGTGGATTTTCACGTCGCCGTTCGTCGCCGTCCGGTCCTGCGGCGCCGCCTGAGCGCCCCCCGCCGCGGCGCCGGCCAGCGACAGCGCCGCCATGATCGCGATCACGATGCGGATCATCGGAGCCTCCCCACTTTTGCTTTACGGCGTAGACTAGCACGCCGCGCGGGAAGGGCGACTCAAGGGGGTCAGAACCCCTGGCGCGCGTTGGCGGCCACGGCCAGCATGCCAGCCAGCACCGCGAGCGCGATCAGAACATGACGCATCGAACTCCCCCGTCCCGCGGGGGAGTAGGCCTACGGCCAAGCTTCTTGGCAAGAGCCGGCGGACGTTGGCGTCCGCCGGCGCCGGCTCAGCGCTTCTCGTCGGCCTTGCTGACGGCGGTGCCGACCGCCGCGCCCGCAGCGGCGCCGACCGGGCCGCCGACCACGGCGCCCGCGACCGCCCCCGTGGCGGCCTTCTGTTCGGTGTTGTGCCCGCAGGCGGAGAGGGTGAGAGCCATGCCCGCGGCGGCCGCGAGCAGGAGCGTCTTGGTCATGGTGGCCTCCTGAAGGTTGCGATGCGGGAAACACCTCGGCCGCGCCTTCAGTTCCGCTCAAGCTTCCCCGTGACTGTTAAGGTGAACGCTGCGGGAAACAAGACGAGCTGGCAGGCCTGAAAGACTATCTGCCGCCGAACACTGAAGATCCCCAATCTTGGTAAATGGCCCAGCCTTTGCGCAGTCAGCTTTCGAATGGATCGGAACGGAACAGCCAGGGGTGCGGCCTCAAGTCCTATGCTGCAGTGCAAAAACGACTTGCCAAGCCCGGTGAGTTCATTCATACATCCTTCACCATTTGCCGTCGCCTGCCCCCACAACGGAACCGGGGCTAGGCCTGCCGCCGGGCGCTTCCAGCACGTGCAGGGGCGACCGTGGCGACAATTGTCGGGGGGCAGCCAGTCGCCCTCGCCGTCAGGGACCGGAAGTCTTGAAAATTGGAACGCAGGCACGCGCTGACTGGCGCATGCTGATGAGCGCCGCTTTGATCGGCTCAGGCGTCGGCCTGAGCCTTGGCGCGGCCTATCTGGCGGGGGGCATGGCCCAACACGCCGTCAACCACAGCCGCGTCGAGCGCATCGCCGAGGCCGCTGCCGGCGGCTATTCGAACGCCCTACTGCAGGACGCGAATGTCCTGCGTCTGGCCGAGCAGCCGGCGCCAGGCGCCCAGGCGCGCCAGCTCGCGCAGCTCACCGAGCGCCTCGAGAACAAGCCGGCGAAGGGTAAGGTTTCCGCCCAGCGGGAGCTCGAGTGCCTGACCCAGGCGGTCTACTACGAAGCCCGGGGCGAGAGCCCGAAGGGGCAGTTCGCCGTCGCTCAGGTGGTCATGAACCGGGTGAAGCACCCGGCCTTCCCGAAGACCGTCTGCGGCGTGGTGTTCCAGGGTGCGGGCCGCCGCACCGGCTGCCAGTTCAGCTTCGCCTGCGACGGCTCGATGCGCGGAGGCCGCGAGCTCAGCGCCTGGAAGCGCGCCCGCAAGGTCGCCGCCCGGGCGCTGGCCGGCGCGGCGATCGCCGACGTCGGCGCCGCCACCCACTTCCACACGACCGGCGTGGCGCCGGCCTGGGGCCCGCAGATGCGCCGCGTGGCCCAAGTGGGCATGCACGTCTTCTACAAGTTCAACCCGCGGCGCGCCGTGCAGCAGGCCAGCCAACCGGCGCTGCAGCCTGCGGTGCTGACCTCGGGCCTGCCCGAGAAGCCGCTGGAGTACCGGCTGACCAATGCGGTCACGGTGATCGCGCCTGCCGCGGAGGCCGCCTCGGCCCAGCCGGCTGAAGCGACCAGCGCGCCCGCTTCGGCGGACGTAAAGGCTACGCCCGCGATGGCGAAGCCGGCCGCCGCCAAGTCCGCGGATTCGGCGGCGCTCGACGCGGCCTCCACCGACGCCACCGCCTCCTGAGGCTAGGTCCGGGCGGCGCGCCTCAGCGCCTGCGGCGGCTGGCCGAAGCTGCGCAGGAAGGCGCGGCGCATCCGCTCGGGATCGCCGAAGCCTGATCGACGCGCCACCTGGTCGATGGGCGTGGAGCCGGACTCCACCTCGGCCCGGGCCGCCTCCAGGCGCAGGCGCTCGACCGCCTTGGCCGGCGTCGTGCCGGTTTCGGCCGTGAAGGCGCGGGCGAAGTTGCGGGGGCTCATGGCGGCCTGTTCGGCCAGTTCCTCGACGGTGAGCGGGCGCGCGAGATTGGCCCGCATCCAGTCCATCAGCTCGGCGAAGCGACCGGTGCGGCCGCCCAGGTCGATCAGGGCCGAGAACTGGGACTGTCCGCCCGGGCGGCGCTGGTGCACCACCAGCTGCTGGGCCGTGCGACGCGCGATCTCGACGCCGAGGTCCTCCTCGACGAGCGCCAGGGCCAGGTCGATGCCGGCGGTGATCCCGGCCGACGTCCAGACCTGTCCGTCGCGGATGAAGATCCGGTCGGCCTCCAGCTTCACCTTCGGATAGCGGCGGGCGAAATCGTCGGTGCGGCCCCAGTGAGTGGTCGCGCGGCGCCCGTCGAGCAAGCCCGCCTCGGCCAGCAGATAGGCGCCTGAGCACACGCTGGTGATCCGGCGCGCGGTGGGCGCTGCGGCCTTCAGCCAGGCGACGATCCGGATGAGTTCCGGCAACGCGCGCGTGCCGTCGCCCCCGGCGACCATGACGGTGTCCCACGGCTGGTCATCCAGGTCCTGAGCCGCCAGCGGCACGCCCGAGGAGCTGGGCACCGCCCCGCCGCCCGGCGAGAGGACGTTCAGGTCGTAGGCGCCGGGGCGGTAGCGGCCGGCGATCTCGAACGCGGCGATGGGGCCGGCGGCGTCCAGGATCTGGAAGCCGGGGAAGATGACGAGGCCGAGGCGACGAGGCATGGCAGCTATTGAGGGATCAATGGCATTTCAGCCAGACCCTGGCAGGCCTAGGGTGCCGACGTCAACAGCCGGAGGCCGCTGCCCAATGTCCAAGCTCATCATCGTGATCGCCCTGTATCCGGGCGTGACCCACCTGGACTTCACCGGCCCGCACCAAGTCCTGGCGCGGACGCCCGACGCGGAGATCGTCGTGGGATCGGTCGCAGGCCAGGACATCGAGGCCGAGGGACTGACCTTCACCAAGCTCGCCGACCTGACCGCCGTCGAGCGCTGCGACGTCCTGCTGGTCCCGGGCGGCTTCGGCTGCAACGACGCCATGCTGGACGAGGCCTTCATGCGCGAGATCCGCCGACTGGGCGCCGGCGCGAAGTATGTGACGAGCGTCTGCACCGGCTCGCTGATCCTCGGGGCCGCGGGCTTCCTCCGCGGCAAACGGGCGGCGTGCCATTGGGCCTGGCGCGAGCTGCTGACGCCCTTCGGAGCGACCGTCTCGGAGGCCCGCGTCGAGCGGGACGGCAACGTCATCACCGGCGGCGGGGTGACCGCCGGCCTGGACTTCGCCTTCACCCTGATGGCCGAGCTTGCCGGGCGCGATTACGCCGAGGCGGTGCAGCTGGGTCTTGAGTATGCGCCCGCGCCGCCGTTCGAGTCCGGCCGGCCCGAACTGGCGCGGCCCGAGATCCTCGCGCAGGTGCAAGGGCGGATGCAGGCCGCCGCCATGCCGCGCTCGCGGGCGGCGGTGGAGGCAGCCGCGCGAATGGAGCCGGCCTGATGCGAGGCCTGCTTGCCGGATTGGCGGCCGCGTTCGCCCTGGCCACGGGCGCAGCGGCCAAGCCCCTGGTGGTGATCCTGGCGGAACCCGAGGGGACGGAGATCACCGACGCCTTCACCCCCTATGCGATCCTGGCGGAAAGCGGCGCGGTGGAGGTGAAGATCGTGGCGCCCAGCGCCGGGCCGGTGCGGCTGATGCCAGGCGTGGCCTGGGTCGCGCCGCAGACGACCTTCGCCGAGCTGGCGCGGCTGCGGCCGGACGGCCCCGATGTCGTGATCGTCCCGGCCCTGCGCGACGAGGACGACCGGGCCGTCCTGAATTGGCTTCGGGCGCAGGCCCGCGGCGGGGCCCGCATCATGTCGATCTGCAACGGCGCGCGGGTGCTGGCCAAGACGGGACTGCTCGACGGCCGCGAGGCGACGGTCCACTGGTTCAGCGTCGGCAAGATGCGCAAGGCGCACCCCAAGGTGGCCTGGCGGCAGGATCGCCGCTGGGTCAGCGACGGACCGATCACCACCACGGCGGGGATCAGCGCCTCGGCGCCGGCCTCGCTGAACCTGCTGCGGGAGCTCGCCGGCGAGCCGGTGATGCGCGCGACCGCCCAACGCCTCGGGCTTCCGCCGCCCGATCCGCGCCACAACGGACGCGACTACCACCTGACCCTGCGCGGCATGGCGACCGTCGTGCTGAACCGCGCCGCGTTCTGGCAGCGCGAAGACGTGGGCGTACGGATCACGCCCGGCTTCGACGAAATGGCCTTCGCCACGACCCTGGACGGCTGGTCGCGCACCTACCGCTCTGAAGGCTGGGCGACGGGTCCGGCGGCCACCCGCTCGCGCCACGGCCTGACGGTGTTGCGGCATCAGGCTCCGCCGGCGCGCTTCGACCGCCTCGTCGTGCCGCCCGTCCGGAATCCGACCGAGAGCACCTTCGGCCAGATCCGAACGGCCTATGGCGAGCTCACCGCTCGGTTCGTGGCCCTGCAGTTCGAGCACCCCTGGGGCGCGATCAGCGCCTGGCCGACCTAGCGCCCGCCCAGCGTTTAGGTCAGCGCTTAGGTCAGCGCTTCTGGGGCGCGTAGGCGATCATCTGTATCTCGACCACGCCGTTGTCGGACAGAAGACCGGTCGTGCCGACCGCCGTCCAGGCGGGGTGCGGGGCGGACATGAACTCGTCCTTGGCGGCGCTGAAGGCGGCGAACTGCTCGTCGCGGGCGCCGGTGAAGCCGGGACCGTTCCAGACGTGGAAGGTGTTGATCATCGCCACGTCGGCGAAGGTGAGACCCTCGGCGTCGAGCGTGCGCTTGATGTGGGTGAACGCGCGGCGGACCTGGACCTTGAAAGCCTCGGCGTCGCGGCCCTCGTTCGGCGCCGGGCCCGCGATCACGCCCGAGATGTAGAGGAAGTCGCCGACGCGGCGGGCCGGCGCGTACTTGTAGTCGTCGTAGGCGCGCTGAGCGCCCGGCGCCGGGATCAGCGCGTGCCCGCCCGGCGCCGGGATCTTCTTCGGGTACTCCTGGGCGGCGGCGGGCAGGGCGAGGACGAGCGCGAGGCCCGTCGAGACGAAGAGCTTGAGCATGGTCCCGACTTAAACCAGTGGGCGCCGTCCGGGCCAGTGAACCCTCGGTAATGCGACGAACTAGGTTAGGCGCGCGTCGTAGGCGGCGTGCAGCCGCTGCCACGCCGGCCAGAAGGGCTGGGCGGCCCGTCCGTTCGCCAGGTCGACCCAGATGTCGAGGTGCGCATGCCAGCCGGCGGCCACCTTCAGCAGGGTGGCGCGATCGGGCAGGCGGCGGTGGGTGACGGTCAGCAGCACCTCGGCGCCCCGGGGCTCGAGTTCGAAGGTCACCTCGCTGCCGTCGGCCCAGCCGAACGCCAGGAGCCGCGGCGGGTCGAGGCGGTGGACGGTGGTCTCCATCCGCATCTCCTCGGCGAAGCCTTCCGGGCGCGCCGCAGGCAGGTCCGAGAGTTCGTCGTTGCGCCAGACGAGCTCCACCCGGCCGCCTTCCTTCAGCTCCATGGCGCCGCGGGCCAGCCACCGGCCGCGCAGCTCGCTTTCGGTGAGGTAGGCCCAGACCCGATCGATGGGGCCGGGCAGGCGCCGCTGGATCTTCAGCGTCAAAGGCTCGGCGAGCACGCCGTAGCCGCCGTCCAGGACTTCACTCATCACCATCTCCTTCGTTGTTCGAGTGCTGCTCCTGGCGCAGCAGGCCCTCGAGCACGTCGAGGCGGCTGTTCCAGAACTTCTCGTAGAAGCCGAGCCAGCGGTGCGCCTCGGCGAGCGGCCGGGCCTCCAGGCGGCAGCGGTGGGTGCGACCCACGACAGTGCGTCGGACGAGGCCTGCGTTCTCGAGCGCCTTGATGTGCTTGGAGGCGGCGGCCAGCGACATGTCGAACGGCTGGGCCAGCTCGCCCACAGTCCGTTCGCCGCCGGCGAGGCTGGCCAGCATACGGCGGCGCGTGGCGTCGCCGAGGGCGTGGAACACGGCGTCGAGCTTGGCGGCTTCTATATCAACCATGCGGTTGAATATGTGTTCGCCTGGCCGATTGTCAACCATTTGGTTGAGGGTTCGCGTAAAAAGAACGGCCGGAGCAGAAGCTCCGGCCGCGGGGAACGACACCTAGTGCGTCTGGCGTCCGGGCGTCTCGTGCTTGGCCCGCTGCTCGCTGTTCTGCTGGCGGTCGGCCTTGTGGTCCGGGTCGTGCGAGTGGTGGCGGTCGCGTTCGCCGCCGCCGCTCGACACGCCCGAGAAGGCGGTGTTGGTGGGCTCGCCTTTCTGCCGCGTCTGCTGCGGCTTGGGCTTGGGTTCGGTGCGGTCCTCGTGCGAGGCGCCGGGGCCGCCGTAGCGGTCGGTGTTCGGGTGCTTGTCCGGCATGTCAGCGGTCCTGCTGGTAGCCCTGGTGATGGGTGTTCTGGTTGATGCCGCCCTGGCGGCCCTGCTGGTCGATGTTCACGTCGTCATCGCCAGGCTGGCTGGACTG
>NZ_JAPSKZ010000137.1 GCF_031181185.1 Phenylobacterium sp. | reverse complement strand
TCTCTTCGATGTGGCGGTCCTCTGAGGCCTTGTACTGCTTGGTCCACCGGTCGACCTGGCGGGCCATGTAGTTGCCGGGCTTGCCGAAGTCCTCCAGCCCGATGGCCGCGTAGTCGGTGTTGTGCAGGTCGGCGAGCGTGTTGATCTTGGCCGTGAAGATCGCCCGGCGCTGTTCGGGCGTGTAGGCGGGCAGGGTCTGGTCCCAGAGCACCCGGCCTTCCACGCAGTCCATGACGTAGAACCAGGTGCCGATGACGGAATCGTCCGTGCACAGGCCATAGGTCCGCGCCACCGGGAAGCCGGTCGGTCCCAGGGCCGAAATCACCTTGTATTCGCGATCCACGGCGTGCGCCGAGGGCAGCAGCTTGCCCGGCGGCTTGCGGCGCAGGACGTACTTCTTGGCGGGCGTGATCAGCTGGTAGGTCGGGTTCGACTGGCCGCCCTTGAACTTGCGGACCTCCAGCGGGCCTTCATAGCCCTCGACATTCGCCTTCAGCCACTGCTCCAGGGACGCCTGGTCGAAGCGTTGGGACTCGGGGACCTCCTCCGTGCCCGTATTGGCCTTCTCGCGCTCCTGCTCGGCGGCGACGTCGGCGGTGACGGCCATGGCGTTCCCCTTCGTACAGTTGTTTGAAACTCTTTTAGCGAGCAGCGCCGGTCAGGGGCAAGGCGGGATGGCCGGACTTGACCTCAAGTCACGAAGAGGCTTCCCGGTTCGGCGCATGGCGACGGACGACATCCAGTCCATCATCGAGATCGAGGCGCCGCCCCAGGCCGTTTGGCGGACGATGATCGATAGCGAGCTGGCCTGGCGCTGGCTGGGCGCCCACGGGTTCGTGGCGCGTGTCCGGCAGGTCTTCGTCATCCAGCCCAGCCGCAAGCGCCGCGAAACACGCGATTTCGAGGGCAGCGTGCGGTGTGAGGTCGAGGTCGTAGAGCCGAACAGTCGGCTGCGCTTCAGCTGGACCTATCCTGGCCGTCCGCGGACCGAGGTGACCTTCGTGCTGACCCCGATCTTCGGCGGCACGCATGTGCGGGTCATCCACGCCGGCTGGGAGGCGTTCGAAGACCTGGTCGAGGCCGAGGCCATCGAGACCGCCCTATTCGCCCTCGGCGAGGCCTGGGCGAACGAGGTGCTGCCCGAGTTGAAGGTGCTGGTCGAAGGTTAGCTGAGGGCCAGGGCCCGCCACCCGATGTCCCGCCGGCAGAAGCCGTCCGCGAAATCGATCCTGTCGATCCCGGCGTAGGCGCGGTCCCGAGCGGTCTGAAGATCGCGCCCGCGGGCGCAGACGTTCAGCACCCGGCCGCCCGCCGCGCGCAGCACGCCGTCCGGGCCCTGCTTGGTGCCGGCGTGGAAGACCACGACGCCATCGCCGAGGTCCTGGTCCAGCCCGAGGATCTCGCCGCCGGAGGCTGGCGTGCCCGGATACCCCTTCGCGGCGAGGACGACGCAAACCGCAGGCTCCTCCCGCCAAACCGGCGGCGGCATGTCCTTGAGCGTCCCCTTCGCGCAGGCCTCGAGGTACGGCACGAGGTCGCTTTCCAGGCGCAGCATCAGCACCTGGCATTCGGGGTCACCGAAGCGGACGTTGAACTCCACCAACTTTGGGCCGGTCTTGGTCGCCATCAGCTCGACGAACAGCACGCCGCGGTAGGGCGAGCCGTCGGCGGCGATTCCGGCGAAGGCGGGCTCGACCAGCCGGGTCCGGACCTGTTCCACCAGTTCGGGCGTGAAGACCGGAGCCGGCGAATAGGTCCCCATCCCGCCGGTGTTCGGCCCCTGCTCGCCATCGAAGGCGCGCTTGTGGTCCTGAGCCCAGCCGAACAGCATCGAAGTCTCGCCGTCGCAGAGCGCGAACAGCGAGCCGATCTCGCCCTCCAGGAACTCTTCGACGACCACCCGCGCGCCGGCCGCGCCGAACCGGCCGCCGAAGGCATCGTCGATCGCCGCCTCGGCTTCGCCGCGGTCATGGGCGACCGTGACGCCCTTTCCGGCCGCCAGACCGTCGGCCTTGATGACATACGGGGCGGAGAACAGCTCCAGCGCGGCGCGAGCCTCATCGGCGGTCTCGCAGACCCGGTAGGCGGCCGTCGGCAGGCCGTAGCGGTCGGCGAAGGCCTTGGTGAACGCCTTGGAGCTTTCCAGCTGGCCGGCGCCTGCCGAGGGCCCGAAGCAGGGGATTTTCGCAAGTTCCAGCGCGTCGGCCAGACCGGCGGCCACGGACGACTCAGGCCCGATCACGACGAGATCCGCGGCGATCTCCTTGGCCAGGGCGACCAGGCCCTCAACATCCGTGACGGAGACGTCGCGGAGCTCGGCCAGCGCCGCCATGCCGGGGTTGCCTGGCGCCGTCACGAGCCGCGTCACCAGCGGCGAGGCCGCGATCTTCCAGGCCAGCGCGTGTTCGCGCCCGCCCGAGCCCACGAGAAGGATGTTCATGGGAGGCCGCTTTGGCGGTCGGCTCCCGCTTGGTCAAGCCTCGACGTCGAGCGAGTAGCCGGCCGAGCGAACGGTGCGGATCGGGTCGCCGCCTTCCGAGGCGTTCAGCGCCTTGCGCAGACGGCCGATGTGCACGTCGACGGTCCGCGCCTCGACATAGACGTCCGAGCCCCAGACCGCGTCCAGCAGCTGCTCGCGCGAGAACACCCGTCCGGGGTGCTGCATGAAGTGGTCCAGCAGGCGGAACTCGGTCGGCCCAAGGTGGACTTCCTGCCCGGCCCGCTTCACCCGGTGGGCGACCCGGTCGATGACGATGTCGCCGCAGCGCACGCGGTCCTCAGCCAGGCCCGGCCGCAGCCGGCGCAGCACCGCCCGGACGCGGGCCGCCAGCTCGCTCATGGCGAAGGGCTTCACCACATAGTCGTCCGCGCCGGTGTCGAGGCCGCGGATCCGGTCGCTCTCTTCGCCGCGGGCGGTCAGCATGATGATCGGGACATTGCGGCTCTCGGGCCGCTGCCGAAGCCTGCGGCAGACTTCGATGCCCGAAACCTTCGGCAGCATCCAGTCCAGCACGAGCAGGTCGGGCAGCCGCTCCTGCACCTGCAGCAGGGCCTCTTCACCGTCGCCGGCGCGGGCCACTTCGTAGCCTTCCTTCTCGAGGTTGTACTGCAGCAGGGTGGCCAGGCTGTCCTCGTCCTCGACCACAAGGATGCGCGGCGTCACGGCGTGGAACTCCCTTTGAAGGCGTCGGTCTTGGGTCGAGCGCTGGCGATCATCTCCTCGCCCGTGATCTCGTAGTGGATCAGCTCGGCGATGTTGGTGGCGTGGTCGCCGATCCGCTCGAGGTTCTTGGCCGCGAACAGCATGTGCGTGCAGGCCGTGATCGTCCGCGGATCGCCCATCATGTAGGTCAACAGCTCGCGGAACAGGCTGTTGTAGTGCTCGTCGACCTCGTCGTCCTGCGACCAGACCGACAGCGCCCGCTCCAGGTCCGAGCGGCTGTAGGCGTCCAGCACCGAGGTCAGCCGGTTCAGCACCAGCTTGCCCATCCGCTCGATCGAGCGGGTGAGCGGCGTCATCGGCTCTTCCTCGATGATGATCAGCGTGCGCTTGGAGATGTTCTTCGCGAGGTCGCCGATGCGCTCGAGGTTGTTGGCGATCTTCATCGCTGCCACGGTCTTGCGCAGGTCGTTGGCCATCGGCTGACGGAGCGCGATGAGGCGGATCGCGCGGCGCTCGATGTCGCGCTCGGCCGCGTCCAGCTTCTCGTCGCGCGCGACGACGGCGACGGCCTGGTCCTGGTCGCGCTTGACCACCGCCTGCAGGCAGTCGGCCACCGCCGCCTCGGCCATGCCGCCCATGCGGACGGTCTCGGCCGTCAGCGCGTTCAGCTCGTCCTCGTAGGATTTGACGATGTGCTCGTTCATGGCGCCGCCCCTACCCGAACCGGCCGGTGATGTAGTCCTGGGTGCGGCTGTCCCGCGGGTTCGTGAAGATCTCGTCCGTGTTGCCGGCCTCGATCAGCTTGCCCAGGTGGAAGAAAGCGGTCTTTTGCGACACTCGCGCGGCCTGGGCCATCGAGTGGGTGACGATGACGATGCAGTATTCCTCGCGCAGTTCGTCGATCAGCTCTTCGACCCGCGCCGTGGCGATCGGATCCAGCGCCGAGCAGGGCTCGTCCATCAGGATCACCTCCGGGTTCACGGCGATGGCGCGGGCGATCACCAGGCGCTGCTGCTGGCCGCCGGACAGGCTGGTGCCGGGCTGGTGCAGCCGGTCCGCCACCTCGTTCCAGAGGCCGGCGCGCTTGAGCGAGGTCTCTACGACGCCTTCCAGCTCCCGCTTGCTGGTCGCGATGCCATGGATGCGCGGCCCGTAGGCCACGTTCTCGAAGATGCTTTTCGGGAACGGGTTGGGCTTCTGGAACACCATGCCCACGCGAGCGCGCAGCAGGACGGGATCGATGCCCCGGTCATTGACGTCCTCACCGTCCAGCTCGATGCGGCCCTTCACCTTCGCGGTCGGGATGGTGTCGTTCATCCGGTTGATGCAGCGCAGGAAGGTGGATTTGCCGCACCCGGAGGGCCCGATCAGCGCCGTCACCGCCCGCTCGGGGATGTCGAGTGACACGTCGAACAGGGCCTGCTTGTCGCCGTAGAACACGTTGACGTCGCGGGCCCGCAGCTTCGGCGGCGCGTCGACCGCGTGCGCGGCCTGGGGTCGGAGTTCGATGTGCAGCGGCCCGTCCTTGGCCGGTTGCCCGTCGGTCTGGGTGAGCATGTTGGACCTCGAGATGGGGCGGCGCCGGGTCATGACTACCAGCGCCGCTCGAACCGGCGCCGCACGATGATGGCGGCCAGGTTCATGACGATCATGAAGACGAGCAGGACCATGATGGCCGCGGCCGTCCGTTCGTGGAACGCCCGCTCCGAGGCGTTCTCCCAGATGAAGACCTGCACGGGCAGCACCGTGGCCGCCTCGGTGAACCCGGCCGGCACGCCGGGCACGAACGAGACCATGCCCACCATCAGAAGCGGGGCGGTCTCGCCGAGGGCGTGGGCCAGGGAGAGTATCGCACCGGTCATCACCCCGGGCATCGCGAGCGGCAGGACGTGATGGAACACGGTCTGGGTGCGCGAGGCGCCGACGCCCAGCGCGGCCTCGCGGATCGACGGCGGCACGGCTTTCAGCGCCGAGCGGGTGGCGATGATCACCGTCGGCAGAGCCATCAGCGCCAGGACCAAGCCCCCGACGAGCGGCGATGAACGCGGCGCGGCCAGCCAGTTGATGAACACCGCCAGGCCAAGCAGGCCGTAGACGATGGAGGGGACCGCGGCGAGGTTGTTGATGTTCACCTCGACGATGCTGGTCCAGCGGTTCTTCGGCGCGAACTCCTCGAGGTAGACGGCCGCCAGAACGCCGATGGGGACCGATAGGATAGCCGTCACCAACAGCATCATCGCCGAGCCTACGACTGCGCCCAGCACCCCGGCCTGCTCCGGCTCCGTCGAATCCGAGCGCGTCAGGAACGAGGTATTGAAGCCTGAGGAGACCATCCCCAGGTCCTCCAGCCGGTCCAACCACGCGATCTGCTGGTCGTCCAGCTTCCGGTCGGCTTCAGGGGCCGCTCGGTCCACCTGGCCCTTGTAGAAGAGGGCGGCGTCGGCCCGAACGGGGCCGCTGACCATGACCGTCTTGCCGATCAAGGTCGGGTCGGCACGCACCTGATCCAGCAGCTTGAAGCCGAGATCCGTCGACAGAAGCTCGGTCACCTTTCCTGAGACGGAGCCAAGCTCATCGTCGCGCTCGCCCAGCTTGGCCAGCACGGCGTCGGCGACCAGCAGGTCGTAGTTGGCGCCGGTTGGGTCGGCGGGGTCGATCCTTGAGGGATCGAGATAGACCGGCACGCTCATCCGGTAGTCGATGAAGGTGCTGTACCCTTGGCTGATGATCCGCCCCATGAGGACGGCGAGGAACGACAGCGCGATGATGATCGCCAACCGCCCATACCAGCGGAAGCGGGCTTCACGAGCGCGGCGGACCTTCAGTCGCGCTTCCATCGCCGCGACGGACGGGCGAGCGATCGTCGCCTGGTTGAGAGCCGCGTCAGTCATACTGTTCCCGGTACTTCTGGACGACCCGAAGCGCGATGACGTTCAGGATCAGGGTGATGACGAACAGTGTCAGGCCGAGGCCGAAGGCCGACAGCGTCTTGGGGCTGTCGAATTCCTGGTCGCCGGTGAGCAGGGTGACGATCTGCACCGTAACGGTCGTCACCGTATCGAGCGGGTTCAGCGTGGTCTTGGCCTGCAGGCCTGCCGCCATGGTGACGATCATCGTCTCGCCAATGGCTCGCGAGACGGCCAGCAGCATGGCGCCCATAACGCCCGGCAGGGCGGCGGGCATGACAACCTTCTTGATGGTTTCCGAGGGCGTCGCCCCCATGGCCAGACTGCCGTCCCGCAGCGATTGAGGCACGGCGTTGAGGATGTCGTCTGAAAGCGACGACACGAACGGGATCAGCATGATCCCCATCACGGCCCCGGCGACCAGGGCCATCTGGTTCTGCACCTGGCTGAGGTAGAGGCCCAGCTCGTGGAAGGGTCCGCCGAGCAGCTGTGCGCCCAGATTGTTGAAGGCCGACCGGAACAGCGGCCCCACCGTGAGCGCGGCGAAGAAGCCGTAGACCACCGTCGGGACGCCCGCCAGCACCTCCAGCAAAGGCTTCACCACGGCTCGGGTGGGACGGCTGGCGTATTCGGCGAGGTAGATAGCCGACAGCAGTCCGATGGGCGCAGCCACGATCATCGCGATCAACATGATCAGGAACGTGCCTACGAACAGCGGCACGGCGCCGAACGCACCGACCGCCGCGAACTGGTCGGCGCGCATGGCGATCTGTGGGTCCCACTCCATCCCGAAGAGGAACTCGTGCGGCGGCACCGCCCGGAAGAAACGGATGCTCTCGAACGCCAGCGAGGCCACGATGCCGACCGTGGTCAGGACCGCCGCTACCGAACACGCGATCAGGACGGCCGATGTCCAGCCCTCCACGTGCTGGCGCGCCCGGAACTCCGGGGTGATGCGACGGTAGGCCGCAAAGAACCCGCCTGCGGCCAAAAGTAGGGCCAACGTGATCGCGCCCAGCCGCAGGCCCATCTCGAGGCGAGCCGCCTCTCTACCCTCATCCGCCAACGCGGCGCGCACCTGTGGCGCGAAAATCATCTCGCTGGGAGTCTGTCCGCGGCCGATCGCGAGCGCGTCATCGTAAAACACCGCCCGTTGGTGACCATCCAAGGCCTGTACCGAGGCGGGCGCCTCGGCCTGCACCGCCGCGGCGACGATGCGGCCGCCGAACGCGCCGTGCAGCAGAAGCAGGATGGCCGCCGGGACCGCCGCCCAGAGCATGACATAGGCGCCGTGGTACCCCGGCCGCGAGTGCGGGCGCTGGCCGGCCGCTTGCGCGGTCAGCTTGCGCCGGCCGAGCACATAGGTGGCGGCCGAGAATAGGACGAGCGCCGCAAGGACGGCCCAGGTGATCATGCTTGGTCTCAGCGCTGCTAGGAGCGATCGCGAGGATTCGTTGGCCGCCGGCGACCATGCCCGCCGGCTGCGGACCCAATGCTACATTTCCATGACACTTTCACGACGCTGGGCGGGGCGGCCCGAGCCAGCCGCCGTTTCCGGCAGATAAACCGTGAAAATGGAGCCGTCTCCGCGGACGCTCTCGACCGCCAGGCCGCCGCGGTGACGGTTGATGATATGCTTGACGATCGCCAGTCCCAGGCCAGTGCCGGAGCGCTCGCCGCTCTTCTGTCCCTCGACGCGATAGAAGCGCTCGGTAAGCCGCGGCAGGTGCTCACGCTCGATGCCGGGGCCCTGATCCCGCACACGAACGAAGGCGTAGGTGTCGCTGCTGTGGTCGGGGGTCAGCAGCGACAGCCGCGAAGCCTCGAGGCGGATGGCCGCTGTGCACGCCTCGGCCGACTGGCCTGTGCCGATCGTGATCGTCACGACGTGGCCCATCGACGAGTACTTCAAGGCGTTGTCCACCAGGTTCTGGACCACCTGCACGAGTTGATCGCGCGCCCCGATGACCAGGGCCTCGGCGTCGGATGGCGGCTGTACCTGGAGCTTTACGCCGCGCTCCGCAGCCAGCGGCGATGCCGCATCCACGACGTCGGCGACGACGCCGCAGAGGTCCACCCGGTCGCTGGGCGCAACGTGCTCATGGAGCTCGATTCTGCTCAAGGACATCAGATCGTCGATCAGCCGGTTCATCCGCTCGGCCTGGGCCTGCATGATCCCGAGGAAGCGTTCACGCGCGCCTTCGTCACCCTTGGCGTGCCCTCGTAACGTCTCGATGAAGCCCGCCAATGAGGCCAGCGGCGTACGGAGCTCGTGGCTGGCGTTGGCCAGGAAGTCCACGCGTGTCCGCTCCACCTGCCGCAGTTCGGTTTCGTCCCGCAGCGACAGGAGCGCCAAGTGAGCGCCGTCCAGCGCAAGCCCAATCGGGCGCACGAAGGCGCGCAACACGCGCGACTGAGCGCCCCCCGTCTCATAGACAGCCTCGGCGTCGCGAGCTTCGAAGAGCGCGAGGTCCACCGCTTCCAGCAACTGGGGATCGCGCATTACGCTGACCAGCAGGCCCTCCCCCGCCTCGATCCGGAAGAGCTCGCGCGCGGCGCTGTTGGCGAAGATATACCTGCGGCCAGTGAGGTCGTCCCGCTCCAGAGCCGAGATCACCAGGATCGGATCCGGCAGGGCGTTGATAAGTGCGGAGTAGGGCGGCGCTTCGGCGGCCGGAGCAAGGGCGCTGGACGCGGCCGCGTCCTGCTCCACTTCCGCTCGCCGGTCGGCGATCACCAACGAGACGGCTGTCACCGTGGCGACGAAGACCATCGAGGCGATCGCGCCAAGGCCGCCCACCTGCCCCAACAGGGCCAAGGCTGCGACCACAGCGAGGCCTCCGCCGCCAGCCGCAAGGATGGGCCAGAGCGGGGCTTCCTGCCGGCTGGGCGGCGATGGCGGCGGCAGAAGCGTCAAGCGAATCTCCGTGTACGCGACTGTCCACTCATCCCAAGGGTTGTGTCACGCCAATGACAGATGCCGTCTGCCAGGCATACTAGGTGAAGGCCTTGCCGGGAGCCCAGGATGTCCGACGCCGAAATCGAGAGCCTGAGGCAGGCGCTCGCCGCCCAGGGCGAGCTTCAGCGCGAGGCGGACCACCGGGTCAAGAACACCCTTCAGCTCATCTCGTCCCTGGTCCTGCTGCACGGCCGGCGCGCCAAGGACGAGGGCGTGAAACGCGCGCTGAAGGCCGTGCAATCCCGGGTCACGGCCGTCAGCGTAGCGCTCCGGCATGTCGTACGAACCGCCGGCGTCGAGCAGGTCGAGCTCGCCGCCCTCGTGCGGGAGCTTGCGGGCGATCTGGCCGCGGCCGGCCAAGAGGGCATCCAGGTCGCGATGAGCCTTGAGCCGGTCACTATCCCCGCCCGCCATGCGCCGCCGCTGGCGCTCATCCTCAATGAGGCGTTGGGCAACGCCCTGGCGCATGCCTTTCCCGACGGGCGGCCGGGCCGCATCGACATAACCCTGACCCGGACGCCCGTCGGCCTGCAGCTCAG
>NZ_JAPSKZ010000136.1 GCF_031181185.1 Phenylobacterium sp. | reverse complement strand
TTCCCCGCGCCCGACGCCACGCCGGTCGCCCCCGTCCTCGACAAGTGCGCCTGAAGAGCTTGATCCGCCCATGACCAAAGCCGCCGTCATCGTCTTTCCGGGTTCCAACTGCGACCGCGACTGCAAGGTGGCCATCGAGCGCGCTACGGGCGCGCAGGTGGACATGGTGTGGCATGGCGATACCGAGCTGCCCTCGGGGGTCGACCTCGTCGTGCTGCCGGGCGGCTTCTCCTACGGCGACTACCTGCGCTGCGGGGCCATGGCGGCGCTCTCGCCGATCATGTCCGAGGTCAAGGCGGCCGCCGAGCGCGGCGTGGCCACCGTCGGCATCTGCAACGGCTTCCAGATCCTGTGCGAGGCCGGGATGCTGCCGGGCGCGCTCTTGCGCAACGAGAAGCTGAAGTACGTCTGCAAGCCGGTCGAGCTCGAGGTCACCAACGCCCAGACCCGCTTCACCGCCGGTTACGCCGGCCGCCGCCACGTGGCCATGACCGTGGGGAACGGCGAGGGCAACTTCTTCGCCGACGAGGCTACGCTGGACCGCCTCGAGGGCGAGGGCCAGGTGGTGTTCCGCTACGCCGACAATCCGAACGGCTCGCTGCGCAACATCGCCGGCATCGTCAACGAGCGCGGCAATGTGCTGGGCATGATGCCCCACCCCGACCGCGCCTTCGAAGCCGAGCTCGGCTCGGCCGACGGCGCCATCCTGTTCCAGAGCGCTCTCGCCAGCGCCTAAGGCTCAGGCTAGCGTCCGCCCCACGTCAGTTCCGTGGGGATGTTCATGACCTTCAAGACCCTGCTGCGCGCCGCCGTTGCGTGCGCCGCCATCGCGCTGCCCGCCCAGGCGCAGACGCCGACCCAAGGCACGCCGCCGATGACGCCGGACATCCCGGCCAAGTTCACGGCGCCCAACGTCGGCTACGACTACGAGCGGCGCGAGGTGATGATTCCCATGCGCGACGGCGTGAAGCTCTACACCGTCATCATCGTGCCCGAGGGCGCCAAGGACGCGCCGATCCTGCTGACGCGCACGCCCTACAACGCCAAGACGCCCAGCAAGCGCTTCAACTCGCCCTACGCCGCCGCGACCGGCGCCCAGGTGGACGAGGCCTTCCTCGCCGACGGCTACATCCGCGTCTACCAGGACGTCCGCGGCAAGTACGCCTCGGAGGGCGACTACGTGCTGACCCGGCCCCTGCGCGGGCCGCTCAACAACACGCCCGTCGACCATTCCACCGACGCCTACGACACCATCGACTGGCTGGTGAAGAACACGCCCGAGAGCAACGGCCGGGTCGGCGTCACCGGCTCGTCCTATCCTGGCTTCACCGCCGCCATGGCCCTGATCGACCCGCACCCGGCGCTGAAGGCCGCCGTGCCGCAGAGCCCGATGATCGACGGCTGGATGGGCGACGACTGGTTCCAGAACGGCGCCTTCCGCCAGACCATGCTGGACTGGTTCATGAACCAGATGACCGAGAAGGGCTCCGGGCCCGACCTGCCGCGCGAGGCGTTGGACGACTACGAGAACTTCCTGCGCGCCGGCAACGTCTGGAGCTTCGGCAAGAAGGCTGGCCTCGACCAGATCCCAGCCTTCCGCAAGATCGTCGAGCACCCCGCCTACGATCAGTTCTGGCAAGAACAGGCCCTCGACAAGCAGCTCGCCAAGCACCCTCTGAAGGTGCCGACGCTGTGGGTCGGCTCGCTCTACGACCAGGAGGACATCTACGGCGCCGTCCACGCGTACAAGGCGGTCGAGGCTAAGGACGCGAACAACGACATGAACTTCCTGGCGCTCGGCGCCTGGCGCCACTCCGGCGTCAACTACGAGCAGCGCCAGCTGGGCGCGCTCAAGATGCCGGGCGACACCGCCACCGAGTTCCGGCTGAAGGTCATGAAGCCGTTCCTCGACCAGCACCTGAAGACCAACGGTCCTAAGGCCGACATCGCGCCCGTCACCATGTTCGAGACCGGCACGCTGCAGTGGAAGCGCTACGACCGCTGGCCCCAGGCCGCCGCGCTCAAGCCGCTCTACCTGCAGCCTGGCCTGAAGCTCGGTTTCGACGCCCCCACCGGCGCCGCCTACGACGAGTACGTCTCCGACCCGGCCAAGCCGGTCCCGTTCGTGCCGCGGCCGGTGCGCGCCGACGACGCCGACCAGTGGCGCTACTGGCTGGCCTCGGACCAGCGCCACGCGTCCACGCGGCCGGACGTCCTGGTCTATGTCTCCGAGCCCCTGAAGGAGCCGCTGAAGATCGCCGGCGAGCCGGTCGTGAACCTCTTCGCCTCAACCACCGGTACGGACAGCGACTGGGTCGTGAAGCTGATCGACGTCTATCCGGACTTCGTGCCCTCCGACCTCGACATGAGCGGCTACCAAATGCCGATCGCCATGGAGATCTTCCGCGGCCGCTACCGGGATTCCTACGAGAAGCCGTCGCCGATCCCCGCCGGCAAGGTCCAGAAGTACCGCTTCGAACTGCCGACGGCGAACCACGTGTTCCAGCCCGGCCACCGGATCATGGTGCAGGTCCAGTCCAGCTGGTTCCCGCTCTACGACCGCAACCCGCAGACCTACGTGGAGAACATCTTCACCGCCCCGCCCAGCGCCTATCGCAAGGCGACGCAGCGGATCTACCACACGGGCGCTGCGGCCTCGGCCATCGAGCTGCCGGTCGTGCCGCTGAACTAGGCTATTCGCTGCGCTTGGCGCGCACCCCGCGCGCCTCGCCCACCTTCAGGAAGAAGCTGCCCAGGGCGGCCTTGCGGACCTCCACCGCAGCGCCCGCCTTGGGCCTGGGCGCGATCGCCTCGTTGTCGATCTGCCGCCAGGTGGCCCCGCTCTTCAGCTCGAACACCCAGCGGCCGCCGCCGTCCTGATAGGCCCGGGCCAGCTCGTCGGTGACGCGCTCCAGCGGCCCCTCGCCCCCGGCCGCCCGGTCGAACAGCGACAGCGACGGCAGGTCCAGGCCGAACGCCCCGCGCTGGGCCTCCTGCGCCTCCTTCCGGCGGATGATGCTGAGCTCGCCCGTCCGCACCTGCTGCTCCAGCGCCTGGTAGGCGGCGTCGTAGCAGGCGCCCTTGGCCGCGGGGTCTGCGACGCCCGCACACTCCGCCAGCCCCTTCAGCGCCGGGTCCGCCGGCTGGGCCGCCGCCGGCGCGGCCAGGATCGCCAGGCCCGCAAGGGCCAGTCCGCACAGCCGTCGTCCCATCGTTCGCCCTCTCCTGCCGGCGTTTTCGCACGACGCGGTTCGGCGCGTCAGCCCGTACCTCATGTGACGTTACAGCGCAGCTTGCTTGCGCTCTTCAACCTTGTTCGTATCAATGTTACGTCGATTACGGGAAACGCTGACATTGTTACATCGGGGGATGTGAACGTGGACGGATCCGGCCACGTCGAGGCGCTCGGGGGCGAGGCCGCGGCGACGAAGGTGGAGGAACGGGGCGCGCCCGGCGAGGGCCCGCGCGCGCTGCCGGCCGCCAAGCGGATGGCCATCGCCGCCCTGCACGCCCAGGCGCTGCGTCGGATCTCCCGCGAAGCCGCCCTCGCCGAGGCCGCCCAGGCCTACGCCGCGCGCCTGGGCCCCAGCCGTGGCAGCCTCAAGAAGCTGGTCTCCGAAGCCCGCGCCATCCTCCAGTTCGGCGTCGCCCCGTCGGTGCTCGACGACGCCGCCAGCCTGGCGCCCGACGCCGTCCTGGCGCGCATCGAGACGGCGATCCGCGCGGTGAACCTGCGCGAGGTGACCCGGGCCCGGGCGGCGGCCCTGGCCGGCGGCCGCGGCGGCCGTCCTACCGCGCGCCCAACCATCGCCTATGCGGCGGTGCGTAAGCTGCTCCACCTGGCCCAGGCGGGCGATCCCGACGCCCGGGCCGAGCTCACCGCCATCCAGGACCTCATGGGCGCGCCGCCGATGGCGCATACGGTGCATCGTCCCGCAGCCAGCCGGCGATCGTGAGCCGCGGCCGCGTGGCATAGGGCGCCACCGGCGCCACCGAGTGCCACTGCGGCGTCTTGAACAGCGTCAGCACGTTGAATTTCGGCGCGAAGCCCCGCGTCACGTCGCCGGCCGCGTCGTGGAACAGCAGCTGCCCGCCCCAGTCCGGCCGCCAGCCGCGGGTCAGCCCGATCGTATAGGCGGCCCGCCGCTCGCCCCCGCCGCGGTCGTCGTGCAGGTTCAGGAAGTGCCCCGGCCGGTAGTGGCTCGCCTGGGCGTCCACCTTCACCACCGGCTCGCCGGTCACCTCGTGGGCGAAGGCCATGAACTCGGGGCTGTTCAGGAACTCGGTCAGCCCGTGCAGCGGGTGCCCCGGATCGCGCCCGGCCAAGTAGGCCTCGATCATCGGATAGACGTAGTAGACGTAGGCGAAGCGCTCGGCGGCCTGCCGCGTCACCTCGGCCAGCCTCGCCTGCAAGGCGCCGCGCCGCTCCGGCGCCAGCGCCTGCGGCTCCACATAGACCGGCTCCCCCGACGGCCCGGAGTGCGCCAGGGTCCAGGGCGTCGCCTGCTCCAGCGCCGCCGCCAGGGCCTCGGCCACGGGCGCTGTGAACAGCCCCTCGATCTGGACGACCCCCTCCGCCTCGTAGCGGGCGCGGTGGTCGGCCGCCCTCAAGTCCGGATTGAGCCAGCCGCCGCTCATCGCCGCTCCCGGATGAACCAGCCGGTCAGCGACAGCCGCGGCTGGGCGGCATAGGGCGCCACGGGCGCCACCGAGTGCGCCCGCGGCACCTTGAAGACCGTCAGCACATTGAACCTGGGCGCGTAGCCCCGCTCGACGTCGCCGTCGGCATTATGAAACAGCAGCTGCCCGCCCCAGTCCGGCCGCCAGCCGCGCGTGAAGCCCAGCGTGAAGGCGGCGATCCGGTCGTCCCTGGTGTGGCTGTCGTCGTGCAGGGTCAGGAAGTCGCCGCGCCGGTAATGGCTGGCCTGCACCCGCACGCCGTCCACCGCCTCGCCGACGATCTCGGCGCCGAAATCCAGGAAGGCGCGGCTCTGCAGGAACTCCGTCACCGCCGCCGCCGGATGGTCGGGCGCGCGGGCGTATTCGTCCTGCAGGGCGTAGCTGCGGTGCAGGAACGAGAACCCGGTCGCCGCGCGCTTGACCGTGCCAGCCAGGAACTCCCGCACCTGCTGCTCGCCGAAGCGGCGCATCACCTCGTCGTTGATCACCAGGGTCTGGCCGGTCTCGTCGGGCGCGACGATCACATAGGGCAGGTTCGGCAGCAGGGCGCCGATCGCCTCCGCGGCCGGCGCTTCCAGCAGCTCGGCCGCCTGAACGACGCCGTCGCGGGCATAGGCCTCGGCGAACGCCCTCCCCGAAAGCTCGGGACGGATTCGGATCGGGGGCAGGCTCAAGACGGAATCGCTCCGGATGGGTTGGGGCTGACGCCAGCGTAACAGGGCCGCGCCCGCCGCGCGCGGGCGCCTGAAAAGTGACCAAAATGTAACACTGTGATGGCTTGTAACGGAAAATCCGCGTTCGCCGGTCACATGATACCGAACGTCACTTGACCGCAACCGAGCTTCGCCACAGGCCAGATAACAGAGCTCGCCAAAAGGGGTTGGCGGGGGGGCAGGGTCGGCGCCGCGAACAGCGAGCGCGGCCTTGCGAGCTATTTGGAGCATTCTCTGATGATGAGATCGTCCAACCGCGCGCGCCTGATGGCGTCGACGGTGTTCGGGGCTGTGCTGGTCGCCTCGCCGGCGCTGGCTCAGGAAGTCGAGGAGCTGGTCGTCACCGGCTCGCGCATCGCGCGTCAGGAACTCACCTCGGTGAGCCCGGTCGCCACCGTCGGCGAAGCGGTTCTGGAAGCCTCGGGCGTGGTCAACACCGAGAACCTGCTGGCCACGCTGCCGCAGGCGGCTCCCGGCGTCACCGGCACCGTCAACAACGGCAACGGCGGCGTCTCCACCGTCAACCTGCGCGGCCTGGGCTCGAACCGGACCCTCGTGCTGGTCGACGGCAAGCGTCAGGTGCCGACCACCCAGTTCGGCACGGTCGACATCAACCTGATCCCGACGGCCCTGATCGACCGGATCGACGTCGTGACCGGCGGCGGCTCGGCCGTCTACGGCTCGGACGCGCTCTCGGGCGTCGTGAACTTCATCCTGAAGAAGGACTTCGAAGGCTTCGAATTCTCGGGCGGCTACGCGGCCACCGACGAAGGCGACGCGGCGATCTACACCCTCGACGCCACCATGGGCGCCAGCTTCGACCGCGGCAACGTGGTGCTGAGCCTGGGCTACAACAAGCGCGAGGCGATGTTCCAGGGCGACAGCCCGCAGGACAAGCTGCTCGTCTCGTTGGGCGAACCGGCGGCCAGCAACCCGAACCGCGTGCTGATCTTCTCGGGCTCGGGCTCGGAAGAGTTCGGCCGGGTGAACAACTTCGTGGCCGGCCGCTTCGCCACCCTTCCGGGCGTGCCGAACAACTCGGCCAACTCGGCGCTGTTCCTCACGAACGGCGACGTGCGCCTCTACGCCGGCTCGCCCGACACCTACAACTTCGCCCCGGTGAACTACCTGCAGACGCCGCAGGAGCGCTATTCGGTGACGGCCCTCGGCCGCTACGACATCACCGACAACATCGAGGCCTACGCCAAGGGCAATTTCGTCGCGAGCCAGATCACGACCCAGCTCGCCCCGACGCCGATCGGCAGCCGGATCTTCCGCTTCACGCTCGACAACAACCCGTTCCTGTCGGCGGCGGCCAAGCAGGCCCTGAACACCCTGGGCTCCACGACCCCGTACTCGATCCCCGCCGGCAACCCCGCTTCGGGCACCTTCACCGACGTGGATAGCGACGGCGACGGCATCTTCGACACCGTCACCGGCGTGTTCAACCGCCGCCTTACGGAAGTCGGCCCGCGGGTCTCCGACTTCCAGTTCTACGGCTACCAGCTGCAGACCGGCCTGCGCGGCAAGATCGACGCCATCAACGGCCAGTGGGACACCTACTTCCAGTACGCCGCCACCCACGGCTCGAACTCGCTGGTTGGCGACACCAGCCTGGCGCGCATCCAGCAGGCCCTGCTGCTGAACGCCGCCGGCACCGGCTGCCAAGACCCGTCGGGCGGCTGCGTCCCGTTGAACCTGTTCGGTCGCGGCAACATCAGCCCCGCGGCGGCGCAGTTCATCTCCACGCGGATCAACTCGTCGCAGGACTACCAGCAGATCATCGGCTCGGCCTTCGTGAGCGGTGACACGGCGAACTTCTTCAGCCTGCCGGCCGGCGCCGTCGGCTTCGCCCTGGGCGCGGAATATCGCTCGGACGAGTTCGACTTCCGTCCCAGCCAGGACCTCGCGGTCGGCAACCTGACGGGCTTCAACGCCTCGCCGCCGGTCAGCGGCTACTTCGACGTCTATGAACTGTACGGCGAAGCCCTGATCCCGGTGCTGAAGGACCTGCCCTTCGTCCAGGAGCTGAACCTGGAAGTGGCCGGCCGGATCTCCGACTACTCGTCGCAGAACAAGCTGACCAAGACCTACAAGATCGCCGGCGACTGGCAGGTGATCGACGACCTGCGCCTGCGGGCTTCGTACAACCGCGCGGTCCGCGCCCCGTCGGTGGGCGAACTGTTCCGCCCGCAAGGCAACAGCTTCCCGACCGCCACGGACCCCTGCTCGTTCCAGGGCAACCCGAACGCCCAGGTCCGCGCGGCCTGCGTCGCCTCGGGCGTCCCGGCGAACCTGGTCGGCGTCATCCAGGCCAACCAACAGACCCAGACGATCACGGGCGGCAACCCGGACCTCGAGCCGGAAGTGGCCGACACCTACACGGTCGGCTTCGTGTGGCAGCCGAGCTTCGTCCCCGGCCTGGCCGTGACCGTCGACTACTTCGACATCGAGATCAAAGAGCTGATCACCAGCTTCGGCAGCTCGACGGCGAACGTCCTGGCGGTCTGCTACGGCCCGATCGTCGGCGGCGACCCGAACTCGCCCTACTGCCAGGCCATCAACCGCCTGGCGAACGGCTCGATCCTCAACGTGTCGCTGCAGGATCGTAACGTCGCCAAGCTGAAGGCCGAAGGGGTCGACGTCTCGGTCAGCTACCGGTTCGACATCGCCGACCTGGGCCTGGGCGACTACGGCACCGTCAACCTGCGGACGATGTACACCAACACCTGGGAAAACACGCTGATCCCCGACGCCATCTCGACCCCGGTGAAGTGCGCCGACAAGTTCGGTCCGCGCTGCAACAACGGCGGTTCGGGCATCATCCCGCGTCACAAGCTGAACACGCTGGTGCGCTGGGATTACGGCCGCTGGGGCGTCAACGTGGTGTGGAACCACCTCGACGACGTGACCGACGACAACCCGTCGGTGAACTACATCGTCGAGCGGATCGGCGCGAAGAACTACATCGACATGTCGGTGAACTTCGAAGCGACCGAAAACGCCGAGTTCACGCTGGGCGTGCGGAACCTGACCCAGGAATCCTACCCGGTCCTGGGCGGCAACGCCTCGCCGTCGAACAGCGGCTACCCGAACACCTACGACGTTCTGGGTCGCGTGTTCTTCGCGAACTTCGCCCTGCGTTACTAAGGAGAGGCTGGCCGGCGGCCCCACCGCCGGCCCTCCGAACGGGAGAAGGGCGCTGCGCTGCAGCGCCCTTCTTCTTTGCGCTAACCTCTCGCTAACCGGGCCCTGCGACCCTGGCGTGGGGCAGAACGCCCGCCGGCCTTTCGGCCGTTCGTCAGAAGCGGGGTTGGGCGGTGCCGCTCAACAGCATCAATACGAACGTCGGCGCCATGCAGGCGCTGCAGGTCTTCAACGCGATCAACGCGGAGATGGCCGTCGTTCAGCGTCGCATATCGACCGGCCTCAAGGTCTCCAGCGTCAAGGACAATCCGGCCATCTGGGCCATCGCCCAGAACCAGCGCAGCGAGGTGCGCGGGCTCGAGGCGGTGAAGACCTCGCTCAACCGCAGTCGCGGCATCGTCGACGTCGCCATGGCGGCCGGCGAAAGCATCTCGGAACTGCTGATCGAGATGAAGGCCAAGGCCCTCGCCGCCTCGGACTACGACCTCGCCGACCCGGCCCGCCAGGCCCTCAACGACGATTACCTGGCGCTGCGCCGGCAGATCGACCGGGTGGTGCGCAACGCCGAGGTCAACGGCATCAACCTGCTCTCGGCCGGCGGGACAGACCGGATCCGCGCGCTGGCCGACACCAAGGCCCAAAGCACGATCGACGTCGACCACGTCGACCTGTCCACGACGGGCTCGATCCTGTCGGGCCTTCCCGCCGACCTGATGGGCGGACTGGGACCGAACGGCATGGACGACATCAACACCGCCATGCGCGGCGTCAATGCCGCTATCGGCAAGCTGGGCACGGGCTCCAAGGCCTTGGAGTCGCACCTCAAGTTCGTCGAGAAGCAGCAGGACGCCCTCGAAGCGGCGATCGGCAATCTGGTCGACGCCGACCTCGCCAAGGAGAGCGCCCGCCTGCAGTCGCTGCAGGTGCGCCAGCAGCTGGCGATCGTCGCCATGCAGATCGCCAACCGGCAGCCCTCGATCCTGCTCCAGCTCTTCCAGTCCTACCGCCGCTGAGGCGCGGCTCCGTCGAAATACGTTGACTTCGGCCTCGATTTGTGTTCTCCTTTTGTTCATGGTCAGCGACATGGACATGCTGGAGGAGATCGACGCCCGGCTCGCCGCCGTCGCCGACGTCCAGTTCGCCATGATCCAGAAGATCAACGGCCAGGTGGAGGCCGC
>NZ_JAPSKZ010000135.1 GCF_031181185.1 Phenylobacterium sp. | reverse complement strand
ATCCGTTCTCCTGGGTGCGTCCCTGGGTGCCGTACGGCGACGATCCGTTCGTCTGGTACGACCCTGCCGAAGACCTGAAGCCGGTCTCGCCGGCCAATGACGCCGGCGAGCAGCGTCCGGCGCCTGCGCCCGTTCCGGTCGCCGCCGAGGCGGCTGCGGCCGCCCCCAGCGTCGCCCGCGACCGCGGCGGCGACGAGGAGATCTGGGTCGAACTGCCGGCCGAGGACGAGAAGCCCAAGCGCGCCCGCAGGGGCCGTGGCCGCGGCCGCGGCCGCGCCGAGGGCGAGCTTGAGGTCGAGACGCCGGCCGCCGAGGCGCCGGTCGCCGAGCCCCTCGCGGTCGAACCCGTGGTGGAAGCGGCGCCCGAGCCGGCTCCGGCCGAAGAGCCCGCTCCGGCTCCGAAGAAGCCGCGCAGCCGCAGCCGCAAGGCCGCCGCGCCCGTCGAGGCGGAAACTGCGCCCGCCGCCGAACTTGCGCCTGCGGTGGAAGCGGCGCCCGCGCCCGTGGTGGAGCCCGTGGCCGAACCGACCCCCGAGCCGGTCGCCGCGGCGGCCGAGCCCGAACCGGCGGCCCCGCGCGAGCCCGACCCGGCCGAGATCTCGGGACCGCCGCCGGCGCCCCGCAGAGGCTGGTGGCGGCGCGGCTGACGCACTACATTCGGCAGCGGGAGCATACGAGGGGCGGTCTGGAGAAAAGGTTCGAATGGTCTCCCCTGCCCGCTCCCTGTCCCGCCTCGCGCTGAGCCTGGTCCTGACGGCCGCCATGGTCCTCGGGCCCAGGCCGGCGGCGGCGCAGGAAGGGATGTCCCTGATCCGGGACACCGAGATCGAGGAGATCCTGCTCAAGGACTCCCAGCCGATCCTGCAGGCCGCCGGCATCGACGCCCGCAACGTCGAGATCCTCCTGGTCGGCAGCAAGGAGCTGAACGCCTTTGCCGCGCCGCGCGTGATGGGCTTCAACACCGGGCTGATCCTGGAGTCCGACACGCCCAACGAGCTGCAGGGCGTCATCGCCCACGAGGTCGCCCACCTGACGGGCGGCCACTCCGCCCGGCGCGACGAGATGAACCGGGCGGGCATGAAGCCCTTCCTGCTGACCATGGGTCTGGGCGTGCTGGCGGCCCTCGCCGGCTCGCCCGAGGCGGCCGCGGGCCTGGCCGGCAGCGCCAGCTACTTCGGCGCCCTGGGCGCCATGGGCTTCAGCCGCGAGCAGGAAAGCCGCGCCGACCAGGCCGGCGCCACCCTGCTCGACAAGGCCGGCCTCTCCGGCCGCGGCCTGGCCGAATTCTTCGACAACTTCCGCTATCAGGAGGTCTTCGACGAGGCCCGGCGCTTCGCCTACTTCCGCAGCCACCCAATCTCGTCCGACCGGGTCGAGGCGCTGCGCCGCCGCGTCGAGGCCCTGCCGAACTACCACAAGACCGACAGCCCCGAGGCCCTGGCCGAGCACGCCATCATGAAGGCCAAGCTGGACGGCTTCCTCAACCCGCAGGTGGCGATCACCAAGTACGCCGAGACCGACACCTCGTATCCGGCCCGCTACGCCCGGGCCATCGCCTACTACCAGCTCAAGGAGCCCGACCGGGCGCTGAAGCTGATCGAGGCCCTGCTGCAGGAGCAGCCCGAGAACCCGTACCTGTGGGAGCTGAAGGGCCAGATCCTGTTCGAATACGCCCGCACCCAGGAGGCCGAGGAGCCCCAGCGCCGCTCGGTGGCGCTCAAGCCCGACGCCCCGCTGCTGCGCGTGAACCTGGGCCAGACCCTGATCGCGCTGGACGACAAGGCCAAGGTGCAGGAGGGCGTCGCCGAACTGCGCAAGGCGCTGACCCAGGAAGAGGACAACGCCGTCGCCTGGCGCCTCCTGGCCGAGGCCTATGACAAGCTGGGCCGGGACGGCCAGGCGCGGCTGGCGACGGCCGAATACAACTTCTGGATCGGCGATCGGCGGCAGGCCCGCGTGTTCGCCATGCGCGCCCGCGAGATGCTGCCCAAGACCGAGCCCGGCTGGCGACGCGCCACCGACATCGTGCTCGCCTCCGAGCCCTCCCGCGACGAGCTGCGCGAACTGGCCCGCGAAGGCTCGACCAGCAGCCGCACGCGTTGAGCCGCCCCTTCCAAGCCGCTATCGGACCCGTATGACCCTGCTCCTCAAATCCGCCGCCACGCTCGCGGCCGCCTTCGCCCTCTCCGGCTGCCAGCAGCAGAGCGACGAGGCCTTCGGCCAGCGCGTGCGCGCCTATCTGCTGGCCAATCCGGAAGTGCTGCAGGAGGTCTCGGTGGCCTACCAACAGAAGCAGCAGGCCGAGCTCGCCAAGGCATCGACGGCGGCCATCGCCAAGCACCGCGCCCAGCTCGAGCGCGACCCGCGCGACTTCGTCGCCAACCCGAACGGCAGGATCACCGTCGTCGAGTTCTTCGATTACAACTGCGCCTACTGCAAGATCGCCGCGCCCGAGGTGGTCAAGCTGATCGAGGAGAACCCCGACGTCCGGTTCGTCTTCAAGGAATTCGCCTTCCAGACCCCGCACTCGATCCTGGCGGCGCACATCGCGCTGACCCCGCAGGCCAAGGCCCGCGGCCTCGATCTGCACCGCGAGCTGATGGCGCAGAAGCCGCTGAACGACGCCGCAATCGACCGCAGCCTGCGGGCCGTCGGCGTCGACCCGGCCCAGGCCCGCGCCGCCGCCGAGGATCCCGCCATCCAGCGCCAGCTGCTGGACGTCCGGGCGCTTGCCCAGGCGCTGCACATCGATGGCACGCCGGCCTTCGTGGTGGGTGACAAGGTGATCCCGGGCGCCGACATCGAGGCCCTGCGCGCCGCCATCGCCGCCGCCAAGGCCACGGACCTGAAGCGCCCGTCGGGCAACCCGACCTGATCCCCGATAGCGGGCGACGGAGGTTGGAGGCCCTCGCCGCCCGCCAGGCCCGCGTCGGCTCTTGGGGGTTGGACGCAGGCCCGCTCAGCTAAGGGGCAGGCAGCGTTCCTGCGCAGTACGAAACGGTTACAAGCCTCCCCTTCTCCCCTTGCGGGAGAAGGTGTCAGCGAAGCTGACGGATGAGGGGTCGCGCGGGACTGGACCTAACCCTTCTCCGCCGACGTGAAGAACATCGTCCCCGCGGCAATCTGGTCGCGCACGGCCTCGGGCGTCAGCGCCGAGGCCTTGTCCAGCTCGGCGATCTCCTCGGGCACGAACCAGTGCAGCTTGTCCGAGTGGTAGGCTTCCCAGACCACCTTCGCCACCTCGATCGGCGGGATGGCGCGGAACATGCCCTCCTTCGGCGCCGCCTCGACTGCGCCCGGCGGCAGGATCGGCGTGTCGATCAGGCCGGGCAGCACGTCGGCGACGCGGACGCCGTAGGCCTTGAACTCGATCGACAACGCCTCGGTCAGGCCCTTCACCGCATGCTTCGTCGCCGAATAGACCGCGATCCCAGGGATCCCGAAGGTGGCCGACGACGAAGAGGTCGTGAAACACAGGGAATTGGGCGTGGCCTTCAGCAGCGGCACGGCCTCGTAGATGCCGTTCAGCACGCCGATCAGGTTCACCTGGACGACCGCCAGGATGTCCTCGAACGGCTGCTGGTCGAAGGGGCCGCCGCGGCCGATGCCGGCGTTGTTGAACAGGATGTCCAGCCGTCCGCCGGCGGCCGGGACGAAGCCGTCCAGCGCCTCGCGGAAGTCGGCCCGGTCGGTCACGTCCAGCTGCCGGATCAGGCAGTTCTCGGCCCCGAGCTCCTCCTGCAGGTCTCGCAGGCCAAGCTCGTTGACGTCGTAGGCGCCGACGAACCAGCCCTTCTCGACGAACAGCCGGGCGGTCTCGCGCCCCATCCCCGAGGCGGCGCCGGTGATGAAGATCGACTTGCGCGGCTCCGTCGTTGGACTTGGCATCAGATCAGCCCCGAAAGCGGCGACGAGGGGTCGGCGTAGCTGCGCTTGGCCATGCGGCCGGCCAGGAAGGCCTCGCGGCCGGCAATCACCGCATGCTTCATCGCCCGCGCCATGCGGATCGGGTCCTTGGCCTCGGCGATGGCGGTGTTCATCAGCACCGCGTCGCAGCCGATCTCCATGGCCAGCACCGCGTCCGACGCCGTGCCGACGCCGGCGTCGACCAGCACCGGCACGGTGGCCTGCTCGATGATCAGCCCCAGGTTCAGGAAGTTCTGGATGCCCCGGCCCGACCCGATCGGCGCGGCCGCGGGCATGATGGCCGCAGCGCCCGCGTCCTCCAGCTTCTTGGCGTACACGGGATCGTCCGAGCAGTAGACCATCACCTGGAAGCCGTCGGCGACCAGCAGCTTCAGCGCCCGCAGCGTCTCTTCCATGTCGGGCAACAGGTGCTTGGTCTGCGACAGCACCTCCAGCTTCACCAGGTCCCAGCCGCCCGCCTCGCGCGCCAGCCGGAGCGTGCGGATGGCGTCCTCGCCTGTGAAGCAGCCGGCGGTGTTCGGCAGGAAGGTGAAGCGCTCGGGCTTCACATAGTCCACCAGCATCGGCTGGTTCGGATCGGTCAGGTTCACCCGGCGCACGGCCACGGTGACGATCTCGGCGCCGGCCGCCTCGGCCGCGGCGGCGTTCTGGGCGTAGTCCTTGTACTTGCCGGTGCCGACGATCAGCCGCGAGCGGAACGTGCGGCCGGCAACGCTCCAGGTGTCTTCCGTATGGGTCGAGCCGTCCACGTCAGCCGCCTCCGATAAAATGCACGATCTCGATCCGGTCGCCGTCGGACAGCGCCGTGGCGCCATAGGCCGACTTCGGCACGATCTCCAGGTTGCGCTCCACGGCCACCTTGCGGGCGTCGAGGCCCAGCGCTTCCACCAGCGCCGCCACCGTGGGCGCGCCCTCGAAGCTGCGGGTCTCTCCGTTGACGGTCAGGTGCATGAAAGGCCTGCGAACTCCCGGGGCTCCGGTCGGCTTGCTTGTGGCCTCCGCCGCTGACCGTTACAAGGGCGCGGAATCGACGGCGGAGCCGAATGTCGAAACCGATCTATGTGCTGAGCGGCCCCAATCTCAACCTCCTGGGGACCCGCGAGCCGGAGATTTATGGTCATCAAACCCTGGAAGACGTCCGCCGCCTCTGCGAGGCGCGTGCGAAGTCCCTGGGGCGTGAAGTCGTGTTCCGTCAGTCCAACCACGAAGGCGAGCTGGTCGACTGGATCCAGGAGGCGCGCGAGGCCGCCTGCGCCCTGGTGCTGAACCCCGCCGCCTACGGCCACACCTCGATCGCCATCCTCGATGCGCTGAAGATGCTCAGCATCCCGGTCGTGGAGTGCCATCTGTCGAACCCTGCCGCACGCGAGACGTTCCGGCGGAAGACGTACGTTTCCCTCGCCGCCACCGGGGTCGTCTCCGGCTTTGGGGCGGCGAGCTATGAACTGGCCGTCGAGGCCGCCGCGGGCCTGGCCCGCTAATCCGACAAGACTACAAGGAAAGAGGGTCCTTTCATGGCTAGCAGTCCGAAGGCGCCTGCCGATCCGTTCGACGCCGGCCTGGTGCGCAAGCTGGCCGACATCCTCACGGACACCGGCCTGTCCGAGATCGAGGTCGAGCACGGCGAACTGAAGATCCGCGTGGCCAAGACGCTCACGGCGGCCCCCGTCCACGTGGCGGCGGCCGCGCCCGTGGCCCACGCCGCGCCCGCCCCGGCCGCCGCGGCTGCGCCCGCCGCCGAGGCGCCGGCCCCCGCGGCGCCCGCCCGCGCCAAGGGCGACGAGGTGAAGTCGCCGATGGTGGGCACCGTCTACCTGCAGCCCAACCCCGGCTCCGACCCGTTCGTGAAGGTCGGCGACACCGTCCAGGCCGGCCAGACGCTGTTCATCGTGGAAGCGATGAAGACCATGAACCCGATCCCCGCGCCCAAGGGCGGCAAGATCGTGCAGATCCTGGTCGAGGACGCCCAGCCGGTGGAGTTCGGCGAACCGCTCGCGATCATCGAGTAGCCCGATGTTCGACAAGATCCTGATCGCCAACCGAGGCGAGATCGCGCTCCGCGTCCACCGGGCGTGCAAGGAGATGGGCATCGCGACCGTCGCCGTGCACTCCGAGGCCGATTCCGGCGCCATGTGGGTGCGCCTGGCCGACGAGAGCGTCTGCATCGGCCCTGCCCCCGCCGCCAAGAGCTACCTGAACATCCCCTCGATCATCGCCGCGGCGGAGATCACCGGGGCCCAGGCCATCCATCCCGGGTACGGCTTCCTCTCCGAGAACGCCCGTTTCGCCGAGATCGTCGAGGCCCACGGCTTCACCTTCATCGGCCCCAAGCCCGAGCACATCAAGCTGATGGGCGACAAGATCACCGCCAAGCAGGCGGTGAAGGAGGCCGGCATCCCGGTGGTCCCCGGCTCCGACGGGGCGGTGACGACCGAGGAGGAGGCCATCGCCGCGGCCAAGGAGATCGGCTTCCCCGTGCTCATCAAGGCCGCCGCCGGCGGCGGCGGGCGCGGCATGAAGGTCGCCAAGACCGAGGAGGACCTGGTCGAAGCCGTCCAGACCGCCCGCTCCGAAGCCAAGGCCGCCTTCGGCGACGACGCCGTCTACATGGAGCGCTACCTCCAGACGCCGCGCCACATCGAGCTGCAGGTGGTCGCCGACAGCCACGGCAACGTCGTGCACCTGGGCGAACGCGACTGCTCGCTGCAGCGCCGCCACCAGAAGGTGCTGGAAGAGGCCCCCTCGCCCGTCATCGACGCCGCCGCCCGCGCCAAGATCGGCAAGGTGGTCGTCGATGCCGTCCGCGCCATCGGCTACCTGGGCGTCGGCACCATCGAGTTCCTGTACGAGAACGGCGAGTTCTTCTTCATCGAGATGAACACCCGCCTGCAGGTGGAGCACCCGGTCACCGAGGCCATCACCGGCATCGACCTGGTTCGCGAGCAGATCCGCATCGCCGCGGGCCTGCCGCTGTCGTTCCGCCAGGAGGACGTGGTCTTCGAAGGCCACGCCATCGAGTGCCGGATCAATGCCGAGAACCCCAAGACCTTCGCGCCTTCGCCCGGCCTGGTCACCGACTTCCACGCGCCGGGCGGCCTGGGCGTGCGGATGGATAGCGCGCTCTACGCCGGCTATTCGATCCCGCCCTACTACGACAGCCTGATCGGCAAGCTCATCGTCCACGGCCGCGACCGCGAGGAGTGCATCGCGCGCCTCTGCCGCTGCCTGGGCGAGGTGGTGGTGGGTGGCATCGACACCAACATCCCGCTGTTCCAGGAGCTGCTGGTCCAGCCCGACATCCTGCGCGGCGACTACAACATCCACTGGCTGGAGCGCTGGATGAAGGCGCAGGCGGAGGGCCAGGCGTAAGGTTCGGCCGATGGCCGAGTTCGACGTCCGCGACCTCCTGGACTGCTACGCCCGCGGGGTCTTCCCGATGGCCGACGCGCGGGAGGACGCCCGGGTCTTCCTGATCGACCCCGAGCGGCGGGGCGTGATCCCGTTCGACCGCTTCCACGTGCCCCGCCGACTGGCGCGCACGGTCCGTGGCGATCCCTTCGAGGTGCGCATCGACACCGCCTTCCACGAGGTGGTGCTGGCCTGCGCCGCCTCCGGTCCCGGCCGGACCGAGACCTGGATCAACCGCCCCATCGAGCAGCTCTACCTCGAGCTCCACGCCCACGGCTTCGCCCACAGCGTCGAATGCTGGCGCGACGGCCAGCTTGTGGGCGGGCTCTACGGCGTCGCGCTGCAGGGCGCCTTCTTCGGCGAGAGCATGTTCTCGCGGGCTCGCGACGCCTCGAAGGTGGCGCTGGTCCACCTGGTCGCCCGCCTGATCGCCGGCGGCTATGTGCTGCTCGACGCCCAGTTCATGACCGAGCACCTGGCCCAGTTCGGGGCCGAGGAGATCTCGCGTCTGGAATACCACCGCCGCTTGGGCCGCGCCCTGGCGGTGGACGGCGACTTCTACGCCTTGGGGGCCGGCGTCGGCGTGGGGGCGGCTTCCTCCGCCGGCGGCGGGGCGGCCGAGGGACGCGGCGGCTCGATTACCGGCGGGGCGTCGGACTTGGGCGCCGGCTCGACCTTCTTGGGCGCGGCGACCGCCTTGGGCGCAGGCGCCGGCGCCGCCGCCGCGGTCAGCGGACGGGTCGCCCTGCAGTTGATCACCCAGGCGTCGTAGGTGGGGTGCTCCAGGGCGTGCAGGCCTGGTGAGGACGCGTACATCCAGCCCTTAAACGCCTGCCTGGGCGGCGGCGTCGGCCGGCCCGGCTGCGGCCGCGGCTGGCTGTCGATCGTCAGATAGGCGATGGCGTCCTCGACCGGCTCGTCCGGCGCCGAGCGCTCGCAGGCCCGCACCGTGAAGATCAGCCCCTTCCAGCGGATCGGCCGCCCGACCGGCGCCTCGAACTTCAGGGTCTCGGCGGTCACCTTGTCCAGCGCCTGCAGGACGGCGACATCGTAGCGGGCGCGGCGGATCGGCGCCTCGACCGGCTTCTCGGCCACCTGGTCCTTGGGCGGTGCGGCTGGCTTCACCTCGCGCTCGTCCACCGGCGGGGCCGCCAGCGGGGCCGGCGTCGGCACGTCGACGGGCGGCGCCTCCTCCAGGTCGGCCGGTACGTCCTCGGGCGGCAGGGCGGCCGGCGGCGGCACGGGCTGGGCGGCGACCACGGTCGAAAGCAGGCCGCCGGCGAGCACCGCGGCCGAGACGGCGCGCCTCAGGTTGGCAGACGCGGTGGTACGGAGCGCCACGGCTATTCCGGGGTCCAGGCCTCATAGTCGCCGGTGGCGCGCTGGCGCTCGCCGCCGCGAGCCAGCGAGCCCTTCGGGCGGTAGGCGTAGATGGTGCCCGACAGGTTCGGCCGGTGCTCCTTCTCCCAGGCCTTGCGCGGCAGCGGCGCGGCCGTCGGCGGCTCCTGGAAGGTGTGGTGCAGCCAACCGTGCCAGTCCGGCGGCACCTTCGAAGCTTCGGCGTAGCCGTTGAAGATCACCCAGCGGCGCTTGTGCTTGGCGTCCCAGCTGTCCCGGGTGTCCTTGGCCTCGTAGTAGCGGTTGCCGTACTCGTCCTGGCCGACGAACACGCCGCGCTTGGCGACCGTGAAGCGGATGCCGGCGGTGGCGCCGTTCCACCAGGTGAAAATGGTCTTCAGGACGGACACTTACAGAGACTCTTCCGCGGCTGTCGGGGCTGGAAACGCGCGCGGACTATAGGCGGGCGCCCTCGGAGCGTCCAGCACCGCCGCCGCGCGTCCACGTCAGCAATATGTTGGGGATGAACCGCCACCGACACCCAACATCTATTGGCGCCGGCGTCCGGGCCTGCCTAGGCTGATCCCCTAGGGGAGTCGCTCATGGGCAGTGACGCGTCGCGCGTGGGAATCGAGGGCCGCATCCTGGAGCGGCCCCAGGGGCTGGTCGAGGTGGAAGCGCCCGCCCATTGGACCAACGCGCGGGCCGAGGCCTGGCTTGACTGGGCCGGCGGCCGGACCGACCTCGCCGCCGCCATCTCCGACAACGTCGAGGACCTCACCGGCCGCGCCCAGACCAAGGGCCTGCTGAAGGACCTGCGCGCGCGCCGCCGGTTCCGCGAAGGCCTCACCGAAGCCATGCTGCTGGGCGCCGTGGCGCTCACCGCCGGTGGCGGCCGGACGCTGCGGATCGTCGATTGCGCGGCTCCCGACTTCGCCCCGGCGCTCGCCGCCGTGGAAGCCGCCAGCCGCGGTCGCGAAGCCGCCCAGGCCGCCGCCGAGCGCCTGGCCGCGCGGCTGCAAGGCGTAATGGACGCGATTCACCGGTGCGAGGGCGACGCCGAGGCCTGCGCCGACCCCTCGCGCAACGCCAGCCTGACCCGCGCCGCCGAGGCCGCCCGCGCCGCCGGCGCTTCCGACGCTATGATCCTGGAGGCCGTCGCGCTCGCCCGCG
>NZ_JAPSKZ010000134.1 GCF_031181185.1 Phenylobacterium sp. | reverse complement strand
CTCGCCGATGAACTGGCGTCCGAAGGCCTGCGCGTCGTCTCGGGCGCCGACATCACCGAGGTCGAGCGCGCCGCGCTGGAGGAGCGCTTCCTCTCCGAGCTGTTCCCCGTCCTGACGCCGCTCGCCATCGACCCCGCGCACCCCTTCCCGTTCATACCGAACCTGGCGTTCTCGCTGGTGCTGAACCTGCGCCGGCTGTCCGACGGCCGCCGTCTGCACGCCCTGGTGCCCCTGCCGGCGCAGGTCGCCCGGTTCTGGGAGCTCACGGCCGCCAAGGGCGGCCGCAAGCGCGAGCGACGCTATCTGTCCCTCGAGTCCGTGGTCGCGCTGTTCCTCGACCACCTGTTTCCCGGCTGCGAGGTCGAAGACCAGGGCGTGTTCCGCCTGATCCGAGACTCGGACGTCGAGATCGAGGAAGAGGCTGAGGACCTGGTGCGAGAGTTCGAGGCCCTGCTGAAGCAGCGCCGCATGGGCTCCGTGGTCCGCGTCGAGATCGAGGCCGCCATGCCGGAAGAGCTGCGCGGCTTCATCTGCGAGAACCTGCACGCCAACCCTGAGGACATCATCCTCATCGACGGCCTCCTGGGCCTGGACGAGCTCTCGCAGCTGATCCCGGCCGACCGCCCCGAACTGAAGTTCAAGCCCTTCGAGCCGCGTTTCCCCGAACGCATCCGCGACCACGGCGGCGACTGCTTCGCCGCGATCCGCGAGAAGGACATCCTGGTCCACCACCCGTTCGAGAGCTTCGACGTCGTGGTCCAGTTCCTGCGTCAGGCGGCTCGGGACCCGAACGTGCTGGCCATCAAACAGACGCTCTACCGGACCTCCAAGGACAGCCCTATCGTCGCCGCCCTCATCGAGGCGGCCGAGAACGGCAAGAACGTCACCGCGGTCGTCGAGATCAAGGCCCGCTTCGACGAGGAAGCCAACCTGAAGTGGGCGCGTGACCTGGAGCGCGCCGGCGTCCACGTCGTCTTCGGCTTCATCGAGTACAAGACACACGCCAAGCTCTCGACGGTCGTTCGTCGCGAGGGCGAGGGCTTACGCACCTACTGCCACTTCGGCACCGGCAACTACCACCCGATCACCGCGCGCATCTACACCGACCTCAGCCTGTTCACGACTGATCCGGCGCTCAGCCGCGACTCGGCCCGGCTGTTCAACTTCGTCACCGGCTACGCCCAGCCCGAAAGCCTTGAGAAGCTCTCGTTCTCGCCCATCACCATGAAGCGCGACCTGCTGCGCCTGATCGAGCAGGAGGCCGAGAACGCCCGCCAGGGCCTGCCGGCCGCCATCTGGGCCAAGCTGAACGCGCTCGTGGACGCCGAGGTGATCGACGCGCTCTATGCCGCGAGCCAGGCCGGCGTCGCCATCGACCTCGTGGTGCGCGGCATCTGCTGCCTGCGTCCCGGCGTGCCGGGCCTCTCCGAGAATATCCGTGTCAAGTCGCTGATCGGCCGCTTCCTGGAGCACGCGCGCATCGTGGCCTTCGCAAACGGCCACGCCATGCCCTCGGCCAAGGCGCGCATCTTCATCTCCTCGGCCGACTGGATGCCGCGCAACCTCGACCGCCGCGTTGAATGCCTGACCCCGATCGAGAACCCGACCGTGCACCAGCAGGTTCTGCAGCAGATCATGCTCGCCAACCTGAAGGACGAAGCCCAAAGCTGGACCTTGGACGCGGAGGGCCGGTATAGGCGGGAACCGTCCTGGGACCACCCTAACGCCTTTTCCGCGCACGAGTACTTCATGACCAATCCAAGCCTCTCGGGTCGAGGGCAGCGAGTGAAGGACATGCCGCGCGCGATCGACCATGTGGCCTCGCGCGGATAGCCGCGCCGGGGGGCGCCCCGAAGCCCGGCAAGCGGCCGTCATCGACGTCGGCTCCAACTCGGTCCGTCTGGTCATCTACCGGATCGACGGTCGCGCGCTCTGGACGGTCTACAACGAGAAGGTGGTGGCGGGCCTCGGCAGGGACCTGCCCGCCACCGGTCGCCTGTCGCCCGAAGGTGTCGAGGCGGCCATGACCGCGCTCCGTCGCTTCCGCGTGCTGCTCGACGGCTGGCAGCCCACCGAGGTGACGACCGCCGCCACCGCCGCCGTTCGCGACGCCGCCGACGGCCGCGCCTTCCTGAAGCGCGTGAAGGACGAGGCGGGCCTCGACGTCCGCATCCTCTCCGGCGAAGAAGAGGCTCGCTACGCCGCCCTTGGCGTCGTCGCCGGCGATCCCAAGGCCAAGGGCGTCGTGGGCGACCTCGGCGGCTCCAGCCTCGAACTCATCCGCCTGAACGGAACCGGACCGGTCGAGGGCGCCACCCTGCCGCTGGGCCCCTTTGCCCTGGGTGCGCCCAAGCCGCTGGACGTGGACCGCATCCGCCGCACGGTGGACGGCCACCTCGCCCCGCTTGCCAACCGTTTCGCAAGCCGCGAATTCCACGCCGTGGGCGGCGCCTGGCGCAACCTCGCCCTGCTGCACATGCAGCTCGCCGATTATCCGCTGCACATCGCGCATCAGTACGAGATGAGCCGCGCCGACGCGCTGGACGTCGCCCGCGTGGTCGAACGTCAGTCGCGCTCCTCGCTCGAACGGATCCAAGGGGTGTCCAAGAAGCGGTTCGACACCCTGCCCTATTCCGCTCTCGTGCTGGACCAGCTGATCGAGCGTCTGGGCGTCGAGCGCATCGTCATCTCCGCCTACGGCGTGCGCGAGGGCATGCTGCTGGAGGCCATGCCGGCCGAGGTCCGCAACCGCGATCCGCTGCTCGAGGGCTTCGAGGCGCTGACCGCCGCGCGCGGCCTCTCGCCCGACCTCGGCGGCGCGTTGGAGGCCTGGATCGGCCCTACCTTCGAGAAGCTGCCGCCGGTCTTCGGCGCCCGCGACCGCGTGCTGCTGCAGGCCGCCTGCCGTCTGGCCGACCTGGGCGCCCGGCTGCACCCCGACCATCGCGCCGACCTCGCCTTCGAGCAGGTGCTGCGCGCGCCAATCGCCGGCATGGATCACCGCGAGCGGGCGTTCCTGGCGTCCACCGCCTTCGCTCGCCATTCCTCGGCGACGAGCACGCCGGAGGCGGCCATGATCAACCGGCTGCTGACCCCCGAGCGCCGCCAGCGCGCCCGCGCCCTCGGTTCGGCCATCCGCCTGGGCTGCGACCTCTCGGGCCGCAACCCACGCCTCCTGGAATGTTCCAGCCTCGCCCTCAGCGGCGATCGGCTGCGCCTGACGACCGTCTCGGGTTGGGAAGACATGCTGCTCGGGGAACAGACCGCCAAACGCGCCCAGACCCTCGCCCAGGCGCTGAAGCTCAAGCTGGAGATGGGCTAAGGCCCATAGCAAGAGGGCGGCGCCCCGGTAGCCCGGAACACCGCCCTCTGAACCAGATCCGTTGGGGGATCTGAGCCTTCAAGTCCCGGGGCGATCCCCGCTCCGCCAGTCGCCCGGCTCGGCTTCGACCCACCTCGGACGCCTCTCCTGGCCGTCGAGACCTGGGGCCGTCCCGAAGGACCTTCCCGCGTCTTCCCGTCCCGGAGGAGCCTCCCGCCCGCTTGGCCGCCCGGTCTCCCGGTCCGCCGCGCCGCAGTCCCTCTCGGCAAGGTCACGATCACCCAGGGACCGGCGTTCGGCAAGCGGCGTTGACCGAGGCCCTGTGCACGGCCTGCGGATGGTTCGGTGGACCGCGTGTGGACAAGCTTGGGAGCGATCCGGAAAGGCCAGCGCCTTCAACGGCTTGGCTTCGTCCTCAGCTTCCCGTTCCTCAGGTGGTCCAGCGGCAGCGGACTGGGCGCTTTCACCGTCTGGATCGCGAAGTTGCTGCGGATGTCACGGACGCCCGGCAGTTTCAAGAGGACACCCAGCAACAGGCGCTCGTAGCTGGCCAGGTCCGGCACCACGACCTGCAGCAGGAAATCGGACTCGCCCGAGACCAGGTGGCAGGAGACCACCTGCGGGACCGCGCGGACGGCCTCTTGGAACGCGGCGTTGTTCGCCTCGTCATGGCGGCTCACCTGCACGCCCACGAAGATCGTGAGGTCCAGGCCAACCGCCGCCCGGTCCAGGGCCGCGTGATAGCCGCGGATCACTCCGGCCTGCTCCAGCAGCTTCACGCGCCGCAGGCACGGCGACGGCGACAGCCCCACCTCGTCCGCCAGTTCCACGTTCGAAAGCCGCGCGTCGCGCTGCAGCGCCGCCAGGATCTTCCGATCGAGTTCGTCCAGTTGCATTGGCAGGTTCTTTTCCTCCAGCGGCCCATCTTAGCATCTTCTGCCAAATTCAAGCTACGCAGCTGCGCAGTTCGCAAGGACCTGCGGCGCCGCGCGGTGTTACGCCTGAGGCCATGCCCGTCGATCTCTGGCTCTTCGTCACCACCCTGGTCGTCGTCCTGCTGCTGCCGGGACCGGACATGCTGCTGGTGCTGGACGCTTCCGGCCGGCACGGCGCCAGCCGCGGGCTCGCCGCCGCCGGGGGCTTGGCCATAGCCAGGGCCGTGCACGTGACGCTCGCCGCTCTGGGCCTGGCGGCCCTGGTGCGGGCCTCGCCGACGGCGTTCATGGTCCTTCGCCTAATCGGCGCCGCCTACATCGTCTGGCTGGGTGTCCAGATCCTGCGCGCGCCCGACGATCCGCCGCCCCATGGTCCCGACGCCGCGCGCAAGCCGGGCTCGCACCTGACCTTCGTCCGCCGCGGGATCCTGACGAACCTGCTGAACCCCAAGGCGCTGATCTTCTGCTCGATCCTGCTGCCCCAGTTCGTCAATCCGGACGGCTGGCCCATGTGGCGCCAGCTCGCCCTGCTGGGCGCCGCAACCGTGCTGATCGCCCTGGCCTACGACGCCCTGCTCGCCTACGGCGGCGACCGCCTGGGCCGGTTCCTGCGCACGAATGCGCTCGCCCGACGCGTTCAGCGCTGGCTCTTCGGAGGTCTGCTGATGGCCTTCGGCGCGCGACTAGCCTTGTCGCGCTAGCCCGCCGTCGCCGCCTTGGGCGCCCGCCGCACCTCGACGACCCGCACGCGCGTGCCGTCCAGCACCAGGGCGAGTTCGCCGCGCTTCAGCTTCAGGGCGTCCTCCCCGAACGCCTCGCGCCGCCAGCCCTTCAGGGCCGCGGTGTCGGCGTTGTCGTTGTTGGCGATCTGCTCCAGGTCGGCCACGGTGGCGATCAGCTTCGAGGCGACGCCCGCCTCTTCGGCCCGGGCCTTCAAGAGCACCTTCAGCAGCTCGACGACGGCGCCGGCCGCCGGCGAGGTCGGCTGGCGGGTCTTCTCGATCACCGGCGCATAGGCCTCGGGGTCCTTCAGCGCCTCGCGCACGGCGGCGATCAGGTCCGGCCCGAACCGCGAGCCCGAGAAGCCCTTCGGCACCGAACGCAGGCGGTCCAGAGCGTCGGCGTCCGTCGGCGCCTGAGTGGCGATCTCGTCGATCGCGTCGTCCTTCAGGATTCGGCCGCGGGGTTGGTCGCGCAGCTGGGCGGTCCGCTCGCGCCACGCCGCCACCGCCCGGTAGACCGCCAGGTACTTGGCCGTGTGCCGCCGGGGCCGCAGCCGCTTCCAGGCGTTCTCCGGCTCGACGTCATAGTTCGCCGGGTTGGTCAGGTCGGCCATCTCGTCGGTGACCCAGGCGAGACGCCCTTCCCGCTCCAGCCGGTCGCGGAGCATGGGGAACAGCTTGGCTAGGTGCGTCACGTCGGCCAGGGCGTACGACAGCTGCGCGTCCGACAGCGGCCGGCGCGCCCAGTCGGTGAACCGGCTGGACTTGTCGATTTCCAGCTTCAGCATCTGCCGGACGAGGGCGTCATAGGCGATCTGCTCGCCGAAGCCCGCCGCCATGCCCGCGACTTGCGTGTCGAACAGCGGCCGGGGCATGGCGCCCAGGTTGTTGAAGATTTCAACGTCCTGCCGGGCGGCGTGGAACACCTTCAGGATCGACTCGTCCTTCAGGACCTCGAGGAAGCACGACAGGTCCAGACCGTCCGCCAACGGATCGATCACGGCCTCGGCCGAGGGCGCTGCGGCCTGGATCAGGCACAGTTTGGGCCAGTAGGTCGTCTCGCGCATGAACTCGGTGTCCACGGCGACGAAGGACTGGCCTTTGAGCTTGTCGCAGAACGCCTCGAGTTCCGCGGTGGTTGTGATCGGCGTCATCGATTAGCTATAGCCCCGCGCGCGCCCGAGTCTGCAAGTCCGCGAATGCGCGCGGGTCTCCAAACCACTATAGGCTTCCTGAATGTCCCAGCGGCCGAACGGTCTTACCTACGCTCAAGCCGGCGTCGACATAGACGCAGGCAACGCGCTCGTCGAGCGGATCAAGCCGCTGGCCAAGTCCACGCGGCGCGCGGGGGCCGAAGCCTCGCTCGGCGGTTTCGGCGCGCTCTTCGATCTGAAGGCCGCCGGCTACGACGATCCGTTGCTGGTCACCACGACCGACGGCGTCGGCACCAAGCTGAAGGTCGCCATCGAGACCGGGATCCACGACACCGTCGGCGTCGACCTCGTGGGGATGTGCGTCAACGACCTGCTGGCCCAGGGCGCCGAGCCGCTGATGTTCCTGGACTACTACGCGACCGGGAAGCTCGACGTGGAGGCCGCCGCCGCGGTCGTCGGCGGCATCGCCGAGGGCTGCCGCCAGGCCGGCTGCGCCCTGGTGGGCGGCGAGACCGCGGAAATGCCCGGCATGTATGCCGAGGGCGACTACGACATGGCCGGCTTCTGCGTCGGCGCCGTCGACCGCGACAAGGTCCTGCCGCGCCTGTCCGACCAGAAGGAAGGCGACATCCTGATCGGCCTTGCCTCCTCCGGCCCGCACTCCAACGGCTATTCGCTGATCCGCCGCATCGTAGAGCGCTCGGGCCTGGCCTGGAGCGATCCTGCGCCGTTCGCCGAGGGCAAGACGCTCGCCGTCGCCCTGCTCGAGCCGACGCGCATCTACATCAAGACTGTCCTGCCCCACCTGAAGGCGGGCCGGATCAAGGGTCTGGCCCACATCACCGGCGGCGGCCTGATCGAAAACCCGCCCCGCGCCATCGCCGACGGTCTCGAGGCCAGGTTCGACTGGAACGCCTGGGCCCTGCCGCCGGTCTTCGAGTGGCTGCAGGCCACCGGCGGCGTCTCCGAGCACGAGATGCGCCGCACCTTCAACTGCGGGGTCGGCCTCGTCCTGATCGTCGATCCCCACGATCTGCCCGACGTCCTGGAAGGCCTCGTCCGGGACGGCGAAGAGGCCTTCGTAGTCGGCGAACTGGCGAAGGCCTGACCTCACGTCAGTCGGTTTCACGCGTTCTAGGGTGCATCGTCGCCTTGGAACAACCGTAGCGCGCCATGAGACCGCTCCTCGCCCTCCCGCTCCTCCTGGCCCTGGCCGCGTGCGCCACGCCGCACCGTCCGTCCGGCTTCCTGACGAGCTACGAAGGGCTCAGCCCTCGCGAAGGCACGGTCCGAGCCGACATCCGCGAGCGCCGGGACGAGGCCGCCCTCGCGGGTGTCCGGCGCATCGTGCTCGCGCCCACGATCCTCCTGCCCGACGCCAAGGCGCGGCTGGGCTGGCTGTCCGAGAACGAGCAGAAGTTGCTGCTGCGCGAGATCGACGCCCAGCTCTGCTTCGAGGCGTCTGAGCGCTACGAACTGGTCCAGGAGAACCCCGACGCCAACCTCCGCGCCGCCGTCACCCGCGTGAACGACACCAATGCCGCCGGCTCCCTCGCCTCGGCCGCCGCGGGCTTCTTCATCCCCGGGCCGATCGGCGTACGGGTCCCGGGCTCCACCGGCGGTCTGGGCGCCGAGGCCGAGCTCCTTACGCCGGACGGCCGCCAGCTCGCCGCCATCACCTGGAACCGCAACGCCACCCCGATCGGCACGGACAACCCCTCGCTGAGCCGCGTCGGCGACGCCCTGCAGTTCGCCGAGCCCTTCGCCGATGATGCGGTGAAGGCGCTCAGCGCCAAGGACGCCAAGTCCCGCGAGATCCCCAAGCCCGATCCCTGCGCCGAGTTCGGCCCGCGCATCCGTCCCGAAGGCTGGCTGACTAAGTTCGCCACCGGGCTCTACATTCCCGAGACCAATGCGGCGAAGCCGGCCAAGGAGGACGAGACGCCGGAATGAAGGATGCGCCTCGAAAGCTCGCGGTGATCGCCGCCGTCGCCTTTGCCATCGCGGCGCCCGCGGCTCAGGACTCGTTCGGCATCGGCCTATCGGCCTCCCAATTCGCGGACCAGGGCGACAGCACCTTGCGCGCCGCCGGCTATGCATTCTCGATCTGGGGGCTGATCTACCTCGGCCTGGCGGCCTATGCGCTTTGGCAGGCCCTGCCCCGGAACACGGGGAACACGGCGATCAAGGCGCTGGCCTGGCCGTCCGTCTTCAGCATCGCAGCCACGGGCGCCTGGATATTCGCCTCGGCCTTCAACCAACGCTGGTTGACCGTGGCGATCATCGTGGCCGCCGCCGTCGTGATGATTGTCGGGCTTATGCGGGCCAGCCGCGGCAAGAGCACCTTCCTCGACTGGCTGCTGGTCTGGTGGCCGCTCGGCCTGCTCGCCGGTTGGCTGACCGTCGCCTCGGCGGTGAACATCCTGACCGTACTGACGGCCGAGCGGACCGTGACGTCCGACACCGCCCTGCTCGCCGGCGCCGCGGGCGTCCTCGTCACCGCCGCCGCGGCACTCTGGGTGCTCCGCCGCACCGCGGCCGTCCCCTATGGCGCAGCGGTCGTGTGGGGCCTCGTCGCAGTGTGGGTCGCCGAACGGCCCGGAAACCCGGCCATCGCCTGGCTCGCGCTCGCCTGCGCTGTGGCGGTTGGCCTCGCCGCCTCCTGGTGGGGCCGGCCTATCTCAGGGAAGCGTTGATCGCGTCCAGCGCCGCCTGGCCGGGCACCAGCTCAGCCTCCCCCAGCTGGTTCAGCGGCCTCTCCACGGTGCCCACGGCATCATGCAGGTCGGCGGCGTTCGGATCGACGAACAGCAGTCCCGTCACGATCTGCCCCCGCGCCTGCCGCGCCTGGAGGTAGCCCAGCGCCTGGGCGCGGTTGTTCGGGTTGTACAGCTCGGCCAGCTTGTGCAGCGACAGGATGGACCCGTCGTGCTGCTGCACCCGCACCGTCTCGCCGGGCTTGTAGGCCACGTGGATCGGGTCGCGCGGCGAGATCACGTCCAGGCGGTTCACCGCCTCGTTGTGCTCGCGCACATAGTCGAAGCTCTTGGTCGACCCTTGGTGGTTGTTGAACTGCACGCAAGGGCTGATGCAGTCGATGAACGCCGCGCCCTTGTGGGCCAGGCCCGCCTTGATCAGCGGCACCAGCTGCGCCTTGTCGCCCGAGAAGCTGCGCGCCACGAACGTCGCGCCCATCTGCAGGGCCAGGCTCACCATATCGATGCCTGCGTCGTGGTTGACCACGCCGCGCTTGGACTTCGAACCCTTGTCCGACGTCGCCGAGAACTGGCCCTTGGTCAGCCCGTACACGCCGTTGTTCTCAACGATGTAGAGCATGTTCACGCCGCGGCGGATGGCATGGGCGAACTGGCCCAGGCCGATCGAGGCGGAATCGCCGTCGCCCGAGACGCCCAGGTAGATCAGGTCGCGGTTCGCCAGGTTCGCCCCGGTCAGCACCGAAGGCATCCGCCCGTGCACCGTGTTGAACCCGTGGGAATTGCCGAGGAAATAGTCCGGCGTCTTCGACGAGCAGCCGATGCCCGAGAGCTTCGCCACCCGGTGCGGCGGCAGCTCCAGTTCGAAGCAGGCCTGGATGATGGCCGCGGAGATGCTGTCGTGGCCGCAGCCGGCGCACAGCGTCGAGACCGAGCCCTCGTAGTCCCGCCGCGTATAGCCCAGGCTGTTGGTCGGCAGCTTCGGATGGTGCAGCTGCGGCTTGGTGATGTAGGTCATTCCGCCGCCTCGATCTGGCCCAGGGACATCAGCTG
>NZ_JAPSKZ010000133.1 GCF_031181185.1 Phenylobacterium sp. | reverse complement strand
CATCGCCTCCAGCAGCACCCGCGGGATCTTGGCGCGTACGACGTTCAGGTCGCGCAGCGGCGCGGTGGCGGCGCCCTGGACACTTTCACGCTTCAGCTCGTCAGCCGTCTTCACACGCTCCTCCGGGGAGGGCGGCGGCGTCTGGGCGGCGGCGGTCGACGCCGCAAGGATCAGGGCGAGGGCGGTGAGGGTGCGCATGTGTGGAGCGGACCTTAGCGCGACTTTGGGCGGACGTAAGGCGGCGGAAGGGCTTCGCGGGTGGTAGGCCGGGTGAGGTTCGAACTCACGACCATTCGATTAAAAGTCGAATGCTCTACCACTGAGCTACCGGCCCGCACGCAGGGCCGCGAAGCGGCGCGGACCATAGGCGCCGCCTTCCGGCTTAGCAAGCCGTGGCGGTTTGCATTTGCGTCCTTGGGCGAAGCCGGCAGTCTGGCGGAGCGATCAGTGAGGTGGGGCGTGACGATTCACGAGGCGATGCGCAGCGATCGGCGCGGCTTCCTGTTGGGGGCCGCCGGCGTCGGCCTCGCAGGCCTCGGCGGCTGCGCGACGGCCCGCCCGCCGGCGCCGCCCGCCAAGCCCGCCTTCCGCGCCGTTTCGCCTCTGGCGGTGGTGAACGCCCGTCCCGAGCGGATCATGAACATCACGGTCTGCCTCAGACCGTTCCGGCCGGCCGGGCCGAGGCTGGATGCCGAGACCGTCGGTGACAAGCTGGTGGTGCACAACTACGGCCACGGCGGCAGCGGCTGGTCGCTGTCGTGGGGCTCGGCCCGCGAGATCCTGCCCAAGGCGCTGTCGAAGGGCGAGAAGGACATCGCGGTCATCGGCTGCGGCGCGCTGGGCCTGACCGCGGCGATCACGCTCCAGCGGGCGGGCGCGAACGTCGTCATCTACGCCAAGGAGCGGATGCACGACTCGCGGTCGGCGCGGGCCACCGGCGTCTGGTCGCCCGACTCGCGCATCGCCAAGGCCGACGCGGTCGGTCCGGAGTTCGCAGCGCTGTGGGAGCGGATGACCCGCACATCGTTCCGCACCTTCCACAGCTACCTGGGTCTCCCGGGGGCGCCGATCGAATGGATCGACCGCTACGTGCTCTGGGATGCGCCGCCCAGCCGCCGCGCCGACCCGGTCGGCTTCGCCCACCTGGGCAGCCGGGTCGCCGACCTGACGCCGCCTATGGAGGCCCTGCCGCCGGAGGCCCATCCGTTCGCCGCCCAGGTGGTGCGCCGCACCTCGCTGCCGATGTTCAACATCGCGGGCCTGGGCCGCGCGCTGGAGGCTGAGTTCCTGATGGGCGGCGGCCGGATCGAGGCCACGGAGTTCCACACCCCGGCCGACCTCGCCAAGCTGAAGCAGAAGGTCGTGGTCAATTGCACCGGCTACGCCGCCCGCGCGCTCTGGAAGGACGAGACCCTCGTGCCGGTCCGCGGCCAGATCGCCTGGCTGATCCCGCAGCCCGAGGTGAACTACGGCATCATCCACGAGAACGTCTCGATGCTGGGCCGGCGGGACGGGATCGTGATCCAGCAGACGGGCCCCGACGAGGGCTGGGGCTACAACGATGCGAACGAGGCGCCGGACCGCGCCGAAGCGGAGGCGGCCGTCGCCGCCATCGCCCGGGCCTACCGGATTGCGGCCTGACGTCCTAGATTTGCGTCAGCTGCGGCGGGCTACGACGGCCCACTGGCGCGCCCGCTCCCGGGCCCCAGCAAGGACGGTGGGTCAAAGCGTTCCGCAAGGGCGTTTTCCCGCCGCAGCGCCCTTCAGGCCTATTGCTGTTGCTGCATCTGCTGCAGGCGCTGCTGCTCGATCAGCGCGGCGGCCGAGGGACGGCGGCTGCCGCCCCGCGCGGCGGGGCGCGACACGCGCAGGAACTCAGGCTCGCTGATCGCCGCACGGGCCTTTCTGACCGACACGCCGACAGAAAGCTGGCTCTCGGCCTCACCCTTGTAGACCCCCCGCGAAGGCGGCACGTCGGAATAGTCGCGGCCGACCGCGCAGATCACGTGCCGCTCGCCTGCCTCGATGTTGTTGGTGGGGTCGAACCCGATCCAGCGGGTGGAGGGCAGGAACACCTCGACCCAGGCATGCGTCGCGTCCGGGTCCGACCGGTCGCCGCCCTTGCGGTCGGTGAACAGGTAGCCCGACACATAGCGGGCCGGGATACCCCACGACCGGCAGATGGCGATCATCAGGTGGGCGAAGTCCTGGCAGACGCCCTTGCGCGCGGCGAGCACGTCGTCGATCGGGCTGTCGGCGCGGGTGATGCCAGCCTCATAGCCGAAGGCGCCGTAGATCGCCTGGGACAGCGCGCGCACCGCCGTCAGCGGGTCGCGCATGCGCAGTCGGGCCAGGTCCTGCTCCGCGAGGAAGGCGTGCAGCGCCTCTGTTTCCCGGGCGAAGCCGTGAGGTCGCAGGTGGTCGAAGTGCTCGCCCTGGACGAAGTCGGAGCGCAGCCGGTCCCATTCGCCCATGTCCAGCGCGTCGGGCGGCACGGCGGGCGGGACGGTCTCCACCGCCGAGCGGGCGGTGATGGTCAGCCGATCGTGCGGCTGGGGCACGTCGAAGTGATAGACGGCGTTGCCGAAGCTGTCGGCGTACGAGAACACCTGCGCCGGCGGGTCAAGGTCCAGGTCGAAGCTGACCAGCCGCTGCCGCGCGCTCTTCTGGGGCTGCATCCACAGTTCCATGACGCTTTCCCGCACCGGGGCGGCGTACTGGTATTGGGTGACGTGGCGGATCTCGAGCAGCATCAGGCGGGCAGCCGTTCTTCGAGGGGATAGGCGACGAAGGTCTCCCAGGCGGTCCGGTGGATCGCCGCACATTCTTCCAGGACGGTCTTCAGGAACGCGCTGGGGCCCTGGGCCTCCAGTTCGTTGAGGTCGGCGTACTGCAGGCGCGCCTTCAGCCGCCCCGCGAGCCGCTCAGGGTCGGCGGCCGAGGACATGCCGGCGTGCCGGCTGATCGCCACCAGGTGCGACTCGATCTGAGCCGTGCAGAAGCGCATCGATCGCGGGAAGTCCTCGTCCAGCATCAGGAACTGCAGGATGTAGCGGGGCTGCATCTCGGCCGTGTAGACGCGCAAGTAGGGCTCGAGCGCGCAGCTCATCCGCAGCACGTTGGTCAGAGCGAAGTGGTCGCTGATGGGCCGCCGGCGGCCCTCGCCGAAGCAGACCTCGAGCAGGCTGCCGATCAGCTGGGCGCGCTCCAAATACATGCCGAGCAGCAGGAACCGCCAGCCTTCGCCATGGCTCATGGTGACGTCCGCCGCGCCCCGGAACAGGTGCAGGTCGGCGATGATGTCGTGCAGGTAGGCCTGCGAGCCCTCGGTATAAGCCTCGGCCGCGTCGGGCCGCGTCATCCGCAGGTAGATGAGGTTCAGCCGTTCCCAGGTCTCGGTGGTGATCTGGTCGCGCACCTGGCGGGCGTTCTCCCGTGCGCGGCTGATGGAGGAGACGATCGAGCCCGGATCCTCACGGTCGAACACCAGGGCGTAGGACGCCTCGTAGGGATCCTTGGTGCGCGCGTCCTCGGCGTCGCCGACGGCGGCCAGCGCGATCCGCGCCACCTGGCCCGCGCCCTCCGAGCGGTCCAGCGACGCCGACAGCATCACGTCCGAAAGCCGGCACATGTGCTCGGCCCGCTCCACGTAACGCCCGATCCAGTAGAGGCTGTCGGCGACCCGGGCGAGCATCATGCCTTGGGCTCCTTGGGCTCGGTCAGCACCCAGGTGTCCTTGGATCCGCCGCCCTGGCTGGAGTTCACCACCAACGAACCCTTCTTCAGCGCCACGCGCGTGAGCGCGCCTGGCGTCACCACAACCTTCTCGCCGCACAGGATGAAGGGGCGGAGGTCCACGTGCCGCGGCTCGACTCCGTGGTCGATGAGGCAGGGGGCGGTCGAGAGCTGGATCGTCGGCTGGGCGACGTAGTTTTCCGGGTTCGCCTTCAGCGCCTGGGCGAACTCCGCCTGCTGGGCCTTGGTGGAATGTGGCCCCACCAGCATGCCGTAGCCGCCGGAGGCGCCCACAGCCTTCACCACCAGGTTGTCGAGGTTGGCCAGGACGTGGCCGAGCTGGGCCGGCTCCCGGCAGAGATAGGTCTCGATGTTGGGGAGGATGGGCTCTTCGCCCAGGTAGTAGCGGATGATGTCGGGCACATAGGCGTAGACCGCCTTGTCGTCTGCGACGCCCGTCCCCGGCGCGTTGCAGATCACCACATTGCCGGCCCGGTAGGCGTTGAACAGGCCGGCGGCGCCGAGGGCCGAGTCCCGTCGGAAGGTGAGGGGATCGATGAAGTCGTCGTCGACCCGGCGGTAGATCACGTCCACCCGGCGCAGGCCCGTGGTCGTGCGCATGTAGACGAAGTTGTCGTGCACGACGAGGTCGCGGCCCTCGACCAGGGGCACCCCCATCAGCCGGGCCAGATAGGCGTGCTCGTAGTAGGCCGAGTTGTAGACCCCGGGCGTCAGCACCACGACCTGCGGGTTCGGCCGCCAGTCGGCCGCCATGCTCTTCAGCGTCTGGAGCAGCATGTCGGGATAGCGGTCGATGGATCGCACGCCGGCGCCGCGGAAGGTGCCGGGAAAGACCCGTTTGGAGGCCTCGCGGTTGGCCAGCATGTACGACACGCCGGAAGGGACGCGTAGGTTGTCCTCCAGCACCGCGAAGCTGCCGTCCGGCTGGCGGATCAGGTCCGATCCGCAGACGTTGGCGTACGCCTTGTGCGGCACGTACAGGTTCTGCATTTCGCGCCGGTAAGAGGGCGCGGTCAGCACCAGCTCGCGCGGCACGACGCCGTCCATCAGGATCTGCTGCTCGGAGTAGATGTCGGCCAGGAACATGTTCAGCGCCTGCAGGCGCTGGATCAGGCCGCTCTCGATCTTCGCCCACTCCTGGGCCGGGATGATCCGGGGCAGGATGTCGGTGGGGATGATCCTCTCGGTGGAGCTTTCCGCGCCATAGACCGTGAAGGTGATGCCCTGGAGCAGGAAGAATCGCTCCTGCGTGCGCTGGCGCTCGGCGAGTTCGTCGGCGCTGAGGGTGGCGAGCCTCGCCTGCAGGGCGGAATAGTGCGGCCGCACCTGGCCGTCGGAGCCGCGCGCCTCGTCATAGGGCCGCACCGCGATCGACGCCGGTTCCGTCTTGGCCCTTCTGACTTCCCCCACGTCCGCTACCACGCGCTCCAGCCTGTTCGTCGCCGCCACCTCTAGGACGGTTGGCGCGCGGCCGAAAGGCCAGGCTTCGTGCTTCGGCCAGAAAGGCAAGCGACGGACCTGCCCGGAAATTGGGCAGGTCCGTCAGCCGTTTACCGGATGATCCAGTCGGCGCCGTTCAGGCTCGCTGGGGCGACGCCCTGCAGATGCAAGAAGTAGCTGCCCCATTGGTCGCCCGAGGCCCAACCGTCGCTGTCATAGATCATCTTGGTCCCGCCGGCGCCGTCGTCGAGCAGCTTGAGCCGGCCATCCGCCACGGGGTCGGCGCCTGCATAGGTCCCCTTGAAGACACCGCGCAGGTCCAGCACGTCGCCGTCCTTGAAGTCCGTGATCTTGGCGGGACTCCAGGGCAGGTCGCCGAAGACGAACCGGTCGGCGCCGTCGCCCCCAGTGAGCGTGTCCGAGCCGCGGCTGGCGTTCAGCGTGTCGGCGCCCGAGCCGCCGCGCAGGGTGTCGCCCGGATAGGAGGAGGTCAGCGTGACGCCTGCCGTCCCGCCGCCGCCGGTGGGCGGCGGAGGCGTCGGCGACGGCGCGGAACCGCCTGTCAGCGCCTGGACGTCGGTCACCGAGACGCCCTGCAGGTGGGCCACGTAGTCAGGCCAGGCGCCGCCGGGGCCGTCCGGATCGACGACGACCTTCGTGCCGCCGGCGCCGTCGCCCATCAGGAGCACGCGCTCGGAGGCCGGGGCCCCCTTCAGCAGGGCGGTGAGGTCGAGCTTGTCCTCGCCCAGGCGGAAGTCCTTGATCTCGGTCGGCGACCACGGAACCTTGCCGAACACGAACAGGTCCGCGCCGGCGCCGCCGGTCATCAGTTCGCCGCCGTTGCCTGCGGTGAGGGTGTCGGCGCCCGCACCGCCCGTCATGACGTCGCCGAAAGCCTTGGAGGTCAGGGCGACGCCGGCGCCGGAGGTCGGAGGCGGCGGAGGCGGGGGCGGAGGCGGAGGCGGAGGCGTTACAGGCGGGGCCGTCCCGACGCCCGGCAGATTCCAGGCTTTCACGTAGTCGACCTTCATGTTGGCCGGCCAAGGGGTCGACCCGTCGGGCGAGCCGGCCCAATGGCCGCCAACCGCCAGGTTCAGGATCATGTGCATCGGCTTGGTCATGTCGGACGGCGTAGCCGTCCGCCAGATCTCGGTCCCGTCGGCGTAGAAGACGATCTCGGACGGGCTCCAGAGCGCCCCATAGGTGTGGAAGCCGTCGCCGCCGGGGATGAAGTTCTGCATGCCCGCGGCGGGCACCGCATTCGAGTGGATCGCGGTGTGCGGCACCTGGGTGTCGGAACCCAGCCCTTCGAGGATGTCGATCTCGTTGTTGTTCTCGCCCAGCAGCCAGAACGCCGGCCACAGGCCCTGGCCGTCCGGCAGCTCGGCCCGGATCTCGAAGTAGCCGTACGTCTGGGTGTGGTGGGAATCCAGCATCCCCGACGTGTACTGGTAGCCCCACATGTTCTGGGACTGCCAGCCGGCGGGCTGGGCGGTGATCGTCAGCACGCCGTTGTTGATGGAATACGGGTTCAGGCCCAACGGAGCCCCGGTGGTGCCCTTGAACTCGGGGCTGACGTAGATCTGCTGCTCGCCGTTGCGGGGCAGGGTGAAGCTGTTCAGCCCGTCGCCCGCATAGCCGAAGTTCGTCTTCCAGACCGAGCCGGTCTGCAGACTGTCGAAGTTGTCGACGAAAGTCTGGGACCCGAGCTTTCCGTAGTCGAGCGGCAGCTGGAAGTCGCGGGCGGAGAACTGACCGACGTTGGCGTTGCGGAAGATGATCTGCGTGCCGCCGTCGTTCAGCACGACGTCCGAGCCCTGCTGCGTCATCGCGGCTTTCACCTGGTCGAAGGTGGTGAGATTGCCGCCCACGAGCCGGACCTTGTCGGACCACGACTGGAAGTCCTGGATGACCTTGGAGCCTTCACCCCTGATGACGATGAACGTGTCGGCCCCGCCGCCGCCCAGCAGCACGTCCTCGCCTCGGCCGCCGTAAAGGTACTGGTCCCCGTCGAGACCCTGGATGATGTTGGCCTGGTCGTTGCCCGCCGCGTAGCTGCCGCCGCCGAAGACGATCAGGTTCTCGACGTTGGCCGACAGGTTGTACGAGGACCAGATCTTGATCGTGTCGACGCCGCCGCCGCCGTACTCCGTGACCACGTCGCGGCTGTCTCGCACCCAGTAGAAGTCGTCGCCGCCGCCGCCGACGAGGGTGTCACGGCCGCCGCCGCCTTCGAATTCGTCAGGCCCGTCCGAGCCATAGACCGTCTCGCCCGCCCAGGTCCCCTTCACGTAGCGGACGCCATACTGGTTCGTGTCGGGCAGCATGGTGCCCGACGCGTTACGATATCCCATCTAAGGAACTCCGACGCTCGTTATGGGTTGTTGGTGGCCAGCGAGCGGTCAGCAGACCGCGCGGTGTGCCCCCGCGACAAAATGCGCCTTAGATGCGTCGTTTCGCGCCGGCAACACGATACTGTTGTGAAGCTTCCAAGTTATTGTCGATTATCTGAATAGTGCGTGGCGCGTTGTCGCACCGGGTCAGTTGCGCCGCATTTAGGCCTGAATCTGCAAGCTGAATATAGCTGAACGGTGCAGCTTGTTTACTTAGATGAACTGCCGCGCAGCCTGAGCGCCCTCGCGCCGGCGCTGCAAATCGCCGCAACGCACGACTTGCGAAATCTACTTCCATTCGCTGCGGCCGCCGACGTGACACGGCCCAGTCGCCCAGCTACACCGGACGGGGGACTCGCTCGCTGGGATAGAAGCTTGGGTCGACTGCTGCTCCGCGCGTTCGCCGTCTCCGCGGCCCTGTGCGTCCACGGTCCCGCCGCAGCGGCCGAGGCGCGCGCGCAGCTCGAAGGCGACCTCGACCCCGACCTGCGGGCGGCGATCCAGCGCGCCATCGGCGAGACCGGCGACAAGATCGAAACCCGCTTCGAGGCGCGTCGCCGGGCCCGCGCTGCGGCCGAGGACGCTATCGCCGTGCTGCGGTCCGAGGGCTACTACGCCTACGTGGTCGAGCCCGACGTCAGCGAGACCGATCCGCCGATCCCGCTTGTACGCATCGCACCGGGACCACGCTTCCGGCTGGGCCAGCCGGCGATCCAATGGCAGGGCCAGGCTCCTGATGCGGACACCGAAGCCAGGGTGCGCCGTGCGCTGGACCTGGAGCCGGGCGAACCCGGCCGCGCCGCCGAGGTGGTCGCCGCGGAAGGGCGCATTGTCGCCACTCTGCAGGGCCGCGGCTATGCCGACGCCGTGGCTCAGCCGCGCGAGGTGATCGTCGACCATGCCGACTCCAGCCTGACGCCGTCCTATCGCATTCAGGCGGGGGGGCTCGTGAGGCTGAACGGCCTGGAGATCACCACCGACGGCCGCACGCGGGCCGAATGGGTGCGCCGGCTCGCGCCTTGGACCCCGGGCGAAGCCTACGATCCCGAGGACGTGGCCGAACTCGAGCGCCGGTTGCTGGACACCGGCGTCTACGATTCCGTGACGGTGGCGCTGGCCCCGGCGACCAAGGCCACGGCGGAGGGCCTGCGCCCGGTCGTCGTCAGCCTCGCCGAGCGCAAGCGGCGCACCATCGAGGCGGGCGCCAGCTACTCCACCAGCGAAGGCGCCGGCGTGGACGTCCGCTGGACCCGCTACAACGTGCTGGGCCGCGCCGACACCCTGTCCTTGCTGGGGCGGCTCTCGGACAAGGACACCCGCGCCCAGGCCGAACTGACGCTGCCGCACTGGCGGCGGGCGCAGCAGACGCTCCGGCTGGGCGCGGCGGCCTACGACGTCAGCACCGACGCCTACGACGAGACCGGCTTCGGCGTACGGGGCGACATCACCCGGCGCTATGGCAAGACCTCCTACGTCACCATGGGCGGCAGCGTGGACGCCAGCCGGACCAAGGAGCGCGAGGAGGAGGATCTCTCCAAACTCGGCCGGGACCTGGTGACCATCGCCGCCCTGGGCGACCTGCTGCTGGACCGCTCGAACGATCCGCTGGACCCGCGGCAAGGCTGGAAGCTCAGCGCGCGCGCCGAGCCCACCGTCATCCTCGGGGAAGAGAACCTGCCGTACCTGCGCCTGCAGGTGCAGGGCACGGGCTATGTGCCGCTGGACAAGCAGGGCCGCACGGTCGTGGCGGGACGACTGAAGGTCGGCCGCATCGTCAACGGGACGGTCCCCGAGGTCCCGGCGTCGCGGCGCTTCTACGCCGGCGGCGGCGGCTCGGTGCGGGGCTTCCCGTACCAGGCCGTGGGCCCGAGGCTGGCGGACGGCACGCCGCGCGGCGGGACCTCGCTGTTCGAGGCCTCAGCCGAGGTGCGCCGCGACCTCACCCCGCGCTGGGGATTTGCCGCCTTCGTGGACGCCGGCTCCGTGGGCTCGGAAGGCGCCATCGACTTCGACGACCTGGCGGTCGGGGCGGGGGTGGGGGTGCGCTACAATCTCGGCTTCGCGCCGATCCGCGTCGACATCGCCACGCCGGTCGCCAACCGCAACGGCGAGGCGGCCTTCCAGATCTACGTCAGCATCGGGCAGAGCTTTTGAGCGAGCCGGCCGACACCCCGGCGGCCGCGTCGGCCCTGAAGCGCTCGGCGATCCCGAAGGCGATCGTGGCCGTCGCCGTGGGCGTGCTGCTGGTGCTCGTGGGCCTCGTCGCGACGACCCGCTTCGGCGTGCTGACCCCTCAGGCGCGGCTGCTCATCGAGGCGCGCACCGATGGCCTGAAGATCGGGCGGTTCGGGCGCCTGAAGGTCGAA
>NZ_JAPSKZ010000132.1 GCF_031181185.1 Phenylobacterium sp. | reverse complement strand
CCCGGCCGCCCCGCCGCCCGGCGCGGCGCCGGGTTCGGCTCCGCCGCAATGAACCTGATCGCGGGCGCGCGGGGCCTGGCCCTCGCGCTCCTGGTCGCGTTGCTCCCGGCGGGCGCGCTCGCCCAGCCGAAGTTCCCGCCGCTGACCGGGCGCGTCGTCGACAACGCCCAGCTGCTGTCGCCCCAGACCGAGCAGCGGCTGACCGACGAACTCGCCCAGCTGGAGGCCTCCACCGGCCGGCAGGTGGTGGTGGCGACGCTGCCGGACCTGCAGGGCTACGAGATCGAGGAATACGGCTACCAGCTGGGCCGCGCCTGGGGCATCGGCTCGAAGGCGCGGAACGACGGCGCGCTGCTGATCGTCGCGCCCAGCGAGCGGAAGGTGCGTATCGAGGTCGGCTATGGCCTGGAAGGCGTGCTGACCGACGCGCTCTCCAGCGTGATCATCCAGACCGTCATCCTGCCGCAGTTCCGGCAGGGGAATTTCGAACAGGGCATCGTGGCCGGGACGGACCAGCTGGTCCGCCAGCTGTCGCTGCCGGACGGAGAGGCGCGCGCCAACGTCGCCCAGGCCGAGCAGGCGCGTCAGGCGCGCAGCGGCGACGGCGGCTCGGCGATCCCGGTCATCTTCGTCATCTTCATCATCTTCTGGATCCTGAGTGGGATCCTGGGTGGCTTTGGACGTCGGGGGCGTCGCCGACGCGGGGGCGGCCTGTGGCTGCTGCCGATCATCTTCTCGGGCGGCGGACGCGGCGGCGGCTGGGGCGGTGGCGGTCGCTTCGGCGGCGGGTTCGGCGGGGGCGGCGGCTCGTTCGGTGGCGGCGGTTCGTCGGGGAGCTGGTGAGATGAAAGAACCTCTGTTGTCGCCCGCCGACCTGGCCGCCATCGAAGCGGCCGTCCGCGAGACCGAGGCCCGGACCACGGGCGAGATCTACTGCGTGATCGCGCAGGAAAGCTCGAGCTATCGCGAGATCCCGATCGCGTGGGCGACGGGCGTGGCCCTGCTGGGCCCGGCGCTTCTGTTGCTGGCCGGCGTGCATGTCGAGGCGCCGGACCTGCTGGGCGGCTGGACCGCGGCCCAGGTCGCGAGCGTGGCGGAAGCCGCCGCGCGCCGCGCCCTGATCGGTGCGGTGTTGCTGCAGGGCGCCCTGTTCGCCCTGACGCTGGCGGTGGCCTCGATCCCCGCCGTGCGGCGGTTCCTCACGCCGCGCGCCCTGAAGCGGGAGCGGGTCCGCAAGCGCGCGCAGGAACAGTTCGTCGCCAAGAACCTGCACGCGACCCGCGAGCGCACCGGCGTGCTGATCTACGTCTCGTTCGCCGAGCACATGGCCGAACTGATCGCCGACGAGGGCATAGCGAGCCAAGTGGAGGCCGACACCTGGGACCGCGCCATGGCCGCCCTCACCACGGGCCTCAAGCGCGGCGAACCGGCGGCCGGGTTCGCCTCAGCCATCGGGCTCTGCGGAGACGTCCTGGCCGAACGCTTCCCCCATCGGCCCCGCGACAATCCGAACGAACTGCCGGACGCGGTGGTTGTGCTGCCGAGCCTCTAGGCCACTGAAATCACTTCGAAATAATCGGCGAACCGCAATTCGGCGGCGCGTTCCTCGGACCTGCGCATTTTCGTATTGTGGCATGGCGCCCTTGGTTACAGAGTGACGCCGCCCGTAACGGGCAGCTGTTGGGGACACGTTTGGACGACAGGTCGACGCCGGCGGTCGCTTCGCCCTCCTTCGCGGAGATGGCCGACCTTCTGCACCTCGGCATGGCCTTCCAGGTCGTCACCGATGCGGCCGGCCTCGGGCGCCGCTTCACCTATGTGGGCGGTCTCTGCCGCGAGATGACCGGACTCTCGCCCGAAGAGGTCATTGCCCGTCCCGAGCGCCTGTACGGCCAGATCGAACCTGACCACCAGGAGGTCCTGGCGCGGACCGAGGCGACCGCCATCGCCTTGCTGTCGCGCTTCGACATCGAGGTGCGGATGCGCGACGCGGCAGGGGACGTGCGCTGGCGCCGGATCACCTCGACGCCGCGGCCGCAGCCGGACGGGACCATCGTCTGGAACGGACTCCTCATGGACATCACGGACGCCAAGCGCGCCGCCGAGAGCCTCGAGGACCAGCGCCGGCGGCTGGAGGCGGCGGTGGAGGCGACCGGTCTCGGCTTCTGGGAATGGGACGTGCGCAACGACCGGGTCGTCTGGTCGGACCGCAACTGCGAGCTCTTCGGGGTGCCCGCGGGCCAGTCGATGACGATCGAGCGATACCAGACGCTGGTGCACCCCGAAGACCAGGCGTTGGTGCGCGAGGTCTATCGCGGCACGCGCGAACGCGGCGGTGACTTCTTCGTCGAGCACCGCACCGCATACCAGCCCGATGCCCAGCCGCGCTGGCTGCAGGCGCGTGGGCGGGTGGTGAAGGATGCCGAGGGCGTCCGGTTGGTGGTCGGCACGACCCTGGACGTGAGCGAGCGCAAGGCGACGGAAGAGCGGCGCGCCCTGCTGCTGGGAGAGCTCGCGCACCGGGCCAAGAACGGCATCCAGGTGATGATCGGGATCGTGATGCAGACGTCGCGCAGCGTCGGCAGCGTCAAGGAATTCGAGCAGGTGCTTATCGCCCGCCTGAAGGCGATGGCCGACAGCCAGGACCTGGTGACCGCCTCCGGCGGGCGGCCGGTGCTGCTCCGTGACGTGGTGACGAAGACGCTCACGCCCTTCGATCCCAACCGCTTCGAGCTGGACGAGGGTCTGGGTGAGGCCGCGATCGCGGGCGACGTCGCCGTGGCCCTGGCCCTGTTGCTCCACGAACTCTCGACCAACGCCGTCAAGTACGGGGCGCTTTCCACGTCCAACGGCCGCGTGGCGCTGCATCGGAGCGGCGGGTCGGAGGGCCACCTCCGGCTGGACTGGATAGAGCGCGGCGGTCCGCCGGTGGCGCCCGCCAGGCGCAAGGGCTTCGGGTCGCGGCTGCTGGACGTGGGCCTGGCCGGCTGCGGCGGCCGGGTGGAGCCGGCCTTCGACCCTGACGGCTTCAAGGCCAAGATCCACTTCCCCGTCGCCGACGAGGCGTCGCGGATGACCATTTCGTAATGTGAGGGCGCCGCCTTGCGGGGGCGGGTGTCTGGGCCGTAGCATCGGGGCGCGCCAGCGGGAGGACGCGTCGATGCCTTTCACCCTCAACGTCAACGGCAAGGCCCTGAAGGCCGACGTCGATCCTGACACCCCTCTGCTTTGGGTGCTGCGCGACAGCCTCGGCATCGTCGGGACCAAGTTCGGCTGCGGCGTGGGCGCCTGCGGGGCCTGCACCGTGCACGTCGACGGCCAGCCGATGCGCTCCTGTCAGGTGCCGGTGGAGAGCGTGGGCAAGGCCAAGGTGACCACCATCGAAGGCATCGGCGCGACGGCCGTGGGCAAGAAGGTCCAGGCCGCCTGGACCGAGCTGGACGTCGCCCAGTGCGGCTACTGCCAGCCCGGCCAGATCATGTCGGCCACGGCGCTGCTGTCGAAGACCCCCAAGCCGACGGACGCGGACATCGACGCGGCCATGGCAGGCAACATCTGCCGCTGCGCCACCTACGTGCGGATCCGCGCCGCCATCAAGCGGGCGTCCGGCCAGAAGACGGAGGCGTGAGCGTCATGACGCACGAGATGACCGGCGCCTCCCGGCGCGAGATCCTCAAGACGGCGACGGCCAGCGGGCTCGTCCTGTCGTTCGCCGTCGCCGGCAAGGGCCAGGCCCAGGGCGCCGCGGCGGCCCAGCCGATCAACGCCTACGTCCGCGTGGCGCCTGACGGGATCGTCACCATCGTCAACAAGAACCCGGAGATCGGTCAGGGCATCAAGACCATGCTGCCGATGCTGATCGCCGAGGAGCTGGACGTCTCCTGGGACAGGGTCCGCATCGAGCAGGCCGACAACGACCCGCAGGCCTACGGCCGCCAGTTCGCGGGGGGCTCGATGGCCACCCCGCTGCACTGGGAAGAGCTGCGCCGGGTGGGCGCAGTGGCCCGGGCCATGCTGATCCAGGCGGCCGCCACCGCCTGGAATTGCCCCGCCGGCGAGTGCACGACGACGCCGAACACCGTTGTCCATGCGCGCACGGGCCGGAAGGCGAGCTACGCCTCGCTGGCCAGCCAGTGCGCGGGCGTCACGGCGCCCGATCCCAAGTCGCTGCCGCTGAAGGACCCCAAGGACTACAAGATCATCGGCCGCGCGATCCCGCAGTACGACACGCCGAAGATCGTCACGGGCCAGCCCCTGTTCGGCATCGACGTGCGCCGCCCGGGCATGTTGTACGCCACCTACGAGAAGGCGCCGGTGTTCGGCGCGCGTGTGGCCAGCGCCGACCTCGCCGCGGCGCAGGGCGTCAAGGGCGTGCGCAAGGCCTTCGTCGTCGAGGGCGACCCCAAGGCCCTGCATCCCGCCGCCGGTCAGATCGGGGCCGGCCTGCTGCCGGGCGTGGCGGTCGTCGCGGACACCTGGTGGGCGGCCAAGAAGGGCCGCGACCGCCTGGCGGTGAAGTGGCAGGACCATCCGACTTCGCAGCAGTCCAGCGAAGGGTTCGCGGCCAAGGCCAAGGAACTGGCCGCCGGCAAGCCGCAGCGGACGCCGCGGAACGACGGCGACGTCGACGCGGCGCTGAAGGGCGCGGCCAAGACGGTTGAGGCGGCCTACTCCTATCCCTTCCTGGCGCACGCGCCGATGGAGCCGCAGAACTGCACGGCCGAGTGGAAGGACGGCAAGCTGGAGATCTGGGCGCCGACCCAGAACCCGGAGCCCGGCCGGCAGCTGTGCGCCAAGACCCTCGGCGTCAAGCCCGAGGACATCACCATCCACATGACCCGCTGTGGCGGTGGTTTCGGCCGCCGCCTGGCCAACGACTACATGGTCGAGGCCGCGTGGATCGCCCGCGAGGCCGGCGCGCCGGTCAAGCTGGTGTGGACGCGCGAAGACGACATGCGCCACGACATCTACCGGCCGGCGGGATTCCACTTCCTGCGCGGCGGGGTGGACGCGCAGGGCAATGTGGTGGCCTTCCACGACCACTTCGTCTCGTTCGGCGAGGGCAATGGCTTCGCGCCCAGCGCCGGCATGGGCCCGACCGAATTCCCGGCTCGCTTCGTGCCGAACTGCCGGATCGACGTCAGCGTCATGCCGCTGGGCGTGCCGACCGGTCCGCTCCGGGCGCCCGGCTCAAACGCGCTCGCGTTCGTCATGCAGTCGTTCATTGACGAACTGGCGCACGTGGCGGGCGCCGACCCGCTGGCCTTCCAGATCAAGCTCCTGGGCGACAAGGCCGTCGTCGGCGAGCCGCCCGCAACCTACGCCGCGGCCCGCATGCGCAGCGTGCTGCAGGCCGTAGGCGAGATGTCCGGCTGGGCCAACCGCGGCAAGCTGCCGAAGGGCGAGGGCATGGGCGTCGGCTGCTACTACAGCCACCTCGGCTACTTCGCCCAGGTCGCCCACGTGGCGGTCTCGCCGGCGGGTGAGGTCGCGGTGAAGAAGGTCTGGGTGGCGGGCGACGTCGGCCGTCAGATCATCAATCCGCACGGGGCCCTGAACCAGGTGCAGGGTTCGGTTCTGGATGGCCTGTCCGAGGCGCTGCACCAGGAGATCACCATCGTCGGCGGGGCGACCCAGCAGTCGAACTTCCACGACTATCCGCTGATGCGCATCAACCAGGCGCCGCAGGTGGAGGTGAAGTTCGTGAAGACCGACTTCCCGCCGACGGGCCTGGGCGAACCGGCCCTGCCGCCGGCCATCCCGGCGCTGACCAACGCCATCTTCGCCGCCACCGGCAAACGCATCCGCAGCCTGCCGATCAAGCCCGAGATGCTGAAGGCGTAAGGCGATCGGGAACCTCCCCCGCAGGCGGGGGAGGTTTTCGTTGTCTCACCGCTTCCGCGCGTAGGTCAGGATCAGCGAGCCCACGTCGGTGGTGATCGACTCCGCCAGCTCGAAGTCGCGGCGGGTCTTGTCGTCGAACAGCCGCTTGCCGCCGCCCAGAGTGTAGGGGACCAGCATCAGGCGGTATTCGTCGATCAGGTCGGCGTCCGCCAGGCTGTGGGCGATGTCGGCGCCGCCGAAGCAGATCATGTCCTTGCCTGCCTCCGCCTTCAGCGCGCCCACGGCCTCGACGTCCGGCAGCACTTCCGCGGCCCAGCCCGGATCGCCCTTCAGCGTGCGGGAGACCACCGCGCGGGGGCGCTTGTTGAACTCGCGGGCGAAGGCCCGCATGTCCTCGGGCATCGCCTCGTTGTGCTCGGCGGCTGTCCAGAAGTCGCGCTGGTACTCGAAGTTGACGCGGCCGTAGACGAACAGGCCGCCGGCCTCCATCGCCCATCCGGACCATTTCTGAGCCACCTGGTCGGACCAGGGCGGCGGCACGAACTCGCCGTTGGGATCGGTGGTGAAGCCGTCGAGGGAGACGACTTGCGACAGGATCAGCTTGCGCATCGGGGTGTCCTCCAGGTCGATACCAGTTGCGTAAGACAACTAGTATGAAATCGCAATCGAAGATTTGCGGCGCGAGGGGTTGGCGGCCGTCGCGGCGCCTGCATGATGATCGCCGAGGCGGCGAAGACCGGCCGGACGGAGGGGATGCCCGCGTGAAGAAGCTGCTGATCGCCAACCGCGGCGAGATCGCCGTCCGGATCGCCCGCACGGCCGCCGAGATGGGGATCGAGAGCGTCGCCGTCTTCTCGGAGGACGACGCGGCCTCGCTGCACGTGAAGCGTGCGGACGCCGCGGTGGCGTTGAAGGGCCTGGGCCCGGCCGCCTACCTGGACACCTCCGGCGTCGTGGCGGCGGCGAGGCACGCCGGCTGCGACGCGGTGCATCCCGGCTATGGCTTCCTGTCCGAGAACGCCGCCTTCGCGCGCGCCTGCGTCGAAGCCGGCCTGACCTTCGTGGGACCGACCCCCGAGACGCTGGAACTGTTCGGCGACAAGGCCCGCGCCCGCGCCCTGGCGCAGTCGTGCGGCGTGCCGGTGCTGGCCGGCGCCGACGGAGCGACGAGCCTCGAGGAGGCGCAGGCCTTCCTCGCGGCCCACGGGCCGGTGATGGTCAAGGCGCTGGCCGGCGGCGGCGGCCGGGGCATGCGCCCCGCGAGCACGGCGGACGAACTGGCCCAGGTCTTCGAGCGCTGCGCGTCCGAAGCCAAGGCGGCGTTCGGCGACGACCGCCTCTATGTCGAGCGGTTCCTGGCGCGGGCCCGGCATGTGGAGGTGCAGGTCGCCGGGGACGGCGAGCGGGTGGTTCACCTGTGGGACCGGGAATGCTCGCTTCAGCGCCAGCGGCAGAAGGTGGTCGAGATCGCGCCCGCCGACATGCTGCCCGGGTGGCTTCGCGAGCGGCTGTTCGGCCATGCGATCGCCCTGGCCCAGGCGGCCGGCTACCGCGGTCTGGGCACGATCGAGTTCCTGGTGGACGGGGACGAGGCGGTCTTCATCGAGGCCAACGCCCGGCTGCAGGTCGAGCATACCGTCACCGAGGAGGTCACCGGGCTGGATCTCGTCCGGCTGCAGCTGCAGATCGCCGCCGGCGCGGGCTTGAAGGACCTGGCGCTCGGCCAGGACCGCGTGCCGGCGCCCCGCGGCCATGCCGTCCAGGCCCGCGTGAACCTGGAGACCATGACCGCCGAGGGCGAGGCGCGGCCGGCCGGGGGCGTGCTGTCGGCCTTTGAGCCGCCGTCCGGCCCGGGCGTGCGCGTCGACAGCTTCGGCTATGCCGGCTACGCCACCAGCGCCCGCTTCGACAGCCTCTTGGCCAAGGTGGTGGTGCACGCCGGCGCCGGCGGGCTCTCGCGCGCCGTCGCCAAGGCCTATCGGGCGCTGTCGGAATTCCGCATCGAGGGCAGCCCGACCAACGTCGCCTTCCTGCAGAACCTGCTGGCCCACCCGGCGGTGGCCGCGGGCGACGTGCACACCCGCTTCATCGAAGAGCATATGGCCGAGCTGGCCGGCGAGCCCGAGGCGCATCCGAAGCTCTATTTCGACGCCGCCGCCCGGGCCGAGGCCGCCGCCGCGCGGGCGCCGGCGTTGGAAGGTCCGGCCGGGACGGTCCCGTTGCGCGCGCCGTTGCAGGGCACGGTGATCGGTGTCCAGGCCAAGGTCGGCGAGACGGTCCGCAAGGGCCAGGCCCTGCTGGTCATGGAAGCCATGAAGATGGAGCACGTGATCGAGGCCCAGTCCGGCGGCGTCGTGCGCAGCCTGGTCGTCGAACCCGGCCAGACCGTCTTCGAGGGCGACCCCTTGGCGTTCGTCGAGGAAACCGGCGGCGCCGAGGCGGGTGCGGCCGCCGAGGACACGATCGACCTGGACGCGATCCGTCCCGACCTCGCCGAGGTGATCGAACGCCACCGGCTGACCCTGGACGAGGCGCGGCCCGAGGCGGTGGCCCGGCGGCGGAAGACGGGTCAGCGCACCGCCCGCGAGAACCTGGCCGACCTGTTCGACCCGGGCAGCTTCAAGGAGTTCGGCGCCATGGCCGTGGCCGCCCAGCGCCGGCGCCGCAGCCTCGAGGATCTTCGCGCCAATACGCCCGCCGACGGCATCGTGGTCGGCCTCGGCGAGGTGAACGGGACCCTTTTCGACGAGGACCGCGCCCGCTGTGTGGGCCTGGCCTACGACTTCACGGTGCTGGCCGGCACCCAGGGGCACTTCAACCACAAGAAGACCGACCGGATCCTGGAATTCGCCGAGCACTGGAAGGCGCCGATCGTCTGGTACACCGAGGGCGGCGGCGGCCGGCCCGGCGACGTGGACGGCGGCCAGCTTTCGGCCTCCTCGCTGGACACCACCAGCTTCACGACCTTCGCGCGCCTGTCGGGCCTTGCGCCGCGGATCGCGATCAACTCGGGCCGTTGCTTCGCCGGCAACGCGGTCTTCTTCGGCTGCGCGGACATCACCATCGCCACCCGCTATTCCAACATCGGACTGGGTGGTCCGGCGATGATCGAGGGCGGCGGCCTGGGCGTCTTCACGCCGGACGAGATCGGTCCCTCGGACGTGCTCTACGCGAACGGCGCGATCGACCTGCTGGTCGAGGACGAGGCTCAGGCGACCGCGGCGGCGAAGCAGCTTCTGGGCGTGTTCCAGGGGGCGGTGCGGGAGTGGAGCTGCGCCGACCAGCGGCGCCTGCGCCACCTGATCCCCGAGAACCGCGTGCGGGCCTACGACGTGCGCCAGGTGATCCGTACGCTGGCCGACGAGGGCAGCTGGCTTGAACTGCGGGGCGGCTACGGCCGGGGCATGATCACCGGCTTCCTTCGGATCGAGGGGCGGCCGCTGGGCCTCATCGCCAACGACCCGCGGCATCTGGGCGGGGCCATCGACTCCGAAGGCGCCGAGAAGGCCGCTCGCTTCCTGCAGCTGTGCGACGCCTTTGACGTGGCCGTGCTGTCCTTGTGCGACACGCCGGGCTTCATGGTCGGGCCGCAGAGCGAAACCACGGCGGCGGTCCGGCGCGGGTCGCGAATGATGGTCGCGGCGACCAGCATGACGGTCCCGCTGTTCACCGTCGTGCTGCGTAAGGGCTATGGCCTCGGGGCTCAGGCCATGGCCGGCGGCGACTTCTCGGCGCCGGCGATGACGCTCGCGTGGCCGACCGCCGAGTTCGGCCCGATGGGGTTCGAGGGCGCCGTCCGCCTGGGCTACCGCAAGGAGTTGGAGGCCGAGACCGATCCCGCCGCGCGCCAGGCGCTGTTCGAGAAGCTGGTCGGGCGCATGTACGAGCAGGGGAAGGCCCTGTCGGTGGCCTCGGTGGTCGAGATCGACGCCGTCATCGATCCGGCCGAGACCCGGGCCTGGCTGCTGCGCGGCCTGAAGGCCTGTCCCGTCCCGCCCAAGCGCCCGGGCAAGAAGCGGCCGTTCGTCGACGTCTGGTGACCCCGCGCCCCGCGTGACGTGGGGTCACGGTTGCCGGGCCCTGCGGAGGGCGTACCGTCGTTCCAGCAAGAGAACCGCACGGGAGGAACCAGGTGGCGGTTACGGAAGGTCTGGGCGTCGA
>NZ_JAPSKZ010000131.1:595-10085 GCF_031181185.1 Phenylobacterium sp. | reverse complement strand
ATTGACGGACCCGGAGCTCTTCCGTGCGGTGCGCGCCTGCGGCATCGCCGAGATCTTCTCGAAGAACACGGACGCTGCGGTGCTGATCGCCCGCATCACCGACCTCCTGCCGGAGCTCCATGGCGCCGAGGCGGCGCGCTTGCCGCCGCGCCAGCAGGCGGTGCTGGACCTGCTTGCGGAAGGACTGACGAACAAGGAGATCGCCCGGCGGCTGGGCATTTCGCCTGCAACGGTGAAGATCCATGTCGCCCGACTGACGGCCTGGCTCGGCGCGACGAATCGAACGGACGCGGTGGCGCGGGCGCACCGGGCCAGGGTCCTCCGAACCGGCGATGTGGATCGAGACTGACGGAGCCGCTCTCGCCGAGACGAGGCCGAACCTCGGCGAAGGCCGCCGACAAAGATTAGACGGTCCGCTCTTCGGGTCCTGGAAGCGGCGCCTGCGGTAGGCGGCCGCCGCTCAGGGCGAGGTCGGCGCGTCCGAGAAGCGGGCATCCTGGGGAGAGAGTTCATGTCCCAAGGGCACGGTGAGCACGCGATAGAGCTCGGGTTTCCGGCCGCGTATCCAGCGCCGTCCCGTCGACTTGTCGAGCAGACGAAGATCCAGGTCAGCCACGACCAGGTCGTCTTCGAGCGCCGTGCTCTCCGCGACCACACGCCCGTACGGATCAAGTATCATCGCGTTGCCGGTGCGCACCTCGCCGTCGTCCTCGCCCACCCCATTGGCGAACAGGATGAAGAGCCCGTTGTCGTGCGCGCGAGCCGGCAGCCACCGCATCAGCCAGCCGCGCCCCTTCTCGCCTTGGAACTCTCTCCGCAGCGCCTCGGGGTCCTCGCCCCGGCGCCGCCAGAGTTCGACGTCGATGGGCTTCATACCGTGGGGGCTTCGCGAGTCCGTCCCTCCCGTCTGATGCGGGGCCATCAGGATGTCGGCGCCGAGCAAGGCGGTCGCCCGGACGTTCTCCACGAGGTTGTTGTCCCAGCAGATGAGGACGCCGACCTTCGGTCCCCATGGCGTGTCGAACACGGTGTAGCTGTCGCCGCTGGAGACGTGCGGGCTTTCGAAGGCATGGATCTTCCGGTGACGGTGGACCTGCCCGCTGGGCAGCGCGACCACGTAGGTGTTGAACAGCCGCCCCTCTGCGTCCTGCTCCACCAGGCCGGCGCCAATGGCTAGGTCCAACTCATCCGCAAGGCTGACGAGCCGAGCGGTCGAAGGACCGTCGGGAACGGGTTCGGAAAGCGCCTGCCACCCCTTCAGGTCGAGGTTGCGTGCGTGCCAGTAGCCGGTCAGGCACATCTCCGGAAACGCGATGATCTTGACCCCCTGCGCCTGCGCGCGGCGAGCCATGAAGGCAAGCTTCTGGAGGTTCCCCGCCCGGTCGCCTGGGGTGTGCTGGAACTGAACAGCCGCACACTTCAACTGCATCGACGTCTCCTCGCCTGAGAGCCCGATAGACCTGGGCGGCCGGCCGTCGACAACTCAACTTGGGTGTCAGATTGCGACAGTGGTGCGGCTCTCTCTGCGGGTCGTGAAACGACCTGAGCAGGACTTCGGCGGAACCACGCCCGCAAGTCGGGCCGCCCATCAGCTCCTGCGTTTTTGCGGGAAGCCAAGTCGGCTTGCTCCGCTACTTCGCGTAGCGTCGTCATGCCGTCGCGGCGTTGAGCCGCACGATACTGATCAGGACAACCGAGAGTGGCTGTCCTACATGGGTGTTTCAACCTTTTGGTTCAGGCCTTGCGGGCGCGGAGTTCGCCGGCGACCTGCTTTCACCCATTCGTCGGCGGGTTCCACCGACGCCTGGCTTCGCTTGGGATCGTCTATGTCGGTAACCGCCTTTGCTTCGAGCCTGCAGGTGGCGCAGGCGATCTTCGACGCCATCCCAGCTCCCGTCTTCGTGAAGGATCGGGCGCACCGCCTGGTGGTGCTCAACAGGGCGTTCGCTGAGTTGGCGGGGGCGGACGTGAGCGCCCTCGTCGGCAAGTCCGACGCCGATTTCTTCCCTCCGGAGGAGGTGGCCGCCTATTGGGCTGTCGACGACCGGGTCCTGCGGACTGGCGAGATGGTGGAAGCCGAGGAGCCCGTCACCGATGGACAGGGGCACGTCCGCATCTGCCGCACGCGCAAGCAGCGGGTCTACATCACGAGCGACGCCGGCGAGGCGGAGCCCTTCGTGGTGGCGGTGATCAGCGACGTCACCGAGATCCGCCGCGCGGAAGACCGGGCGAGGCGGGCCGAGAAGATCCAGGCCGCCGAGGCCTCGGCGTTGGCTGCCATCAGCGGCGGAGCCCCGCTAGGCGACATCCTGGCGATGATCGCGTCGTCCGTCGACGAACTGTCCGAAACCGGCGCGGTCTGTTCCATCCTGCTTCGCGACCCTGCGCGGGAAGTCCTGAGCAACGGCGTCGCGCCCGGCCTCCCGCCCGGCTACATGGCCGCCGTCGATGGCGTGCCGATCGGGCCGAGGAGCGGCTCATGTGGAACAGCCGCCCACCTGCGCCGGCCCGTGGCGGTCAGCGACCTGGCCGTCGACCCTCTCTGGGATCAATGGCGCGACCTGGCGCTGGCCCATGGTCTACGCGCCTGCGCATCCACCCCGATCTTCGACGAAACGGGCGACGTCCTTGGCGCTTTCGCCCTCTACCACCGCACCGTGCGCGCGACCGACGGCGCCGATCTGGCGCTTGTATCCCGGATGAGCAACCTGGCCGCTGTCGCTATCGCGCGGACGCGCCGGGACCAAGCGCTGCGGGCCACCCGAGAGCGGCTGGAGCGTCTGAGCGACGCGGTGGGTGCGGTCATGTGGATCGCGGACCCACACGTCAGCGCGTTCGCTTACATGAGCCCAAGCTTCGAGAAGCTCACCGGCCGCCTTCTCGCCGACCTGATGGCGGACCCGCTCACCTGGGCGAAGCTCATTCACCCGGATGACCTCCCCAGGGTGCTCGAGGTGACGCAGCAGGGCTGGCAGGCCTACGATCTGGAGTATCGGATCATTCGGTCGGACGGTGAGGTGCGCTGGGTGCACGCCGTGGGCAATCCGGTCGAGGACGAGGAGGGCAAGGTCTCCTGGGTCGCGGGCATCGCGCACGACATCACGAACCTCAAGGCCGCGGACCAGGCGGCGCGGGCCAGTGAGGAAAGGTTCCGAGAACTGGCGGAAACCGTCGAGGACGTGTTCTGGATCAGTACCCCGAGTGGCGACGCGATCCACTACGTGAGCCCCGGCTATCAGAAGGTCTGGGGGCGCTCGCCCGCTGAGTTGCACGCCGACCCAGCGCTTTGGATCGAAGCGATACACCCGGAAGACCGGGCTTCGTTCTTCGGTGCGTTCGAGAACCAGGCGCAGGGCTACCGCACCGAGTACCGGATTATCCGTCCCGGCGGCGAGATCCGCTGGATTTCCGACCGGGGATTCCCGGTGCGCGACGCCTCCGGCGAAACCCTGCGGGTCGTCGGCCTGGCGCAGGACATCACCTACATGAAGGAGGCGCAGGCCGCGCTGCAAGCCAGTCGTGATGAGGCGCAGGCTCAGGCCCAGGGCCGGCGCGCTATCCTGGACAGCGCCCGGGACGCCATCATCACCCTCGACGGCGAGGGACGGATCGAGGGCGTCAACAAGGCGGGCGAACGCATGCTGGGCTACAGCGAGCCGGAACTGATCGGCCGTCCAGCCCAGATGCTGATCGGCAGCGATCCCAACGAGCCCCGCAGCCTCGTGCAGCGGCTGCTGGACGCCCGTTCGGACGACGGCCATCGCGTCTACGAGATCAATCTACTGCAGAAGAATGGCGGGCAGTTGCCCGTGGACGTGAATGTCGGCGAGCTCTTGCAGCCCGACGGCGTCCATTTCGTCGCGGTGCTTCGCGACAGCACCGAGCGACGGCGGCTGGAGCGATCCAAGAACGAATTCATCTCGACCGTCAGCCATGAACTGCGCACGCCGCTCACCTCGATCGCGGGTTCCCTTGGCCTGCTGATCGGCTCGGGCGCCGCCGGTGCGTTGCCGGAGCGCACGTCGCGGCTGATCTCGATCGCCGAGAGCAACAGCCGCCGCCTGGTGCGCCTGATCAACGACATCCTGGACATCGAGAAGATGCAGACGGGGGCGATGACCTTCGCCATGGCCGACGTGGACCTCGGCGACCTTGCCGCCCGGGCGATCGAGACCATGGGCGGGCTGGCGTCCGATCTCGGCGTCTCCTATCGCTCGGCGAATTTGGACGCCCCTGTGATCGTCCGCGGCGACGCCGATCGACTGACCCAGGTGCTCACAAACCTGTTGTCCAACGCCGCCAAGTTCTCCCCCGCTGGCGGCGAGATCGAAGTTGCGGTCACGACGTCGGGACCGCGCGCGCGGTTCTCCGTGCGAGATCACGGCCAGGGGATCTCCGCCGAGTTCCGTGATCGGATCTTCGGCAAGTTTGCACAGGCCGACGCCTCGGACACCCGGCAGAAGGGCGGCACAGGGCTCGGCCTTGCGATCTGTAAGGAAATCACCGAGCGCCATGGCGGCCGCATCTGGTTCGACTCGCCGCCAGGGCAGGGGGCCACCTTCCATGTAGAGCTGCCTTTGGCCGTGACCCTGGCGCAGCCAGTTGCATCGGCGGAGATGGGCGGCGGAAGACTGCTGCTGTGCGAGGACGACGTCGACGTGGCGGCGTTCCTCTCCGCCGCACTGGAGATGCAGGGGTTCGAGGCCGACGTCGTGCACACGCTCGCGGCGGCCGACGCGGCCCTGCGAGGCCCGCACCGGTACAGCGCGCTTCTCTTGGATCTGCGCTTGCCGGACGGCAACGGCCTGGACTTCCTGGGGCGGCTGCGCGAGCGCAGCGAGACCCGCGCCTTGCCGGTCGTAATCATATCCGCGAGCCCGCAGGAAAATGTCGCGAAAGGCGTGGACATTGTCGACTGGATCCAGAAGCCGATCGACCTGGGGCGACTGAGGTCGGCGGTCGGCCAGGCCGCGCGAGCGTCCACGGAGCCCCCGCGAGTGCTTTATGTGGACGACGACGCCGATCTGCGCCGACTGGTCTGCGAAGCGTTCGGCGCGCGGGCGCGCGTCATGACGGCCGAGAGCCTGACAGACGCTCGCCGGCTCCTTTCGACGGCGATGCCCGATGTCGCGATTCTCGACATCGGGCTGCCGGACGGGTCTGGCGTCGAGCTCCTGCCGGACTTGACGCATGCCGACGGGCGGACGGTGCCGGTGGTGATCTTCTCGGCGCGCAGCTACGGGGAGGTGCAGCTCACCGAGCAGATCGAGGCTATCCTGACGAAGTCGAGGACCTCCCTCGATGAGCTCGCCCGGACGGTGAGCAGGCTGCATAGCGATTGCGCGCGGGCCGGGCTGGAGCTGGCGGCGTGAGCAAGCTGAAGGTCCTCTACGTCGAAGACGAGCCGGACTTGCGTGAGGTCGCGACCTACGCGTTGGAGATGGACCCTGACATCGAGGTCCGCACCGCGGCGTCAGGGCAAGAAGCCCTGGCCGCGCTGGACGGCGGGGCGGTGCAGCCGGACGTCATCCTGCTCGATGCCACGATGCCAGCCATGGACGGGCCAACCGTCCTGCAGCGCATCCGGCAACGGGCGGCGTTTGATCACTGCCCGATCCTCTTCATGACTGCGCGGATCCAAGCGCACGAGCGCGAACGGTTCCTCGCCCTGGGCGCCGCCGGCGTGATCGGCAAGCCCTTCGATCCGCTCACGCTCGCCAGCACCCTGAGGTCAAGTCTCGCGAGCGGCTGACGCGGGCCGCGCCCTCGCCGAAGCGGAATCTACCCGTCGAACACCTGGCGCCGCCGACAAGATGACGCGGGCCCGTTCACGCCCGCTCGACGTCCGCTTTCGAGCCCCACTTCAAGGCCCGCTTCCGGTCGATGGCACGATCGAGACGCCTCAGCGGCATCTCCTGGTGGTCGCCTTGGGACACGGTGGAGGACCACACCGTGCGGTTCCGGAGCTCTCCGGCGTTCGACCGCTGGCGCGCGCTGGCGGGTCCGCACTTCGGCGGACCGCCACAGGTCAGCCACGTCGGCGAAGTTCCGCTCGATTGATCGCCGCAGCTCCGTAAAGTCGGCGCCGGACTAGGGGAAAGGGGAGGTCGATGATCCCGGGACTGATGCAGGAGCGGCCCCTGCAGATCGCTTCGATCCTGACCTACGCGGCCGCGGCGCACCCGCGGCGTGAGGTGGTGTCCAGGCTCGTCGACGAGCCGCTGTGGCGATACGACTACGCCGGCGTCGCCCGCCGGGCCGCACAGGCCGCCTGGGCGTTGCGGCGCATGGGCGTCGCGCCCGGCGAACGGGTCAGCTCGCTGGCATGGAACACCCATCGGCATCTCGAGCTGTTCTACGGCGTCACCGGCATCGGCGCCGTGCTGCACACCGCCAATCCGCGGCTGTCGGGCGAGCAGCTCGCGTACACGATCAACCACGCCGAAAGCCGCGTGCTGTTCTTCGACCGCAACCTCGCCGCGCAGGTGGAACGGATCGCACCGCGCCTGACGACAGTTCGCCGGTTCGTCGAACTCTCCGCGCCGCCCGCGCAGTCCGCAGCCCTGGCGGCGGACTGCTATGAAGCGTTGCTCGCGGCGGAAGAGCCCGCCATCGACTGGCCGGTTTTCCCCGAGTCCGCGGCGGCCTTCCTCTGCTACACCTCCGGCACGACGGGCGACCCCAAGGGCGTGCTCTACAGTCACCGGGCGGTGGTCCTCCACGCCATGGGCGCCGGGCTCAACGCGGCGTTCGGCTTCACGGCCTTCGACGTGGTGATGCCGTGTTCTTCGCTCTATCACGCCACGGCCTGGGGGCTGCCGTTCGTGGCGCCGCTGTGCGGCGCGAAGCTGGTCCTGCCGTGCGACCGCATGGACGGGGCGGCGCTCCACGAGCTGATCGACGGCGAGGCCGTCACCTTCACCGGCGGCGTCCCGACCATCTGGACGATGTACCTGAGCCATCTCGAGCAGACCGGCCAGACGCCGCGCGCCTTGCGGCGGGTGATGATCGGCGGGTCGGCCGTGCCGCGGACCATGGCCGAGGCGTTCAAAGTCCGCCACGGCGTCGAAACCCTGCAGATCTGGGGGATGACGGAGACGTGCCCCCTGGGCGTCATCGCATCGCCGACGCCGGCGCTGGCCGAGCTCGGGGAGTCGGAGATGCAGGAGGTCCTTTGGACCCGCCAGGGCCGGCTGCAGTACGGCGTCGAGGTCCGGCTCGTCGACGACGCAGGCGGGGAGGTTCCCTGGGACGGCGTCACGCCTGGAGCCCTGCAGGTGCGCGGGCCATGGGTCGTGCGCCGCTATTACCGGCAGACGGTCGACGCCTGCGACGCCGAGGGCTGGTTCGACACCGGCGACATCGCCACGGTCGATCCGAACGGGTTCCTGCGGCTGACCGACCGGGCCAAGGACGTGATCAAGTCCGGCGGCGAATGGATCAGTTCGGTCGATCTCGAGAACGTCGCCGCCGGTTGCCCAGGGGTGCGTATCGCCGCGGTGGTGGGTGCGCCGCATCCTAAGTGGGAGGAGCGCCCGATCCTGGTCGTCGAGACCCACCAGGGGGCGTCGCTCACGGCGCAAGAGGTGCTGGCCTTCCTAGCCGAGCGTGTCGTGAAATGGTGGCTGCCCGACAGGGTCGTGTTCGAGCCCGTGCCGCTGACCGCCACCGGCAAGATCGACAAGAAGGTGCTGCGGGAAAGGTTTCGATCGGCGCTCGCGACGGAGGGCTGAGCGGCCGATCCCGCGGGCTCCTGGCCCGCGCCACGCCGCGGAAGAGCCCTCGCCGCGTCGCTCGCTCGCTTCGTCTCTGCCGGCTGGGCGGTAGCGCCGCGCGCGGGCAGTCGGCGCGGTTGGGCTCCGCTGCCGGCGCGGCGGTGAGTGTCCGCTGTGGGTCGTGACGTCGGCGATGGTCGCTGTGCGCATCAGAAGTCAATCGTCAGGAATAGCGCCGCCGTGCGGGGTGCGTTCACCTCGAAGGTCCCGCTGCTGATCACCTTCCAGTCGAGTTCGTTGGTGACGTTCGTCACCTGCAGGCGCAGCAACGCCGGCGTCTCGCCGACGTCGAACCGGTAGCGCAGGCCCAGGTCGACGATCGTCGCCGCCGGCACATAGGCGTGGTTCAGCTGGTCGGCGACGCGGCGGCCATGGTGGTTGGCGCCGAAGGTGGCCGAGAGGCCTTCGACGGGCAGCGCCCATGTCCCGCTGAGCGTCAGGACGCGCTCGGTCTGGCCGACGGGCTCGCGTCCGATGCGGCCCTGCGCCACCGGTTCGCCGGTCACCCGCGGCTGCATCAGGACGGCGCCGGCCACCAGCGTCAGGCCTTCGACGGGCGAGCCGGTCAGGCTCATCTCGACGCCCCGGTGGCGCACCGCGCCCATCTCCAGGAAGACATTCGCTTCGTCCGGCGCGAAGTACGGCTTCTTCACCTGGAACGCGCCGGCCACCAGGCGCAGATTGTGCGGCAGGATCCAGCGGACGCCGACGTCCCACTGATCGGTGATGATGGCCGGCAAGGCCTGAGTCCGGTTGGCGGCGCTGTCGGGGGCGACGCCGCTCTCCTCCAGGCCCCGGGCGACGCTGCCGTAGAGCGCGAGGTTCGGGGTAAGGGTCCAGGAGGCGGCGGCGTTATAGAGCCAGGCCGGATCATGGACCTTGGCGTCGGCGGCGTCGGGGCGGCGCACGGTCTTGCGATAGTCCGTCCGCTGCAGCCCCAGCATCAGCGAGCCGCGGCCGCGCCAGCGGACGTCGTAGGCGAGCCCGCCCGTCCACTGCTCGACCACGTCGCGGGTGCGGGCGCCCAGCACATAGGCCGGTTCCGGCGCATCGATCACGTCGGCCACGTTGGTCGGGCCGAAGTCGACAGCGGCGCCGCCGCCATAGAGGCTGTCCCGCTTTCGGCCGCGCAAGGAAGCGTGGAGCGCGTGCGCCCAATCACCGGCGACCCAGGCGCGGCTCACCCGCAGCTCGCCGCTGGTGGAGGCGAGCTGCTGACGCGGGTCGCGGCTGATGCGGCGGAGGGCGGAGCCATCGGGCAGGACGCCGGTGAGCAGATGCGCGTGGTTCTCCCGCGTGTCGTTCACTGAGCGGAAAAGACCGGCGGCCAGGTCGAAGCCGCCCGGCAACGGCGCGCGGCCGAGGACGCCGTAGTTCGTCGCGACGTTCCGGTAGTCGGCCCAGTCCGGACCGATGTAGCGGCGGCGCTCCACCTTTGGCGGCAGGGTCCCGGGCGCGGCGACGTAGAGCGGGGCCGCTTCGCGGTCCCACGCGTCGACCCGGCTCCAGAACGGCAGGACCAAGACGTCATCCGCCGGCCGCCATCGCGCGGCGACAGCATAGGACCCGAACACGGCGTCGGAGCCGCTGGCGTATTCGTCGTCGAAACCGGCGATCCCGGCGGCGACGCTCAGCGTCTCCCCAAGGGGGAACTGGCCGTCCACCTCGATCCGGCCGCCGCCCATGGGGCCATAGCCCGCGAGCACGCTGACCAC
>NZ_JAPSKZ010000131.1:0-585 GCF_031181185.1 Phenylobacterium sp. | reverse complement strand
CTCGCCGGCCGGACGGATGCGGAAGTCGACGACGCCGGTGGGCGCGGTGAACAGGTAATTCTGCGCGGCGAGGCCGACGCGCACCACGTTGCTCTCGACCAGACGGTCGGTGAAGGACGCCGGCCGATCGACGTAGAGGCCTTCCAGGCGGACATTGCCGGCCGTGATCGGCGAGAATCCGCGGACCTCGCTGCTGCTGTAGAGGCCGACGCGCTCGTTGCCGATGCTGGCGCCGAAGGCGTCCTCGGCGCCGGCCACGGCGTTGTCGTTGACCCGCTGGGCCAGGGCCTCGGCGGGCAAGCCGCACAGGCAAGCGAGGACCACGCCCCGCAGGGCCGCAAGCTTGGTGCTGGGCATCCGATCAGGCCCTGGCGAGCCGCGGCGCAAGGCGGCGGCGAGGCCGCAGAAGGCCCGCAGCGCCCACCAGCAGCGTGACGAGCACGAGGCCGGCGAGCAGCGAGCCCGGCCACGTGGCGCCTTCCGTCCGCGGCCGGAAGGTCGGGGCGCGGGCGAAGTCGGCGCGGTCGAACGGCCGCTCGTTGAAGAGGTAAGGGTAGTAGAAGCGTCTCAGCTGGGCGTGGAAAC
>NZ_JAPSKZ010000130.1 GCF_031181185.1 Phenylobacterium sp. | reverse complement strand
GATGCGCCCGCCGACGAGGCAGGGCACGGGGCGGCCCTCGATCTCGCGGACGAGTTCGGCGATGCAGCCCGGCTGCAGGAAGGCGTCGGGGTTCAGGAACACCAGCAGGTCGCCCGCAGCGTTGCGCGCACCCAGGTTCGCGCCTCGGGCGAAGCCGATGTTGCCGTGGCCGGCGAGCAGCACCACGCGGTCGTCGCGCGCCGCCAGCGCCCGAAGAAGCTGGGCCTCCTCGGGCGCGGAGCCGTTGTCCACGATGACGAACTCGTCGACGAGCGGGTCGGCCAGCACCCGCTCGACGCTCTGCGCCAGGGCCTCGCCGGTCATGTAGACGACCATGACGACCGAGACGCTGCGGCGCGGCCGCAGGACATCGGCCATCGAGGCAGGCTCGGCGGCGACGATGGGTGCGGCGATGCCGTTCATCCAGCCTCCTTCTCGCCGCCCCTGGCTGCGGTCGCCCCCCCGGACTGACCTTGACGGGCAAGATCGGGCGGACTCGCCTCCAAGGCAAGTGCGTTCGCCGCCTCGGACAGCGGGAGGATCTGCTGGCCGTCTGAACCCAGACGTCGCAGCGCGACCTTGCCTTCTTCCGCCTCGCGCCGGCCGACGACCGCGATAACTGGGATCTTCGCGAGGCTGTGCTCGCGGATCTTGTAGTTGATCTTCTCGTTGCGCAGGTCGAGGTCCACGCGCAGTCCCTTGGCCTTCAACTCTTCGGCGGCCTTCCGCGCGAAGTCGTCGGCGTCCGACGTGATCGTCGCCACTACAACCTGAACGGGCGCCAGCCACAAGGGGAAGGCGCCGGCGTAGTTTTCGATCAGCACGCCGATGAAGCGCTCCAGAGAGCCGCAGATCGCCCGGTGCAACATCACAGGGCGCTGCTTCGATCCATCCTCGGCCACATATTCGGCGCCCAGGCGCTCGGGCAGCACGTAGTCCAGCTGGATCGTGCCGCACGTCCAGGTGCGGCCGATCGAGTCCTTCAGCACCCAGTCCAGCTTCGGCGCATAGAACGCCCCGTCGCCTTCGGCGATCACCGGCTCCACGCCCGCCTTGCGCGCCGCCGACAGCATCTGGGCCTCGGCCTTGTCCCAGAACTCGTCCGAGCCGGCGCGGATCTCGGGCCGCGTCGCCAGCGCGATGTGGTCGCGCTCCAGGCCGAAGTCGGCGTGGATCGAGTTGGCCAGCTCGATGAACCGCGCCGTCTCCTCCTCGATCTGGTCCTCGCGGCAGAAGATGTGGGCGTCGTCCTGGGTGAACGCCCGCACCCGCATCAGACCGTGCAGCGAACCCGACGGCTCATAGCGATGGCAGGCGCCGAACTCGGCCATGCGCAGCGGCAGGTCGCGGTAGCTCTTCTGGCCGAACTTGAAGATCTGCACGTGGCCCGGGCAGTTCATCGGCTTCAGGGAGAGCTCCTCGCCCTCCTCCGTTTCGCAGACGAACATGTTCGGCCGGTACTTGTCCCAATGGCCGGACTTCTCCCAGAAGACCCGGTCCAGGACCTGCGGCGTGCGGACCTCCTGATAGCCGGCCGCGTCCAGCCGCCGGCGCACATAGCTCTCCACCGTGCGCCACAGCGTCAGGCCCTTCTCGTGCCAGAACACCATGCCCTTGCCCTCTTCCTGCATGTGGAAGAGGTCCATCTGGCGGCCGAGCTTGCGATGGTCGCGCTTCTCGGCCTCCTCCAGGCGCTGGATGTAGGCTTCGAGCTCGGCTTCCGACGCCCAGGCCGTGCCGTAGATCCGCTGGAGCTGGGGATTGCGGTGGTCGCCGCGCCAGTAGGCGCCCGCCAGCTTCGTCAGCTTGAACGCCTTGCCGGCGTGCTTCGTCGACGGCAGGTGCGGCCCGCGGCACAGGTCTTTCCACTGACCCTGGCGATAGACCGTGATCTTCTCGCCCACCGGGATGCTCTCGATGATCTGCGCCTTGTACTCCTCGCCGATCTCGCGGAAGTGACGGATCGCCTCGTCTCGATCCCATTCCTCGCGCCTGATGGGCTCGTCGCGGTCGACGATCTCCTTCATGCGCTGCTCGATCTTGGCCAGGTCGTCCAGGCTGAACGGCTCGTCGCGGGCGAAGTCGTAGTAGAAGCCGTCCTCGATCGCAGGACCGATGGTCACCTGCGTGCCGGGGAACAGCTCCTGCACCGCCTCCGCCAGGATGTGGCTGACGTCGTGGCGGATCGTCTCGAGCGCCTCAGGCGACTCGCGCGTCAGGATCTCGAACGCGCCGCCCTTCTCGAGCGGCCGGTCGAGGTCGAGCAGCTCGCCGTCCACCTTCACGAGGATGGCCTTCTTCTCGAGGCTCTTGGAGATGCCGGCGGCGATCTCACGGCCCGTGACGCCCGCGTCGAACGAGCGCTTGGAGCCGTCGGGGAAAATCAGGTCGATCATGAGTCCAACTTGGTCCGGGTCGGAGGCGGCGGCGGGTCCCAGCCCGACGGCCCCCAGGGATGGCATCGGCACACCCGGCGCAGGCCCAGAAGGCCGCCCCGCCAGGGGCCATGGCTGATCAGGGCTTCCGCCGTGTACTCCGAGCATGTCGGGGCGAACCGGCACTGCCGCCCGATCAGCGGCGAAAGCGTCAGCTTGTAGGCGCGCAAAGCGCCTTTGACGCAGCTCTCGTAGAAACTCATGCCGGCGGCTGACTGGCTTGTTCGAAGGGCCCTGCGTTACGCCGGGGCCTCCCTAGGATCAAGCTGAGAGGATCACGCCGCGCCGGCGGGGCTAGTTCGCGTCCCGCCCGTGGCGTCCAGCGCCTTGCGGACAGCCTCGGTCGCCGCCTCGAACGCCAGCAGCGTCGAGGTATGGCGGGCCGGGTAATCCTTCACGGGCGCGAGCATGGCCAGATCCGCAAAACGTCCTTCCGGCGGAGGTCCGCCGTCTTTCAGCATAGCACGGAACTGCGCCGCCGTCAGTTCCAGCTCGGAGAGGCTCGTGCCCAGCACGTGGCGGCCCAATACCGAGGCCGCCGCCTGGCCCAGGGCGCAGGCCTTCACGTCCTGAGCGAAGTCGGCCACGCGGTCGCCGTCGACCCTCACGTCCACCACGACCCGGCTGCCGCACAGCTTGGACACCTTCTCGGCCGTCCCCTCGGGCGCGGCGAGGCGCCCGGCGTGGGGGATTTCCGCCGCCAGCCGCAGGAGCTTCGCCGAATAGAGGTCGTCGATCATGGCGGACCTTAGGTCGGCATCGACAGGCGCTCTGTCAAATCCGAAAGCCGCCGGAGAACCCGGAAGGCCGGTCCCCGTTGTCGCAGGACCCTTGAGTTCCGAGTTCCCACGCATGAGCACGACCCTGGCCGCGGAGCCGCAGGCCCCCGAGGCTGCCCCCGAGCCCCGGCCCTGGTGGCGACGCCGGCGCGTCCAGGTCACGGGCGGCGCGGCGGCGCTCCTCGCGCTGCTGTTTCTTTGGCTCACCTGGGCCCTGCCGCTCAGCCGGGCGCTGGAGCCGCTGGGCGCGCCCACGCTGGTGCTGATCACCGCCGACGGCAAGCCGTTCGCGAGGCGCGGTTCCTACAAGGAGGCCCCCGTCGACGCGGCCCGCCTGCCGGCCCACGTCACCAGCGCGTTCATCGCCATCGAGGACCGGCGCTTCAACCATCACATGGGCCTGGACCTGCGGGCCATCGGCCGCGCGCTCGTCACCAACGCCCGCAGTGGCGAAGTGCGGCAGGGCGGCTCCACCATCACCCAGCAGCTGGCCAAGAACGCCTTCCTTTCCAACGAGCGCAGCCTGCGCCGCAAGGCGCAGGAAGCGGTGATCGCCGTGTATCTCGAGCTGCGGCTCAGCAAGGCCGAAATCCTCTCGCGCTACCTTTCCAGCGTGTATTTCGGCGACGGGGTGTTCGGCCTGCGGGCCGCCGCTCGCCACTACTTCGACAAGGCGCCCGAGCAGCTCACCCTGGGCGAGGCGGCCATGCTGGCGGGCGTCGTGAAGGCCCCCACGCGGCTGGCGCCCACCGCCGACTTCGAGGCTGCGCGCGAGCGAGCCCAGGTGGTCCTCGCCTCCATGGTGGACGCGGGCATGATCACCGACGCCGAGGCGCGGCGCGCGCTGCGGCGGGTGAAGGTCCGCGAAGGCCGCGCCAGCCTGCCGGTCGGCTCCTACTTCGCCGACTGGATCTCGCCGCAGGTGAAGCAGGCCTTCAACCGCGCCTACGGCGAGGTGGAGGTTTGGACAACCTTGGACTCGGCGCTGCAGCGACAGGCGCAGAACTCCATCCGGCGCGTCATGGCGGGCGCGGGCGCCTATAACGCCAGCCAGGCCGCGCTGGTGGCCATGCGAACCGACGGCCGCGTGGTGGCCATGGTCGGCGGCCTCGACTACCGGAAGAGCCAGTTCAACCGCGCGGCCCAGGCCGAACGCCAGCCCGGCTCGGCCTTCAAGCCGTTCGTATACATGGCGGCGCTGCGGCGCGGCCTTTCGACCGACAGTCTGGTCCTCGACCAGCCGGTGACCATCGGCGGCTGGGCGCCTGAGAACCACGAGGGCCGCTACGCCGGCGGCCCGGTCCCGCTGCGCGACGCCTTCGCCCGATCCAGCAACGTCGCCGCCGCCCGCCTTATCCAGCAGGTCGGCCCCGGCGCGGTGATCGAGGCCGCTCGCGACCTGGGCGTCACCGCCCCCCTGCCCAACGACGCGACCCTGGCGCTCGGGACCGGCGAGATGACCCTGCTGGACCTCACCGCCGCCTACGCCGGCATCGCCGCAGGCCAGGCGCCGGTGCGCCCCCGCGGTCTCCTGACGGAAGAGCCCGCCCCTGGTCGCCCGCTGGCGCGACGCGAGCGCGACGGCCTCCTCCTGATGCTGCAGGACGTGGTTCGACGCGGCACGGGGACGGCGGCGAACGCCGGCCCGGGCGTCTACGGCAAGACCGGCACCAGCCAGGACTATCGCGACGCCTGGTTCGTGGGCTTCGCCGGCGACCTGGTGGTCGGCGTCTGGGTCGGCAACGACGACAACCAGCCGATGCGCCGCGTCACGGGCGGAATGCTGCCAGCCCAGATCTTCCGCGACTTCATGGCCTTCGCCATGCGCCGCGAGGACTTCAAGGCGCCCGCGGAAGTGCAGGACGTGCCCCTGCTGGACCTGGAGACCTTCTCGGACGAAGGTCTGACGACCCTGCCTGATCTCGGCCTGGGCGAGCCCCCGCCGCTGGAGGCGCCGCCGATCCCCGGCGAGGAGCCTGCCATTCTGACGCCCGCGCCGCAGGTCCGCCCCGAGGAGCTGGACGTCCCACCGGCCGAGCCCGACGAGGAGCCGCCGGTCCTAGAGGATGCGCCGCCGCCGCCCGGAACGTGACAAAATCCTAACTGGCTTGGCCGTGGGCCGCGTCTAGGTTCGGCGCTCCGCATTTCTAGGAGTTCCGATGAATCGCCTCGCGCCCTGCGCCGCCGTCCTGGCCGTCTTCGCCGCCACCCCCGCCGCTGCCGACGTGAACGCCGACGTCAACGCCATCTACGACCGGATCGCCGAAGGCATCCGCGTCCACGATCCCGAGATGTCGCGCCGGGCCTACACCGCCGACGCCGCCTACCTGCCGCCCAACCCCGGCCCCATCGACCAGGGCGAGCGCCTGCACGGCCTGATGCGCGGCTCGGCCGAGCGCCTGAAGACGGACCAGGTGGCGATGACCATCAGCTACCGGGTCGCCCGCCGCACCCTGGCGGGGAACACCGCCATCGACATGGGCTACTACCGCACCGCCATGAAGCGCGGGACCGACGGCGCCGAGCAGGTCCGCTACAGCAAGTTCCTGCTCACCGCCCGCCGCGAGCCGGACGGGACGTGGAAGATCTCCCACGACGCCAGCCTGCCCTCGACCAAGGAGGCCTACGAGGCCGCCCAGCCGGTGACGGGGCTGAAGTACGACGGCTGAGGCTCACCTCCGGCGTGCGTCTTCCTGAAGGGGCACGAACAACACAGGCCCCAGCCGCGTCGTGCGGACGGCGCCCCTGGCGTCCTTGGTGACCACCGTCAGCTGCTGCAGCTGCTGGCTCGGCCCGACGGGTATCACCATCCGGCCGCCCGGCTTCAGCTGCTCGACAAGGGGCGTCGGCACGTGCGTCGCGCCAGCGGTCACGAGGATGCCGTCGAAGGGCGCGGCCTCGGGCCAGCCTTTGTAACCGTCGCCGGCCCGGACCTGCACGCCCCGGTAGCCAAGGGCGGCGAGCCGCGCCTCGGCGGTCCGAGCGAGTTCGGGCACGATCTCGATGGTGAACACCTGGGCGCCCAGCGCCGCCAGGACCGCCGCCTGGTAACCCGAGCCCGTGCCTACCTCGAGCACCTTCCAGTCGGACCGCGCCTGCAGGAGGTCGGTCATGATGGCGACCATGAACGGCTGGGAAATCGTGGCGCCGTGGCCGATAGGCAGGGGCGTATCGCCGTAAGCCTCGCCTTCCAGGTCGCGCGGCACGAAGCGATGCCGCGGGACGGTGCGCAGGGCGTCCAGTACGGCCGGGCTCAGCCGCCGGGGACCGCCCAGCGCGCCGGCCGCGGCCAGCTGCTGGATGTTGCCGACCATCCGCCGGCGCGCGGCGTCGTACGAGGGCTGCCCCGCGACCGGTCCAGCCGCCAGCGCCGCCGCCATCCCGCCCAGCAATGGCCGGCGGCGGATCATGGCTAGCTCCGCCGCTCCTGCCAGAGGGTCTCGGCCCGGGCCTTTAAGGCCTCGTTCATGGCGCGGAAGCCGCGGCGGACAGGACCCGACATGCGCCGACCCAGCGACGGCCCCATCAGGCCGCCGAAGATTTCGCCGTTGTCGACGATGCAGCCTGCCTCGGCGAGCTGCTGGATCTCGATATACCGCAGGGTCTTGATCATCCCGCCCAGCATCGACAGCTGCCAGTGCAGCTGCTCGTTGGGCACCCACTCCAGAACCCGCGGCCGGATCTCCTGCTGGGCCTGTCCCGGCAGCGCCAGGGTGAGCGTCAGCGGCTCCCCGATGCGGATGACGCCGGCGGCCTTGGGATAGGTCGGGTTCCACTCGCTCCAGCGGTCCAGGTCGTAGACCACCTCCCAGATCACCTCGGCCGGCGCCTGGATGCCGATCCGGTCCTCGATGCGGTAGCCGCGCGGCGCCTTGGGCGGCGGCGGCTTGCCCTCGGTCTTCAGGCTCATGGTCTTGGGGCCCATGCCGCCCCCGCGCCCGAAAGGCTGCGACTTCAGTTCGGGGGCCTTGAAGGCCATCAGGCTTGCTCCTTGATGCGCCAGGTGGCGCCGGACGGGCCGTCCATCACCTCGACGTTCAACGCGGCGAGCTCGGCGCGGATGCGGTCGGCCTCGGGCCAGTTCTTCTCGGCGCGGGCCGTCTGCCGGGCGGCGATCAGTGCTTCCACTCTCGTCTTCAGGTCGTCATCGGCGCCGGCCTGGAACCAGGCCTGCGGATCCTTCGTCAGGAAGCCCATCAGGTTGGCGGAGCCCACCAGGCGCGCCCGGGCCCGGGCCGCCGCCCCCTTGTCCTTCTTGCCGATCGCCGCGCGCAGCTCGTCCGAGAGCTGGAACAGGGCGGCCATGGCGGACGGCGTGTTGAGATCGTCGTGCAGCGCGCGGGCCACCTCGGGCGCGACCGCCGGCTCGTCGAACTCGCCGCCGGCCTCACGCAGGCTGTCGTCCAGCGTCCGGTACAGGCGGTCCAGCGCGCTCTTGGCCTGTTCGATCAGCGTGTCGGTCCACTCCAGCGGCTGCCGGTAGTGGCCGCTCAACAGCGCCCAGCGCAGGGCCTCGCCCGGATAGGTCTTCAGGAGGTCGTGGGCGAGCGCGACGTTGCCGACGCTCTTGCTCATCTTCTCCTCGGCCATGTTGAGGAAGCCGTTGTGCAGCCAGTAGCGGGCGTACTCGTGGCTGTGGCCAGCGCAGACGCCCTGGGCCAGTTCGTTCTCGTGGTGCGGGAAGACAAGGTCGATGCCGCCGCCGTGGATATCGATTGGCAGACCCAGCGCGTCTTCGATCATCGCCGAGCACTCGATGTGCCAGCCGGGCCGTCCCGGACCCCAGGGGCTCTCCCACTCGGGCTCGCCCGGCTTAGACGGCTTCCACAGCACGAAGTCGCGCGGGTCCTTCTTGTAAGGCGCGACGTCCACGCGCGCCCCGGCGATCAGGTCCTCCAGCGGGCGGCCGGACAGCTTGCCGTAATCGGGGAAGCTCTCGGTCGAGAACAGCACATGGCCCTCGGCCGCATAGGCCGCGCCGTTCTCCACCAGCCGGCCGATCATGCCGACGATGGCGTCCATCGTCTCGGTCACGCGCGGCTGGAACGTGGGCCGAAGGGCGCCCAGCGCCGCGGCGTCGGCGTTGTAGGCCTCGAGGTAGCGGTCGGTGATCACGTTGATCGGCACGCCCTCATCGGCGGCCTTCTTATTGATCTTGTCGTCCACGTCCGTGACGTTGGCGGCATAGACCACGGCGTCTTCGCCGTAGAGTTCGCGCAGCACCCGGAACAGCAGATCGAAGACCACCACGGGCCGGAAGTTGCCGATGTGGGCGTAGTTGTAGACCGTCGGCCCGCACACATACATCGTCACCCGCTCGGGATCCTGGGGCGCGAAGGGCCGCTTCTCGCGGGCCATGGTGTCGTAAAGGGCGAGGGTCATTGTCACGCTAACGCTGCGGCAAGGTTGCCGGTGGGGGCTCGGGACCCATATACAGATCGCCCGGACGGGACGCCACGCCGCGCCCTTCCGTGTGAAGACAGGGTGGCACGCGTCATTTCCGGGGCCTTCGTCCCGGCGCAACTCAGCCCTTGGGAAGACCGCTCTCTATGGACGCCGTTTCTCGCGACCGGACCCTCATCGGGACCGAAGACAACGACCTCGAACCGGTGAAGCGCCCGACGCGCGAGGAGGCCATGGAGGCCGTCCGCACGCTCATCGCCTGGGCGGGCGACGATCCCCGCCGCGAAGGTGTGATCGACACGCCCAAGCGGGTGGTCGACGCCTACGCCGAATGGTTCGAGGGCTATCAGCTCGATCCCGCCAAGGAGCTGTCGCGCACCTTCGAGGACGTCCAGGGCTACGACGACATCGTCATGCTCCGCGACATCGAGGTCGAGAGCCACTGCGAGCACCACATGGCGCCGTTTCTGGGCAAGGCCTACGTCGCCTACATGCCGACGAACCGCGTGGTCGGCATCTCCAAGCTGGCCAAGGTGGTCGAGATCTTCGCCCGCCGTCTCCAGACCCAGGAGACCATGACCCAGCAGATCGCCGACGCCATCACCGACAGCCTGCGCCCTGCCGGCGTCGCCGTGCTGATCGACGCGGCCCACCAGTGCATGACCACCCGCGGCGTGCACCACCGCCACGTCTCGACGATCACCACCCAGTTCACCGGCGTCTTCAAGACCGATCCCACGCTGCGCCAGCGCTTCCTGGACTTCGTGAACCGGAAATAAGCCTCAGGCCTCGTCCGCCCGCTCCGGACGGTGGACGAGGCTGACCAGCACGAAGCTCAGCATGATCAGCAGGTACCAGCTGCCCAGCTTGCTGAAGCCGACCATCCGCCAGCCGTCCCTCTGCTCGGGATAGATCCAGGCGCTGGCGAAGGTGCCGAGGTTCTCGGCGATCCAGATGAACAGCGCCACCAGCAGGGCGCCTGCGATCATCGGCATCCGCCGCGTCGCCAGGTCCGCCGTGAAGGTGAACCAGGTCCGCCAGAAGATCGCCACTGAGAACGCGAACAGGCCCCAGCGGATGTCCACGACATAGTGGTGGGTGAAGAAGTTCGCATAGGCCAGCAGCGCCAGCAGCCACGGCGCCCACAGCGGCGGATAGTTCTCGAACCGCACCTCGAACAGCCGCCAGATGCGCGCGATGTAGCTGCCGATCGCCGCGTACATGAAGCCTGAGAACAGCGGCACGCCGCCGATCCGCAGCAGGCTGGCCTCGGGATAGATCCACGAGCCCTGGGCCGTCTTGAACACCTCCATGGCCGTGCCGACCACGTGGAAGATCAGGATCACCACCGCCTCGTCCCAGCGCTCGAGCCTGGTCAGCAGCATGAAGGCCTGGATGGCCAGCGCGCCCAGCACCAGGAAGTCGTAGCGGGCGATCGGCGCGGCCTCGGGCCACCAGAACTTCGTCGCCAGCAGCAGGGCGAGCATGGCCCCGCCGAACAGGCAGGCCCACGCCTGCTTCAGGCCGAACAGCAGGAACTCGTAGGCGGCCGCGTTCAGCCGCGAGCGCCGGGCCCAGGGCTGGGCCGCCGCGTCCATGGCCGCGACACGGCCCTTCACCCAGTCCTTCAGACTCATTGCAGGCAAGGCTAGCGCGAGGGTGTGGCGCGGCGCCATATGGGAGGCATGAACACCCAACC
>NZ_JAPSKZ010000129.1 GCF_031181185.1 Phenylobacterium sp. | reverse complement strand
GGCCACCCGCAAGGTCGCCCAGGCGCTCGCCGCCCTGACGCCCAACCTGAAGTTTGACATCGTCGAAATCGGCGACCTGCCGCACTTCGACCAAGACCTGGAGGCTGCGCCGCCCGCCGAGTGGGTCCGGTTCCGCAACGAGGTCGCAGCCCATGAAGCGGTCCTGTTCGCCACCCCGGAATACAACCGCTCGGTCCCTGGCGTGCTGAAGAACGCCATCGACGTGGGCTCGCGGCCCTACGGCGCGAGCGTCTGGGACGGCAAGCCGGGCGCGGTGATCAGCGTCTCGCCGGGCGCGCTGGCCGGTTTCGGCGCGAACCATCACCTGCGCCAGTCGCTGGCCTTCCTGAACGTGCCGCTGCTGACCAACGAGGCCTACATCGGCAACGCCTATGCGCTGTTCGGCGCAAGCGGCGAGCTGATCAACGAAGGCACGGCCGAGTTCCTGAAGGCCTTCGGCCAGGCGTTCGCCGCCTGGATCGAGAAGATCCTGGCCGACGCTCCCGTGGCCAAGGCGGCCTGAGGCCATGCGGCAGCCGGCCTTCTTCATCCCCCACGGGGCGGGCCCCTGCTTCTTCATGGAGTGGACCCGCGGGCCGGCCGACACCTGGGCGCGGACGGAGGCTTTCCTCCGCGGCCTGGTGGCTGGCCTGGCGGAGCGGCCTCGGGCGATCCTTGTCGTCTCGGGGCACTGGGAGGCGCCGGTCTTTACCGTGGGCTCGGGCGCCCGGCCCCAGCTGATCTTCGACTACTACGGCTTCCCCGAGCACACCTATGCTCTGACCTTCCCGGCGCCAGGCTCGCCAGAGCTGGCGACCCGGGTCCGGGCCCTGCTGGACCAGGCCGGCCTGGCGTCGGACGAGGACCGGGAGCGCGGCTGGGATCATGGGGTGTTCGTGCCCCTGAAGCTGGTGACGCCCGAGGCCAACATCCCCGTCGTGCAGCTCTCGCTCCAGGCCAGCCTGGATCCAGCCCTGCACCTGGCGGCGGGCCGCGCGCTGGCGCCGCTGCGGGATGAGGGCGTGCTGATCGTGGGCTCGGGCATGAGCTGGCACAACATGCGCGGCTTCTCCCCCGCCTATACCCAGGCCTCGGCGGAGTTCGACGCCTGGCTGAGCGCGGCGGTGCAGCATCCGGCGGCGTTGGCCCGATGGATCGAGGCGCCGAACGGCCGGCTGGCGCACCCGCGCGAGGAGCATCTGGCGCCGATCTTTGTGGTCGCCGGCGCGGCCAAGGGGGAGCCCGCACGCGCCGTCTTCCGCGACACCGTCATGGACGTGGTGGTGTCCGCCTATCAGTTCGGCGAGCCCCAGGCGCTCGCCGCCTAAGTCCCCCCCGGAGGCCCTTCAGCCCGCACGGCGCACCTCTCCGCCGCGTCGGGAAGGGCCTCCGGAATTCGCGTCGGAACGAGAGCGGTCAGGCCGCGGAGGCCGTGGCGGCCTCCGACTGCTCCAGCGCCGCCTGCAGGACCTCGTAGAGACGCGCGGCCTCGATCGGCTTGGCGACGTAGCCGTCCATGCCGGCGTCGGCATACTCGGCCACCTGGTGACTCATGGCGTTCGCGGTCAGCGCCACGATCGGCGTGCGCGGCCGGCGCAGGGCGATCTCGCGGGTGCGGATCAGGGTCGTGGCGGTGGGGCCGTCCATCACCGGCATCTGGATGTCCATCAGGATCACGTCCCACGGCTCGCGCTCCCAGGCGGCCACGGCCTCGCGGCCGTCGGGGACGATCACAGGCTCGACGCCCACCTGGGCCAGCAGGGTCTTGAGCACCAGCTGGTTCATCGGGTTGTCCTCGGCCGCCAAGACGCGGAGCGGCCGGTCAGGGGCGGCCTCGCGCGTCTCGGCCGCGGTGCGCTTCGGCGCGGCGGCCCGGCGCGGGGCCTTGGCGAGCGGCAGGCGGACGGTGAAGGTCGCACCGTGCCCGCGTGCGCTGGTGGCGGAGATCTCGCCGCCCATCAACTCGGTCAGCTCGCGGCAGATGGCCAGGCCCAGGCCCGTGCCGCCGAACCGGCGGGTGGTCGAGGCGTCGGCCTGCTCGAACTTGCGGAAGAGGTGGACCAGTTGCTCGGGCGCGATGCCGATGCCGGTGTCGGCGACCTCGAAGACCAGGGCGCCGCGCTTGCCGGCGACACGCACCCGGACGCCGCCGCGGTCCGTGAACTTCAGTGCGTTGGAGACCAGGTTCCAGAGGATCTGGCGCACGCGGATCGGGTCGCCCCGGTAGACGCCGCGGGCGCCTCGCTCGACGGCCAGCTCGAAATCGAGGCCCTTGGCGTCGGCCACGGCGGCGAAGGTGGCGTGGACCGTCTGGGCCAGCTCCTGCAGGTCGAACTCGGCCTCTTCCAGTTCCAGCTTGCCCGCCTCGATCTTGGAGAGGTCAAGGACGTCGTTGAGGATGGCCAGCAGGCTCTCTCCCGACTGGCGGATCACGTCTAGGCGTTCGCGCTGGGGCGGCGTCAGGTCGTCGGCCGCCATCGCCTGGGCCATGCCAAGCACGCCGTTGAGCGGGGTGCGGATCTCGTGGCTCATCGTGGCCAGGAAGGCGCTCTTCGCCCGGTTGGCGGCCTCGGCCTCCTCCTTGGCGCGAACCAGGGCGTACTCCTGGGCCTTGCGCGTGGTGATGTTCTGCATCGCGCCGATCAGGCGCAGCACGCGGCCCGCCTCGTCGGTGATCACGCGGGCGGTGCCCGCGACCCACATCTCCTGCCCGTCGGAACGGGCGACGCGGTACTCGGGATAGTAGGGCTCGCCATCGGCGACGTGCCGTTCCCACGCCGCCTTCACCGCAGCACGGTCGCGCGGGTCGATGGAGCTCCAGATGTCGCGCGCCAGTGAGCGGAAGGTGTTCGGCGTCTGGAAGAAGCTGTCCTCGGCGCCGACCTTCACCAGCTCGCGCCGGACGTAGTCCATCTCGTAGACATGGATCTCGGCGATCTCCATGGCGAGCTTCAGGCGCTCCTCCGAGCGCTCGGTCCGCTCCAGGGCCTCGACCATGGCGGTGATGTCGTAGGAGGCCATGATCATGCCGCCCACGTCACCATTCGTGTCGCGCCAGGGCGTCACCTCGACCTTCACCCACTCGGGAGGGCCGTCGGCGCGCGGCAACTGGTGGCGTTCGATGCGGTAGCCCTTGCCGCCCGCGACGGACTGTTCCAGCCCGGCGCGCCACTGTTCGAAGATGTCGGGACGCAGCTCGTACAGCGTCTTGCCGATCACCTGCCGACCCGAAAGGCCTCGGGCCTCGATCCAGGGCGGACTGGCGTAGAGCACCCGCATCTCGCGATCGGTGAGCACGAGCGAGATCGGCAGGGCGTCGATGATCGCCGACAGCGTCCGCTCGTAGGTGGAGCGAGCATCCTTGGCCCGCACGCGGGTCCATTCGTCGGCCACGAAGTCGGCCAGGTCCTGGAGGCGGTTGGCCAGGCTGCGGTCGTAGGGGCGGACCTCCAGGCCGGCGACCCAGATGGCGCCCGGCGTCGTGCCGTCCTCCAGCCGGATGGGCGCACCGGCGAAGAAGCGGACAAAGGGCGCGCCGGCCACGACCGGATCGTCGCGGAATCGGGCGTCGAGCCGGCAGTCCTCGACCCAGAGGAGCTCGCCCGAGGTCATCACCTGGCGGACGCCCGCGGCCTCGCCGGCGACGGCGCGCTTGTCGCCGCGGCTGCGCCACACCTCGGCGCCGTGCATCAGGGTGATCTGGGCCTCGACGGGACCGAACAGGGTGCGGGCCAATCGCGTGGCGCGGTCGAACACCGGGCCCGATTGCTCGAGCCCAGCGGGTTGTCCCGCGACGCTGCGCGTCTTGCGGCCCATGCGTCTCCCCCTGCGGGCGTGTCGCCCACGAGCCGCCAGTTTGCGAGGCCGAGGTTAACCCTGACTTTAGATCGCCCGGCGGGCCGCCAGGTGGTGCAGGACGATGCCGCTGGTCGTGGCGACGTTCAGCGAATCGAAGCCGCCCGCCATGGCGATGCGGACGGTGCGGACGCGCGCCAGCACCTCGTCGGGGAGGCCCGGCCCTTCGGCTCCAAAAAGCGCAGCCGCGCGCGGCGGCGGAGCCAGGTCCGGGAGGTGGATTTCGCCGCGGGGGCTAAGCGCCAGAACCTCGAGCCCCGCGCCTGCGAGCGTGGCGGCGAGGTCCGCGCCGGGCGGAAGGCGCGCGAAGGGGACGGTGAGCGCCGCGCCGACGCTGACGCGGATGGCCTTGCGATACAGCGGGTCGCAGCAGGCGGCGTCGAGGACGACCGCGTCGGCGCCGAAGGCCGCGGCGTTGCGGAAGATCCCACCCATGTTGTCGTGGTTGGCGATGGCCGAGAGGCCGACCACCAGGGTCCGGGCCGGCAAACCCGCGAGCAGTCCGGAAGCGTCGCGTTCCGGCCGCCGGCCGAGCGCGAGGATGCCGCGATGGATCGGGAAGCCTACGATGGCGTCCATCACGGCTTGCGAGGCGGCGTAGACCGGCGTCCCGGACGGCAGCTGGGCGGCAAGCCCGCCCAGGCCGTCGAGGCGCTTCTCGGCGACCAGCACCGAGACGATCCGGTCGGGAATGGCGCGAACGGCCTTCTCCAGGACGACGCGGCCCTCGGCGACGAACAGGCCGTCCCGCCCCACCAGGTCGCGCTCGCGGACGGCGCGGTAGCCCTCGATCCTAGGATCGAGGGCGTCCGTGACCCTTTCGACTACCAGATCTTCACCCGGTCGGCGGGCGCCAGGTGCAGCTTCTGGCCAGGCTGGACGTTGAACGCCGGGTACCAGGGGTCCTGGTTGCGGACGGTGAGCGCCCGCCACGGGCCCGGCGAGTGGACGCCGGTGATGACGGCGCGGCGCAGGGCCTCATCGCGGTACTTGGCGCGGTAAATCTGGGCCCAGCCCAGATAGATGCGCTGGTCGGCGCTGAAGCCGTCGATGGTCCGGGGCGCGGCGCCGCCCAACGACAGGTGATAGGCGTCGTAGGCGGTGGCCAGGCCGGCCACGTCGGCGATGTTCTCACCCAGCACCTGCTCGCCCCGCAGGTTCAGTCCCGGCAGGGCCTCATAGGCGCTGTACTGGTCGGCCAGCTTCTTGGCCTCGGCCTTGAAGCGGGCCAGGTCCTCCGGCTTCCACCAGTTGCGGAGGTTGCCGTTGGCGTCGAACTGGGCGCCCAGGTCGTCGAAGCCGTGGCTGACCTCGTGGCCGATGACGCCGCCGATGGCGCCGTAGTTCACCGCCGGGTCGGCGTTCAGGTCGAAGAACGGCGGCTCCAGGATGCCGGCCGGGAAGATGATCGAGTTCTGCGAGGGGGCGAACAGGGCGTTCACCGTGTGGGGCGTCATGAACCACTCCTCGCGGTCCACCGGCTTGCCCAGCTTGGCCAGGTTGCGGCGGTATTCGAAGAGGTCGGCGCGGTACTGGTTGCCGTAGGCGTCGCCGCGCACGACTTCAAGGCCCGAGTAGTCGCGCCACTTGTCCGGATAGCCGACGTAGACGCGGAAGTTGGCGAGCTTCTTCCTGGCCTCGGCCTTGGTCTCGGCGCTCATCCAGTCCAGGCGGTCGATGCGCTGGCCGAAGGCCTTCAGCACATTGTCGGCCATCCGCTGGAGCTCGGCCTTGGCCTCAGGGCTGAAATGCCGCTGCACGTAGAGCTTGCCGACGGCCTCGCCCAGGGCCGTGCTGGTGTTGTCGACGCCGCGCTTCCAGCGCTCGCGCTGCTGCGGCTGGCCGGTGAGCGCCTGGCCGTTGAAGGCGAAGTGCTCGTCGACGAAGGCCTTGGACAGGAACGGCGCGCCTCGCTCGATGGCGTGGAAGGCCAGGTAGTCCCGCCAGGCCTGGAGCGGCTGGGCGCCGACGAGCCTGGCGATGCCGGCGATGGCGGTATCCTGCCAGGCGCCGAAGCGCTCCTGGTCCTGCAGACCCGCGGCGGCGAGGAACGCGTCCCAGTCGATGCCGGGGGCCTTCTTCGCAAGCTCGGCGCGGCTCCAGACGGTGTTGGCCTTCTGGACGTTGGCGGTGTCGTCCACCGTCCAATGCGCACGGGCGATGGCGGTCTCAAGGTCCATCACGCGCTTGGCGCGGGCGTCCGGCTGATCGTAGCCGGCCAGCTTGAACATGGCCGCGACGTGGGCTTGGTACTTGGTCCGCAACTCGCGGAAGCGGGCGCTGTCGCCGAGGTAGTATTCGCGGTCGGGCATGCCGAGGCCGCCCTGCATCAGGTAGGGCCGGTACTTGGTGGTGTCGTTCAGGTCCTCGGCCACCCAGAGGCCGAACAGGCGATCGGTGTAGAAGTCGGTGGCGTTCAGCGCATCGACATCGGCGCGCAGCGTCAGGCCCAGTTCGCGCGACAGGTCCTTGCGGGTGCGGACGGCGTAGATCCGGTCCAGCTCGGGCTTCACCGGGGCGATCCCCAGCTGCTCGATCCGGGCCTCGTCCATGAAGCTTCCGAAGTAGTCGCCGATCTTGCGCGCCTCGGAGCCTTCGGCGGCGTTCTGGGCGGCGGCGTCCTCAATAATGGCGCGCGTGCGCTGGGCCGCGGTCTCGGCGATCGCGGCGAAGCTGGTGATGTTCGAGCGGTCGGCCGGGATCTCCGTCCGCTCGGCCCACTTGCCGTTGGCGTAGCGGAAGAAGTCGTCACCGGCGGCCGCCGAGGCGTCCATGCCCGAAACGTCGAAGCCGAACGCGCCGACCTGGGCCTTCGGGCGGGCGGGTTCGGGGGCCGGCGCGGGCGCAGGCGCCTCGGCCTGCGGCGGGGCGGCCGGCGTCGTGGCGCAGGCCGAGATCAGGGCGGCGACGGAAGCAGCCGCCAGCCAGAACGGTCGGAACGTCATCTAGAGCATCTCTCCCAAGCCGCGCGGGGTCGCCCGCGCGTGTTTGGCGGCTTCTTACACCTCCGGTCCGAGCCGGGAAGCGTTACACCTTTGTCATTTGCGCGTCCGTCGCGACGCATGGAACCGGTTGCGCTTCGCCCGCCGGGTCTGGGGGAGGACGCATGGACGAGAAGGCCGCCATCGGCGCGGTGATCGACGAGATGTACGCGATGATCTCGGGGCCGGCCGGGCCGCGGGACTGGTCGCGGCAGCGTGCGGTGTTCCATCCGGATTCGCGGCAGATGCGGACCGGGGTCGACGGCGACGGCACGCCCTGGATCAGGATCATGTCGCCGGCCGAATACGAGGCCGACGTGACGCCCTTCTTCGCGGCCAATCCGTTCTACGAGGTCGAGATCGCGCGGCGGATCGACGTGCTCGGCAACATGGCCCACGTGTGGAGCCTGTACGAGGCGCGGACCGCCCCCGACGACGCCACCCCGGAGCGGCGGGGGATCAACTCGATCCAGCTCTACCGGCAGCCGGACGGCGGCTGGCGGATCATGTCGATGATCTGGGACAACGAGCGGCCGGGGGTCACGGCCGAGCCTTTCTAGGCTATTTCTCGTCCCGGCTCTCGCGCACACGGACGATCAGCGACTGGCTGGCGGTGGCCATCAGCTCGCCGTCCTGGGCGAACAGGTACATGGCGCCGTGGGCGAAGCCGCCGTGGACGCCGTGGATGCGGATGTCGGCCAGCACCCATTCGGTCGGCACGACCCGGCGGATGCGGATGGTGTTGTCCAGGCTGTTGCCGCCGGCATTGGCGCCCAGCGCATTGCCGACCCCGGACGGCACGAAGTCGGCCATGATGGCCAGCATCGGCGCGTCGATGGCGAAGCCCTCCCGCGGCCGGATCCACAGGAGCGAACGGCCGTCGGGCTCGGGCTTGCCGACCCGGTCGTGGCCGTAGCGGCCCTTGGCGACGCGGACCTCGATGCGGGTGTGCAGCCCCTCGCCGCCCCCGCGCCAGTGCTCGGCCGGATCGCACGCCTCCGGCGGGGGCGCGTTGGGCATCTCGAGCCACTGCTGGGAGAACGGACTGGGCCGCTCGCCCAGGGCGGCGTTGACGGTGAAGATCTCCCGGTCATGGACGTGGCCGACCACCCGGGCCTGGGTGTTGTACTTGCCCTCGACCGGGGTCCAGACGTCGAGGTCCACTACGCTGGGCGGCTGGGCGTAGGACAGGTACTGGGCCGTCGCCCAGACGACCGGCCGCCGGCAGGTCCGCTCCATCGCCGCGATCGCCGAGCCCAGGCCCACGCCGCCGAACATGAACATGTTGCCCGGCGGGCCGACGCACACCGCGTTCGTCAGCGGCATGTACCAGCGGTGCGGGTTGTGCGTCGCCTGCAGGTCGAAGAAGAGCTTGTCCATCGCGCCCCCTGAAAGCGCGCGCCGCCGGGCTCCGCAAGTCCCGGCGTGCGGTTATATGGGCGAAGGCCCCAGACGAAGGACCCGCCCGTGCCCGCCAAGACCCTGATCGCCCAGCACCCCGCCGAACGCGACGACATCGGCGATCTCGTCACGCGGCGGCCCCTGCCCGGCCCTAGCCTGCCGCAGGTGGACCCGTTCCTGTTCCTCAACCACCACGGCCCGCAGATCTATCCGCCGAACAACCGCGGCCTGCCGTTCGGCCCGCACCCGCACCGCGGCTTCGAGACCGTGACCTTCATCCTGGACGGCGAGCTGGCGCACCGGGACTCCGCCGGCCACGAAAGCATCATCCGAGCGGGCGGCGTGCAGTGGATGACGGCGGGCTCGGGCCTGGTCCACGCCGAAGTCTCGCCCGAAGCCTTCCTGCGCGAAGGCGGCCCGATGGAGATCCTGCAGCTGTGGGTGAACCTGCCGTCGCGGCTGAAGATGACGCGGCCACGCTATGTGGGCGTCCAGGCCGAGGCGATCCCCACGCTCGATTGCGACGGCGCGGTCGTGCGGCTGATCTCGGGGACCTGGGGCGGAACCACGGGGCCGATCGAGAACCTGACCGGCGTCTTCATGAGCGTGATCGACCTCGACGCCGGCGGGCGCGTGGGCTTCGGCTCGCTCTCAGGGCGCAACGTCTTCCTCTACGTAGTGCGCGGCGAGGTGGCGGTGAACGGCTGGGCTATCGCCGCCTGGAACCTGGCCGAGCTGGACCTGGACGGCGACACCGTGGAGATCGCCGCCAAGGAGCCCGCGCGAGTGGTCTTCGGCCATGCCGCGCCAATCGGGGAGCCGGTGGTGGCGCACGGCCCCTTCGTGATGAACACCCGCGAGGAGATCCTGCACGCGATCCGCGACTACCAGGCCGGTCTGTTCGACAACGTCAGCGCCTGACGCGCGGCGCTAGAAGTTCACCCGCGATGAGATCGCGCCGTCGACGACCATGTTGATGCCGGTGGTGAAGGCCGAGCGCGGGCTGGCCAGGAACACGGTGGCCGCCGCGATCTCCTCCGGGGTCGCCATGCGGCCCGTGGGATTGCGCTTGATCATCTGGGCGAAGAAGTCGGGCATGTTGTCCCGCACCCGGCCCCAGACGCCGCCGTCGAACAGGACCGTGCCTGGAGAGACGACGTTGCAGCGCAGGCCCTTGCGGGCGCCTTCGCGAGCCACGCCCTTGGCGTAATGGATCAGGGCGGCCTTCATCGCCCCGTAAGACGAGGCGCCGGTCGCCTCGGCGGCGGAGATCGACGAAATGAGGATGAACGCGGCGTCGCCGTTCGCGGCGGCGGCCTTCTCGAGGTGCGGCCTGGCCGCCTCGAAGCTGCGCACGGCGCCCAGGAGGTCGACCTCGAACATGGCGCGCCAGTCGTCCTCCGAGACGCCCTGGACGAGGGCGCTGGCGTTGGAGACCAGTACGTCGAGGCCGCCGAAGGTTTCGGCCGCGCCCATCACGAACGCCTGCAGGGCCTGCTTGTCAGTGATGTCCACCGCCTGCCCCCAGGCGCGGACGCCGCGGCGTTCGAGGGCTGCGACCGTCTCTGCGACCTGATCGGGGTTGCGGGCGCAGACGGCGACGTTCGCGCCCTCGTCGGCGAAGGTCTCGGCGATGGCGCGGCCGATCCCGCGCGAGCCGCCGGTGACGACAGCCGACTTGCCCTTCAGCTTCAGGTCCATGCGCGTCTCCCGCTTGTGCGGGCGTGACCCTGCCAAAAGGCGCGGGCGGACGCCAGCGGGAGCCTCGGGTCAGCCGGCCAGGCGTTGACCCACGGGCGCGGCGTCGGGCGCCTCGCTGCGGGCGATGACGCGAATAACGCAGGCGGCGGCGACGGCGCGGTTCGGCGCGGCGCCGGACTCGATGGGGTGTCCGGCAGCGTCGAAGGCGGCCCAGCTCCAGCCGGCGCGGGTCTTCGATATGCGGAAGCTGCAACCGGCGGCGTCGGCGCGCATGGGGGTACTCCTCGAAACGTCACAGGCCGCGACAAACGAGAAAGCGGCACGAGCGTTCCGCCGCTTAGGAAAAGCCAATCAAGCTTAGCTTCTGTTTTTACTCGAAGTTTCGCGGCGATTTCGGGGCCGCCACATATCGGCCCGGTTCTGCACCTGCGAACACTAACCTGCCAGCCAATGTCTGCTGCGCGACATAGGAACCACACCCGCCACTTCTGCGCTTCTTCCTCGCCGGGGGGTCTGTCCGCCAGATCCACGTACCGCCC
>NZ_JAPSKZ010000128.1 GCF_031181185.1 Phenylobacterium sp. | reverse complement strand
GGTCTGCTACGAGCTGTCGGTCGAGAAGATCGCCGTCGCCACCGCCGCCCACATCCACAAGGGCGGCCCCGAGGAAGCCGGCCCGCCGGTCGTGCCGCTCAAGACCCCCGACGCCAGCGGCAAGGCGTCCGGCTGCGCCACCGTCGACAAGGCCGTCATCCAGGACATCCAGCAGAACCCCGCCGGCTACTACGTCAACGTCCACAACGCCGAGTTCCCGCCGGGCGCGGTCCGCGGCCAGTTGTCGAAGTAGCCCGGGCGCCGACGCACGGCTCGGCAGTTTTCGAGGTTTGAACGTCCTTTCGGCCACGCGCGGCCGGCGGTATGCCTGCCGGCCGATGCGGAGGGCGATCGATGCTGGAATTGAGACCGAACTGCGAGCTGTGCGACCGCGACCTGCCGCCGGCGGCGCAGGACGCCCGGATCTGCACCTACGAATGCACCTACTGCGCCCCCTGCGCCGACACCGTCCTGAAGAACGTCTGCCCGACCTGCGGCGGGGGCCTGCAGCCGCGGCCGATCCGGCCGGCCAACGCCTGGCGGCCTGAGCTGAAGCTGGGCCTCGCCAACCACCCCGCCAGCGATCGCCGCCGCCACACCCCTTGGTCGGCCGACCAGATAGACTGGATCGTCGAACGGCTGAGCAGCGTCCCGCCGCACGAGCGCTGAGCCGCTTCCGCCTAGGGCAGCTCCCGGGTCATCTCGATCATCGTGCGCCGGAACCCGGCCCGGGCGAACAGGCGCTGGGCCGCCTCGTTCCGCTCGGCGGTCGACAGCACGACCCGCGGCGCGCCCTTGGCCTCCAGCGCCGCAATGCTGGCGTCCAGCAGCATCCGGCCGACGCCGCGGCGGCGCTGGCCCGGATCCACGACGACGTCGTACAGCACGCCCGCGGGCCCGCGCAGGGCCATGTAGTCGGTCCCTTCCACCGCCCCGTAGCTGTAGCCCACCACCCGGCCCTCTTCCTCCGCCACTAGGACGACCACGTCCGGCCGCCCCAGCTGGCTCACGAGGAAGCCGCCATAGCCGCGCGCGGTGTCCGGCCCCGGCTCCAGGAACCGCTGGGCGTCGAAGCCGTGGTGCACGGCCACCAGCAGGGCCCCCAGCCGCCCAAGCGCCGCCCGGTCGCTGGCCTGCGCCGGCCGCACGCGAACCGACGTCCGGCCCTCATTGCTGCCCGTGGTCATGCTTCGTCCTCCGCAGCGCCCGAGATCGGGACGCCCACCGTTGAGCCATGGTGCGGCCAGTCAGGAAACGTCCCGCGCCCTGCTCCGCCGATGACCGGCAGGTGAACGGGCCTGAAGCCACCCCGGTCATATCGGTGGGCGTAAAAAGCTCTCACAAGGAGACAGTCCATGAAGAGCTTCCTGATTTCCGCCCTGGCCGCGACCACCGCCCTCAGCGGCGTCGCCGTGGCCGGACCGGCCGCCGCCCAGGCCGGCTACTACGCCCAGGAGCGGTATCGCGACAGCGACCGCGATGGACGCCCCGACCGCCGCGAATGGAACCGCGACCGCGACCGTGACGGCCGGCCCGATCAGTACGACCGCCGCGACCGTCGCCGCGACAGCCCCTACGCCCAGGAGCGCCGCTACCGCTATTACGGCAACCAGTACGGCTACAACGGCTACCAGGGCCGTTGGCGGGAAGGCGGCCGCTACAGCTACTATCGCGACAGCCGCTACTACCTGAACGACTACCACGCTTACGGCCTGCCCGCCCCGCGCCCGGGCTATCGCTACTACCGTGACAACAACGGCGACGTGGTCATGGCCGCCATCGCCAGCGGCGTGATCGGCCTCATCATCGGCGGCGCGCTCAGCGACAACGACGACCACCGCGGCTACCGCTACGACGGATACCGTTACCGCTAGGACGACCGACGCGGGGCGCCGCCACAGGCGCCCCGCGCATTTCCGCGCAGGCTCTCGGGGCCGTCCTTGCGGCGGCCCTGCCGCCGAACGGGCGGTTGAAGCGTGACTGCGCTGCGGTTCAGGTGCGGCCATGACCATCGTCCCGCGCCTGTCCCGCCGGCGAGCCGTCGCCGGCTTGGTTGCGGCGGGCGCCTGTTCCGGGTTTGCCGCACCGATGACCGCCACCGCCATTCACCCCACCGGACTGAGCTACGCCCAGGCCAGCCTCGTGCAGGCGCCGCAGAAATGGCTCTTCATCAGCGGCCAGGTTCCGACCGACGAGGCGGGCGCCACCCCTTCAGGATTCGAAGCCCAGTGCCGCCTGGTCTGGCGCAACGTGGAGCGCCAGCTCGCCGCCGCCGGCATGGGTCTCGCCGACCTCGTCAAGGTGACCATCTTCCTGGCCGACCGCCGGGACCGGGCGGCCAACACCGCCATCCGCCGCGAAGTGCTTGGCGGCGTCTCGCCCGCGCTGACCGTCATCATCACCGGGATCTTCGACGAGGCCTGGCTCCTGGAGATCGAGGCCGTCGCCGCGGCCTGATCGCCGCCGCTACTCGTCCTTGTCGCGGTTCAGGCGCCGGCACATGGTGGTGGTCGCCGATCGCACCGGCCGCTCCCACCTGTACCGCTACCGCCTCGAAGGGAACCGATGGATCGCCGTCGGCCAGGTCCCCGCTTTCGAGGACCAGTTCCAGGTCGGACCGCTGCTCTCGCCGAAGGCCGACCGGCTGCTGTTCGCCCAGCGCGACGGCGCCCGCTCAGGCGAGATCTTCCTGGTCGATCTCAGCGCCACGCCCGATCGGGCGTGGCCGCCCGCCTGCGGCTAGAGCCCCAGCACCATCTTGGCCATGATGTTGTGCTGGATCTCGTTCGAGCCCGCGTAGATCGAGGTCTTGCGGTAGTTGAAGTACTGCGGCGCCACGGTGGCGGCGTAGTCCGGTCCGGCGCGGAAGACGTTCGTGTCGCCCTTCAGGTGGGCCCAGGTGTCCTGCACGAACGGCTGGGCGTAGATCCCGGCCGCTTCCAGCGCCAGCTCGGTGATCGCCTGCTGCATCTGGCTGCCTTCCAGCTTCAGCATGGACGAGACCGCCCCCATCGCCTCGCCGTTCGCACGGCCGGCGAAGATCCGGAGCTCGGTGGCGTTCAGGGCCTCGACCTTGATCTCGACCTCGGCCAGCTTCTTGCGGAACTCCGGGTCGCTCATCATCGAGCCGCCGCGGTCCGACCGTTCCAGGGATGCGATCTTGCGCACCTTGCGCAGCTGGTTCTGCAGGCCCGGCGCATAGGCGTTCCCGCGCTCGAACTGCAGCAGGTACTTGGCGTAGGTCCAGCCCTCGCCTTCCTTGCCGATGCGGTTCGAAACCGGCACGCGCACGTTGTCGAAGAAGGTCTCGTTGACCTCCTGTTCGCCTTCGGGCGGTCCGTCCAGCGTCACGATCGGACGGATCGAGATGCCCGGCGTCTTCATGTCGATCAGCAGGAACGAGATGCCCTTCTGGCGGATGTCCTCGTTCGAGGTCCGCACCAGGCAGAACATCCAGTCGGCCCACTGCGCCAGCGTCGTCCAGGTCTTCGACCCGTTCAGGACGTAGTGGTCGCCGTCCCGCTCCGCCTTTAGCGCCAGCGACGCCAGGTCCGAGCCCGAGCCCGGCTCGGAATAGCCCTGGCACCACCACACGTCGGTCGACAGGATCTTCGGCAGGTGCTGGGCCTTCTGCTCCTCGGTCCCGAAGGCCATCACCACCGGGGCGCACATCTTCAGGCCCATGTTCGAGGTGGAGGGCGCGCCGGCCAGCGCCATCTCCATGTCGAAGACGTACTTCTTGCCCAGGCTCCAGCCCGTGCCGCCGTACTCCACCGGCCAGTCGGGCGCGATCCAGCCCTTCTCGTGCAGCCGTTTCAGCCAGCGGACCTGGCTCTCCTTGTCGAGGTAGCCGTTCTTCGACTGGGCCATCCGGGCCCGCATGTCGTCATCGTAGGCTTCGGCGATGAAAGCGCGGACCTCGTCGCGGAAGGCCAGGTCCTCAGGGGAGAAATCCAGGTCCATGGCCGATCACCCCACGCCGTCCAGGTATTCGATCTCGGGCCGCCCGGCGAGGACCGCGGCGAACTTCGGGCCCGCGGCCTTGAAGTAGTCGGTGCCGCCGTGATGCGTCAGCGCATCCTGATCCTTGTAGAGCTCCAGCACCTTGTAGACGTTGGGTTCGGTCCGGCTCTTGGTGAGCTGGTAGGCGATGTTGCCGGGCTCGTTGGCGCGGACCTGCTGGGCGAGCTCGTTGAAGAACGCCTCGAACTCCGCGGTCTTGCCTTCCTGGATCGGCAGCTTCGCGATCACGCCGATGGTCATGCAGTCCTCCCAACGCTTGTTTGAAAAAGGACGGTAGAGCCGCGGCCGCGGGCCCGCAAGCGTTCAGTCCAGGAGCCGCGCGAAGGCCGGCGAGATCTGCTCCTCGAAACCCTCGTCCGTCCGGCGCACCAGCAGGGCGGCGACGCCCCGCTCTTCGGCGAACGCCGCCGCCTCAGGTCCCAGCACCATCAGCGCCGTCGCCAGGGCGTCGGCCTGCATGCAAACGCGGTGCAGCACGCTCACGGCCGCCAGCCCGCCCGCCACCGGCGTTCGGGCCACGGGGTTCAGGGTGTGGCTGTAGCGCCGCCCATCCGCCGTGAACGCGCGCCGCCAGTCGCCCGAGGTGGCGATCGACAGGCCATGCAGCGCCACCAGCACGGGCGGCTCCGGCAGCTCCGCGCCCGGCGGCCGCTCGATCTCCACCCACCAGGGCTCGCCGTCGCCCTTGACGCCGGACCCGCGCAGCTCGCCGCCGATCTCGATCAGGAAGTCGCGCACGCCCAGCGCCTGCACCGCCTGGGCGGCCAAATCCACGCCATAGCCCTTGGCGATCCCGGAGAGGTCCAGCCGCACCCCGCCCGGCTGCAGCAGCCGACCGCGGGCGTCCATCTGCAGGCTGCGCCAGCCGGCCCGGGCGGCCGCCAGCGCCTCAGCCTGCGGCGGCCGGTCGACCGCCCCCGCCGCCCCGAAGCCCCAGAGGTCGACCAGCGCGCCCAGAGTCGGGTCGAACGCCCCGCCGGTAGCCTCGGCGAGTTCCAGCCCCGCCCGCACGACTGTCGCCATCTCGGGCGGGAGCGCGATCCAGCTTCCGGCCGGCGCGCTGTTGAAGAGGCTGAGGTCGCTGCCCGGCTCCCAGCTGCTCATCTGGGCCACGACCAGGTTGCAGGCCGCCTGCACGGCGTCGGCCAGGGCGGCCTCGCTCACCGCGGCCGGCGCGTGGGCGTTCAGCGTCCAGCTTACGCCCATGGTCGGCCCCGACAACCGCACCGTCCGCCCCTCGCGCGGGCGCGCGGAGGCCGGCGTCAGGCCCAGGGGGACGGCGACCCGGCGCACGGCCGGCTCAGTCGGGCATCACCTCGAGGGTGGCCACATAGCCCGCGCTGCGGCGCTGGCCGCCCTCGCCCTGGCCCTGCACCGTGGCTTCCAGCCAGTAGAGGCCGGGCTCGGGCCAGGCGATCTCGAACGTCCCATCCGCCGCCGTCGTGACCTTCAGCTCGACGCCCTTCTCGCGGTAGCGGGTGGCGCCCAGCACCACCTCCACCTCGACGCCGGCCGCCGGCTTGCCGTCGTTCAGCAGCCGGAACCGGCCCTTCTCGCTCGCCACCAGGTCGTTCGGATGGGTGATCGGCTCCAGTTCCAGGCCGCGGCCCGTGGGCTTCAGCGCGTCGGTCGTCGGCGCGCCCGAGGTGACGAAGGTCTCCACCCGGCGGCTGTTGTGCGTCACCTGAACCTCCGTCGCCTCCTTCGGGATGGCGGCCGCCGCCTCGGCGACCGGTCCGCGCCAGCGCTTCGTCTCGCCGCCCAGCTTGTAGGAGGCGATCGCGCCTTCGGTGACGTTGGCGATCTTGTAGGTGCCGGGCTTGGCCAGTTGCACGTCGAAGGTCGCGCGGTACTTGCCGACCGACCCGTTCTTGATCTCCACCGGCGCGCCGTCAGGCCCGATCGCCTTCAGGCCTTCCAGCCGCATCGGCACGTGGTCGGCGTAGAACAGCGTGTTCGACACCGCCGCGTCGACGGTCACCCAGGGATCGCTCCCCGAGAGCACCGTAGCCGAGGGGGCGAGCCACATCCGGTGGGCCTGGGCCGCCGGCGCGGCGGCCAGGGTCAGGAGGGTCGCGACGGCAAGCGTACGGAAGGCCTTGGACATCGGGAGCTCCGGATCAGGGTTTGACGGCGACGCTGACCGCGCCGAGTTCGGAAGAGCCTTTGGCGGACGCGCTCGCCGCGCCCTTCGGCGGCCAGGCGAACGGCACGCGCACCACCTCGCGGCCGCCGACCTCCCGGGCCGCCTCCACCGCCAGGGTGTACTGGCCGGGCGCCACGCCCCGCATCTGGGCTGCGCCGAACACCACCTGGTGGCGGCCCGGCGCCTTGGTGGGCCCGCTGACGCCGTCGGCCGGCAGGGCGAGGCTCCGGCCGGCCTTGCGCCACCACTGGCGCATGTCCTTCAGCCAGGTCTTGCCCTCTTCGTTCTTCAGCTTGACGTCGTACCAGACGCCCAGCGTCTTCACGGCCGCCTGGTCCGGGCCCTCGATCCACAGCGCCACATACGGCCGGTGGTATTCGGCCACGTTCAGGCGGGGGATCTCTAGGCTGACCGACAGCTGCGCGGCGTCCGCCGCCGCGGGCGCGGCGGCCAGGCCGGCGGCGGCCAGCAGGGTCGACGAAGGCTTCACGCGCATACGCTTCATCCTCTGTGGATCAGGAACAGGGCGAGCAGGAGCGGGATCAGCAGGCCCAGCCCCACCAGCGGCCAGGTCGACTTGCGCGCATGGGCGTGCAGCTGCAGCAGCAAGAGGCCCGTCACGCAGAAGACGATGCAGCCCACCGAGAAGATGTCGATGAACCAGCTCCAGGCCGGCCCGGTGTTGCGGCCCTTGTGCAGGTCGTTGAGGTAGGCGATCCAGCCGCGGTCGGTCCGCTCGTAGGCCACCGCCCCGGTCTCGGTGTTCAGCGTCACCCAGCCGTCCGAGCCCGGGCCGGTCAGCGCCACATAGGCTTCGCCGGGCGACCACTCCACCGGCCCCGCCGGCGCCTTCACGTCCATCTCCTTGGCCAACCAGGTGCGGGCGCTCTCCGGCAGTTCGCCCTGCCCCGCCTCGGCGGCCTTCAGGGCCGGCAGCAGCGCCGGGGGCAGCTCGCCGTCGCGGGTGATGGTCTTGGGCTCGGCCTTGATGTCTCCGGCGTGGTTCAGGGTGATGCCCGTGACGGCGAACAGCAGCATGCCAATCAGGCAGATCGCGGCGCTGATCCAGTGCCAGCGGACCACCTCGCGCAGGAACTTCGCCCGCGCCTGAGCCCGCGTCTTGGCGCGCGCACGGGCCAGGGCAGCGTCGGCGGCCACGGCGTCGGAGGGCGAAGATGCGTCCAAGGCGGCTCCAGGCCCGGCCGGGCCCTGCTAATTAAGAACGCCTCGCATTATCACGACGGCCGCACATGGCAAGCGCCGAAGCTTTGCCGCCTTGAAATATCAGGACGTCTGCGCGCCGGGGCGCGGCGGCTAGCTGCGCTCGTTCCAGCCGTATGCCACCCAGTGGTGGCCGCCCAGGTGCCGGGCCTCGATCACGCCGTCGTTGGCGGCGCGGCGGGCGCGGACCTTGCGGGCGCGGAGCGCGAGCCCGGCGAAGGCCAGCAGGGCCGAGGTCATCACAGCGATCACCGCCACGGTCGCCGCGGCGAACACGGCCAGGATCGCGCCGACCACCACCGCCGCGGCGGTCGCGAGCGTCGCGCCCACGGCGGCGAGGCTGCCCAGGGCCGAGCGGTGGGCGGATCCGTTGCGGGCGGCGAATTGGTTCACCATCGACCTTCTCTCTAGGCCCTCTGAAGGCCGATAACTCAATATCTCTGCCCTGAGGTTCCCATCGTCAACCTCAACACGTGCTGAACGGGCGATTGTGACGCTTATGCCGCCCCTTCGAACCGGATCGCCTTCCGTTCGCGCACGATCTCGCCATAGGCCGCGTTGATGGCGGCGGCCTTGGCCTCGGCCACCTCGATGAACTCGGTGGGCAGGCCGCGGGCGCGGGCCCGGTCGGGGTGGGCTTCCGAGAGCTGCGCCTTCCACGCCGCCCGGATCTCCTCGTCCGAGGCGTCGGGCGCCACGCCCAGGATCACGTAGGGGTCGTCGTTGGCCGCCCCCAGGTGCGTCGCCTTCAGCCGGCGGAACGTCAGCGGCGACAGGCCGAACAGCTCCGACACCCGCTCCAGGTACGCCAGCTCGTCGGCGCTCACCGCCCCGTCGGAGGCGGCGATGTGGAACAGGCCGTCCAGCACGTCCTCCAGGAGCTGCGGACAGCCGCCGTAGCGCTTCTTCAGCCGCCGGGCATAGCTCTCGAAGCCGCGGGTCGTCTGGCGCGCCAGCTGATAGAGCCGCCGCACATTGCCCTCGCTGCCGGGCTCGGCCTGGAACACCGTGGAGAAGATGTCGTACTCGCCGGCCTGGGCCTCGCCGTCGGCCTTGGCGAGCTTCGCCCCAAGCGCGGTCACCGCCGTGGAGAACGCCGGGTCCTCCCCGGGCAACCCGGGCGGGCATTGATCGCATTCCGCTTCATCGATCTTGCGGACCGCGAGTCCAGCTATCTTGCGCCAGAAGCTCATGTGACTAAGCGGAAGCCTTAAGACTATGGCCGCGCCGTGACAATCAGCGCCCGGGGTTAAGTTTTGGACATGCGTTTCAGTTTCTGGATCGACCGCGGCGGGACTTTCACCGACGTCATCGGGCGTGCGGAAGACGGATCCGAGACCTCGCTGAAGCTGCTCTCGTCCTCCCCGGCCTATCCGGATGCGGCGGTCGAGGCCATGCGGCGCATCCTCGGCGTGAGCGCCGGCCAACCCTTCCCGGCCGACCGCGTCGTCGCCATCAAGATGGGCACCACCGTCGCCACCAACGCCCTGCTGGAGCGCCGCGGCGCCAAGACCCTGCTGGTCACGACCGAGGGCTTCGCCGACGCGCTCGCCATCGGCGACCAGGCCCGCCCCGACCTCTTCGCCCTGGTCGTCCGCAAATCCGAGCCCCTCTACGCCGCCGTGGTGGAAGCGAAGGAGCGGCTCGCCGCCGACGGCGCGGTCGTCCAGCCCCTCGACGCCGAGGCCCTGCGGGGCGCGCTGGAGTCGGCCCGCGCCGACGGCTTCACCTCGGTGGCCATCGCCTTCCTGCATTCCGACCTCAACCCGGCCCACGAACAGGCCGCCGGCGAGGTCGCCCGAGCCGCCGGCTTCGAGTTCGTGGCGCTGAGCCACGAGGTCTCGCCCCTCCCGCGCTTCATCGCCCGCGCCGAGACCGCCGTCGCCGACGCCTACCTGACGCCGGTGCTGCAGGCCTACGTCCGCCGGGTGGCCGAAGCGGTGGCCGGCGCGCCGCTCTACTTCATGACCTCCGCCGGGGGCCTGGTGCGCGCCGAGGCGTTCCGGGGCCGGGACGCCGTGGTCTCCGGCCCGGCCGGCGGAGTCGTCGGCGTGGCGCGCACCGCCGATGCGGCCGGCGCAGACGCCGTCCTCGGCTTCGACATGGGCGGCACCTCCACGGACGTCTGCCGCTTCGCGGGGACCCTGGAACGGCGGGACACCGCCAAGGTGGCCGGCGCAAGGCTGCGCGCCCCCATGCTGGATGTGGAGACCGTGGCCGCGGGCGGCGGCTCGGTGCTCACGTTCGATGGCATGCGCGCCCGCGCCGGTCCCGCCAGCGCCGGCGCCGATCCCGGCCCCGCCTGCTACGGCCGCGGCGGCCCCGCCGCCGTCACGGACGCGAACCTGGTGCTGGGCCGCATCGACCCGCGGGCCTTTCCCCACGTGTTCGGCCCCAACGGCGACGGTCCGCTGGATCCCGCCGCCGCCTACGCCCGTCTGGCCGAGCTCGCCCAGGCCATGGGCGCCGAAAGCGTCGAGGCCGCCGCCGAGGGCTTCGTCGCGGTCGCGGTCGAGCAGATGGCGCAGGCGGTGCGCCGGATCTCCACCGAGCGTGGGTTCGATCCGCGCCAGCACGCGCTGGTGGCCTTCGGCGGGGCGGCGGGCCAGGTCGCCTGCCAGACGGCCGAGGCCCTGGGCGTCTCCGAGGTGCTGTGCCCGAAGTACGGCAGCGTTCTTTCCGCCTGGGGCATCGGCCAGGCCCAGGTCACGGCGCTGCGCCAGGCCGGCCTGGAAGCGCCGCTCGGACCCGACGGCCTCAGGCGCGCCGAGGCCCTGCTGGCCGAGGTGGAAGCCGCGGCCCGGACAGACCTCGCCGGCCAGGGCGCCCAGGCCGGGGAGGTCCGCCGGACGCTCCGCCTCCGCTACGACGGCGCCGACGCCGAACTGCCTGTGTCCCTCGCCGACCCGAAGGCCGAGTTCGAAGCCGCCCACCAGCGGCTGTTCGGCTTCGTCGAGTCCGACCGCACCGTCCTCATCGCCGCCGTGGAGGCGGAGGCTGTCAGCTCTCCTTCTCCCCTTGCGGGGGAAGGTGGCCCGCGCAGCGGGCCGGATGAGGGGTCACCCTCCCCGCGCCGAGAAACCCCTCATCCGGCCGCCCCCGGCGGCCACCTTCTCCCACAAGGGGAGAAGGTCCGATTGTTCGCCCACGGCCAATGGCACGACGCCCCCGTCGTCGACGCCGACAGTCTCACCACCGTTTCCGGCCCCGCCCTCGTGGTCCGCGCCGACACCCAGATCGCCGTGCTCCCCGGCTG
>NZ_JAPSKZ010000127.1 GCF_031181185.1 Phenylobacterium sp. | reverse complement strand
TCTCGAAATATTTCTCGATGGGCTCGGTCCGGCCGCCGGACAGCACCACCGAGCCGCGCGCCCGGCCCGACGGCGTGAAGAGCGCCGCACGCAGCTTCGCGCCGTCGGCGCCGATCACCCATTCGGCCGCGGCGCCGGGCGGGATCGGGTCCTCGGGGATGTCCAGAAGGGGCGGCGGCTCTGTCATTTGATAGGCGTCGCTTACACGGCCTTTGAAAACAGAGCCTGAATCTCAGGCTGTAACTTCATCGCCAGGCCCATGTCGGAAAGCTTCATGCGTCCCGTCATCATGGCGCGCATGGGATCGAGTTCGCCGCGTCCCAGCGCCGCCAGGTCGGCGCGGCTGATCCGCACCACCAGATCGGCGGGCTTGTCCTCGTTCGAGACGTCCGAGCCGGCCACGTGGATCACGCCCTCGCCCTTGAGGTCGAGCTTGACGGCGCGCGACAGCCCAGCTCCCGACGCGACTGCGTCGCGGATGCGGTCCGTCAATTCCTCAAGCGTCGCCATACGCCCCCGCGCTCTCCCGACTCACGGTTGAGCTTCGCCTTAGGCGCGAAATGTGTAAACGGGTCGTGATCGCCGTTACGTGTTTGCCGCACCCGGAGGCCGGGTCAGGCCGGCTTCACAAGCTTCAGCGTCATCCGGTCGCTCTCGCCGATGGCGTCATATTTCGAGCGGTCAAAAGCCGGGTTGGGCGGCTGGCCCAGCTCGGACGTGCGCCGCACCGGCGGCAGGGTCCAGACGCCGAAGGGATGGTCCTTGGTGTCCTTCGGGTTGGCGTTGATCTCGCTGGCGGCCTCAAGCCGGAAGCCCGCTTCCTCCGCCAGCTTGATGGCGTAGGCCTGCTCCACATAGCCGTCGCTGGCCAGCAGGTCCGGCACGCCGCCCGCATTGGCGCGGTGCTCCTCGATCCCCAGGACGCCGCCGGGCTTCAGGGCCAGGAAGGCGTCCCGGAAGGCCTTCTCCGCGATCCCGAGGGCCATCCAGTTGTGCAGGTTGCGCAGGAACAGCACGAGGTCGGCGCTGCCGGCGGGCGCGACGGGCCCGCTGGTCGGGCCGAAGGCCGTGATCTCGACCTTGCCGTACCGCTTGGGCGCCTCGGCCAGACGCCGCGCATAGGCGTCCAGCACGGCCTTGGTGGCGGTGTCCGCCGGATCGGTGATCTGCTGCTGGGCGGCGTAGAGCTTGCCCCCCGTCGCGGCCAGGAACGGCGCGACGATGTCCGTGTACCAGCCGGCCCCCGGCCAGAACTCGACGACGGTCTGGCCCGGCTTCAGACCCCAGAACTTCAGGCTCTCGACGGGGTGGCGGAACGCGTCGCGGGCGCGGTCGGCGGGCAGCCGCCACGCGCCGGCCGCGGCGCCCTCGAGGGTCGAGGGATCGGCCGGCGACTTGGCGGCGCCGGTCTTGGCCTCGCCCTTGGCGGCGGGCTTCTGCCCGCAGGCGGCGAGCGCGGCGGCGCTCGCCAGGACCGCACGACGGGAGAGAAGCATCATCGGGCGCTGCAACCTGTCTCGTCCGCCCCCCGGCAGCCGACCATCTTCCGAACTAGCGAGATCGGCTGGCCGGGTCAAAGCGCGCGGCTCAGCCGACCTTCACGAACCGCAGCGTCATACGGTCGCTTTCGCCGATGGCGTCGTACTTGGTGCGGTCGAAGTTCGGGTCGGCGGGCTGGCCGCGGCCGGCGGTTTGGCGCGTCGGCGGCAAGGTCCAGACGCCGAACGGATGGTCCTTGGTGTCCTTCGGATTGGCGTTCACGTCGGACCTCGCCTGCAGCTTGAAGCCGGCCTTCTCGACCGCCGCGATGACGGTGGCTTCCGACATGTAGCCGTCCGACCACTTGTCGGCCTCGGGCTTGGGATCCTTGCGGTGCTCTTCAACGGCGAGGATGCCGCCCGGCTTCAGAACGGCGTGGACGTCCTTCAGCACCTTGTCGAGGAACGCCGGGTTCGGCGCCCAGTTGTGGAGGTTGCGGGCGGTGATGACCATGTCGGCCGAACCTGGCGCGCCGAGCGGGCCGGAGGTCGGGCCGAAGCCCACGTAGTTGATCTTCCCGTACTTCGCCTCGTCGGCGTACTTCTTCTCGAAGTTGGCCCGGCCGGTCTTCGCGGCCTCTGAAATGTTCGGATTGTTGAGGTCGGCGGCGGTAGCGACGTAGGTCCCGCCGGTCGCCTTGGCGTAGGGCGCCAGGATCTCGGTCCAGTAGCCCGAGCCGGGGCTGATCTCGAGCACCGTCATCTTCGGCTTCAGGCCCCAGAACGTCAGCGTCTCCACCGGATGACGGTGGGCGTCGCGGGCCTTGTGGGCCTCGCTGCGCTGCGGGCCGTTGACCGCGGCCTGGAGCTGCGCGTCGGCGGCGTAGGCCGGAGCGGCAATGGCCGCGGCGACGGCGGCGGCGGCGAGGAGCGGACGGAGCATCTTGGGGAGCCTCCCTGAAGGCGTTACGTGGCCGGGAGCCTAGATGGCCAAGCTTCCGGCGCAAGCCCTTGAAGCGGATTTTCCGCCTCCTAAATCAATCCGCGGAAGGCGCTGGATGTCCGGGCCTTCCGGCCGCTGCGGACGCTCAATCGCGAGGTCCGCCGGCGCGCCAACCCCAAACGCAACCTTGCTTCGACAAGAAGGATGTGAATCGCATGCGTACGATCGACTTCTCCCCCCTCTACCGCTCCGTCGTGGGCTTCGACCGCCTGGCCTCGCTGCTCGAGACCGCGGCCACCGACGCCGCCACCGGCTATCCGCCGTACAACATCGAGCGGACCGACGAGAACGCCTACCGGATTGAGATCGCGGTGGCTGGCTTCCGTCCTGAAGAACTCAACGTCGAGGTGAAGGAGAACCTCCTCACCGTCCAGGGCCGCAAGGCCGCCAACGACGAGACCAAGCAGTACCTGCACCGCGGTCTCGCCGAGCGCAATTTCGAGCGCCGGTTCCAGCTGGCGGACTACGTGGTCGTGACCGACGCCAACCTCGCCGACGGCCTGCTCTCGATCTCGCTGAAGCGCGAGCTGCCCGAGGCGCTGAAGCCGCGCCGGATCGAGATCACGAGCGGCCAATCCAAGCTGATCGAAGGCGAAAAGGCGGCGTAAGCCTCCGAGCGCCTCTCGGCTCGAAACCAGGCGGCGCCCGCAAGGGCGTCGCCTTTTTCGTGGCCTAGCGGAGCGGGGGACGGCAACCGCGGGCGTCGACGCCTTCGAGCTGGGCGCCGGTCAGGTCCGCGCCTTCCAGATTCGCGTAGCGCAGGCGCGCGCCCGTGAGGTTCGCCGGCGTCTGCCGCCCTGGACCCAACGGCAGCGGGGTGAGGATGGCGCCTGTGAGATCCGCACGGGTCAAGTCCGCGCCGGCCAGTCGCGCGCCGCGCAGGTCGGCGCCCGCGAGGCTTGCGCCGGAAAGGTCGCAGCCTTCGAGGTTCGCGCCCTGGAAGTGGGCGCCCGAGAGGTCGAGCCCCGCCAGGCAGGCCTTCTTTGCGCTGATGGCCGTGAGCCGCAGGCCCTTCAACGCGGCGGCGGCGGGACGCAGGTCCTCGCCGTCCAGCACGGTGGGCTTGCCGTCCTTGCCGCCCGAGCGCACCCAGGCGTCGTGGGCGCGGGCCTGGCGGACCAGTTGCTCGGCGCGCACCATGGTCTGGCGGCTGGGCTGGCTCTTCACCTGACCGAGCTTGGCGCCGGCGGTGCGGGCCGCAGCGAGCGAGACGCCCGACAGATCGGCGCCTGCGAAGTCGGCGCCTTCCAGGTTCGCGCCGTTGACGAGCGCCCCGTGCAGCACCGCGCCCGTGAGGTTGGCTGCGCGCAGGATCGCGTCGGAGAGGCGCGCGCCCTTCAGCGAACAGTCGGAGAGGTCGGCGTCCACCGCGTTGACGCCGTCCAGTTGCGAGCGGTCGAGAACGGCCCCCGAAAGCGTGGCGCCGTCCAGCTGCCCCGCACGCGGCTCCTCGACGACGGCTGGAAAGCCCTTGCTGGGGTGCGGCTTGGCGACCTTGCCCTGGCGCATGTCCGCCTCGGTGAGGTCGGCGCCCATCAGGTTCGCCCCGGTCAGGCAGGCGCCGCGCAGATTGGCTCGGGTGAGGTCCGCATGGCGCAGGTCCGCGTGGCGCAGGTCGCAGCCGGAGAGGTTGGTTCCAGCGAGCCTGGCCCCGGAGAGCCGGGCTCCGTCGAACACGGAGCCTGAGAAGTCGGCGCCGGATAGGTCGCGACCGGACAGATCCAGGCCAGAGAAGTCCACGAACGGCAGCGACGCCCGCTTGCCGCCCTGGCCCGCGGCGAAGCGCGCGTGGGCGTCGAGCAACAGCGTGAGCTCGCCTTGGCTCAGGCGGCGACGACCCGTCAGGACAGGAGCTACGGCGGCGGTCACGTCAGATCACGGCATCCAGTCCCCGGGCGCCCTGGCGGGTCACGCCGGTGAAGTTGGCCTGGCGGGTCTGGGCGCCCTGGAAGTTCGCGCGGCTGACGTCGGCGTCGACCAGCAGCGCCTGGCGCAGGTCGGCGCCTGAGAGGTCTGCGTTCTTCAGTTGGGCGCCCGTCATGTTGCAGGGCAGGATCCGGTCGGCTCCCAGCAGCAACGGCCCCATCTGGGCCTCGCGCAGGTCGGCGCCCGAAAGCTTGGCGCCCACGAGCCTGGCGCCGCGGAGGTCGGCCCGGCGCAGGTTGCAGTTGCGCAGGTCGGCGCCTTCCAGGTGGGCGCCCTGCAGTTGCACGCCCTCCATGTCGAGGCCGTAGAAGACCGCGCGCTTGCCGGACAGGGCCGTGAGGTTGAAGCCCCGGATCGAACCGAGGGCGCGCAGGTCGGCGCCGTCGAAAACGCTGGGCGCGCCCTCCTCGCCGCCGGTCTCGCACCAGCGGGCGTGATCGCGGATCATGGTCTTGTAGGGCAGCCCCGTGGCCAGCTTGCCGGCCGGCTCGTCGGTGAGCACGCCGGCGAGGTTGGCGTCCATCACGTTCCAGGCGACCGTCTTGGCGCCCACCAGCACCGCGTCGCGCAGATCGGCGCCGGCGAGGTCGGCCCCGGAGAGATCGGCGCCCGACAGGTTGGCGCCCTTCATCTGCGCCTGTTTCAGGTTCGCCCGGATCAGCTTGGCGTCGCGCAGCACCGCGTCGGTGAAGTCGGCGCGAACCGCCATGACGCCGGACAGCCGCGAGCGTTCCAGGTTGGCGCCGGCGAGGATCGCACCCTGCATCTCACCGGAGGCCACAGGTTGGCCGGTCTCGAGCCTGCGGAAGCCGAACTTGCGGTCGGCGGCCGCCATCGCGCCCTCGCGCAGGTCGGCCTCGAACAGGTCGGCGCCGGTCAGGTCGGCGTTGCGCAGGCAGGCGCCACGCAGGTCGGCCCGGCGCAGCGAAGCGTCGGACAGGTTGGCGTTCTGCATGTCGGCGCCGAACAGCGTGGCGTTGTCGAGTCTCGCGCCCGCCAGCTTGCAGTCGGTGAGAATGGCGCCGGTGAAGTCGGCGTCGCACAGGTTCTTGCCGCTCAGGTCGAGACCCGTCAGGTCCCGCCAGGCGAACACGGCCCGCGCGCCGCCGGGCTTGGAGCTCCACAGCCGGTCGTGCTTGGCGCAGATGGCCTCGACCTGCGCCTGGGTCAGGCGGGCGGTGACGAGGTCTCGGGCGTGGGTGACGGGCATGCGGGCGGGTCCGGCAGAACTAACGAACGACGTTAGCGCCCCACCGATTAACGGCGACTTTCCAGAGATTTAGCCGGCGCGTAGGCGGCGTAGAGACCTTCCGCCTCGGAGCCCAGCAACCCCTGGTCGAACGCAACTCCGGATGCACGCAATCGCTCGGCGCCCCGGCCTGCGGCGAACACCGAGGGATCGGCGCAGGCCACGACCACTCTTTCCACCCCGGCGCGCGCCAGGAGCTCGCTGCAGGAGGCGGCGCCGGACGAGCGCTCGCCGCACGGCTCCAGGGTGACGTAGGCGACCGCTCCGCTGGCCTGCGCGCCAGCCTGGGCAAGGGCGAGCTCCTCGGCGTGCGGCCGGCCGCCCTCGCCGGTGACGCCCTCGCCGACCACCTCGCCCGCCTGGACGATCACGCAACCGACGGCCGGATTGTCTCCGGTGCGGCCCACTTGGGTGCGGGCGAGCGCGATGGCGCGGCGCATGAAGTCCTGATCGGTCATCCCGGTCAGCTTAGAGCGGCGGCAGCTCCGTCGCACGCGCCTCGTCGAGGTAGCGGGCTGCGGTGGGCTTCAGCGAGCCGTCCAGGTCGATGACGAGCGGATTGCCGGTGGGGATCTCCACGCCGACGATCGCGTCGTCGCCCACCCCGAACAGCAGCTTCACGATGGCCCGCAGCGAATTGCCGTGTGCGGCGACCAGCAGGGTCTCGCCGCGCTTCAGGCAGGGGGCGATGTCGCTTTCCCAGTAGGGCTCAACGCGGTCGAGGGTGGTCTTCAGGCTCTCGGTGTCGGGCAGCTTGGCGCCAGCGTAGCGCCGGTCCTTGGAGAAGTCATACTCCGAGCCGGCAGCCAGCGGCGGCGGCGGGATGTCGTAGCTGCGCCGCCAGATCTTGACCTGCTCCTCGCCGTGCTTTTCGGCCGTCTCGGCCTTGTTGAGGCCCGTCAGGCCGCCGTAATGGCGCTCGTTGAGCCGCCAGTCCTTGGTCTCGGGCACGAAGGCCTGGCCGGCGGCGTGCAGCGCCAGCCACGAGGTGCGGATGGCCCGGGTCTGGACCGAGGTGAAGCAGCGGTCGATGGCGAGGCCCGCCTGCTTGATCAGCTCGCCGCCCTTCTTGGCTTCGGCCTCGCCCTGGGGCGTCAGGTCGACGTCGACCCATCCGGTGAAGCGGTTCTCGAGGTTCCACTGGCTTTGGCCGTGACGCAGCAGGATCAGGGTGGGCAAGGCGGCCTCCGTTGTGCGGGAGGCATGCGGCTACGGCCCAAGGGTTTCGCCGTCAAGCCGGCGCGGGCTATAGAGCGGCGGATGCTCGACCGCCTCTACATGCCGCTGCTCGCCCTGGCCGCCGCCGGCGCCGTGGCGTTGGCGATGGTCTGGCCGCAGGGGCTGGGCGACCGCTCGCCCGATCCGTTCGGCCACCCGCCCGTGCAGCGTAGCCCTGAGGTGCAGGCCGCGATGAAGCGCGAGCACGAAGCCGCAATGCGCCGCACCGACCAGGCGCGTGAGGCCGTGCGCAACATCCAGAACGAGGCGCTCGCCCCCTCGCAATGAGCGCCGAAGACACCATCGCCGTCGGGCGCCGCGTGCTGGTCGCGGAGGCTCAGGCCCTCACCGCGCAGGCGCAGGCGCTGGGACCAGCGTTCGCGCAGGCCGTTGACCGGCTGTTCGCCGCCAAGGGCCGTATTGTCTGCACCGGCATGGGCAAGTCGGGCCACGTGGCGCGCAAGCTGGCCGCCACCTTCGCCTCCACGGGATCGCCGGCGTTCTTCGTGCATCCGGCCGAGGCCAGCCACGGCGACCTGGGCATGATCGGACCGGAAGACGCGATCGTGGCGCTGTCCAAGTCGGGCGAGGCGCGCGAGTTGGCAGACGTGCTGGCCTACGCCACCCGCTTCTCGATCCCGCTGATCGCGATCACCGCCAACCCGGAGAGCGCGCTGGGCCGCGCCGCCGACATCGTGCTGACCCTCGCCGACACCAGCGAGGCGACCGCCGAGGTCAATGCGCCGACGACCTCGACCACCCTGCAGATCGCGATCGGCGACGCCCTCGCCGTCGCTCTGCTGGAGCGCCGGGGCTTCCGGGCGGGCGATTTCCACGTGTTCCATCCTGGCGGGAAGCTGGGCGCGATGCTGCGCACCGTGGGCGACCTGATGCATGGCGAGGGCGAGCTGCCGCTGGTCGGCGCCGACACCCCGATGCGCCAGGCCTTGCTGGTCATGACGGAGAAGCGCTGGGGCGTCGTCGGCGTGCTCGACGGCGAGGGCCGCCTGGCCGGGGCGATCACCGACGGTGACCTGCGCCGCCACATCGACGGCCTGCTGGACCACACCGCCAGCGAGGTGATGACGCCCGGCCCGAAGAAGGTGGCGCCGCCCGGCATGCTCGCCTCGGAGGCGCTGGCCCTGATGAGCGATCCGCCGCCGTCGGTCACAGTGTTGTTCGTGGTCGAGGACGGCCGCCCCGTCGGGGTGCTGCATGTCCACGATCTGCTGCGCGCGGGCGTTATGTGACGAACCAAGCGCAGCCGTATGCGTTCGGGTGGCCTAAGGGGCCTCCCTGCAAGTAGAAGCCGAAAAGCAAAGCCGTTCGCCGGAGTTCCGATGCTGCCCGCACCTCGCGCCGACCTCGTCGCCAACACCTTCGACTATGAAATCCAGCCGCTGGTGAAGGCCACGGGCTTCCGCGAGTACGACGCGCGCTGGCTGTTCGGGCCCGAGATCAACCTGCTGGGCATTCAGGCGCTCGGCCTGGGTCTCGGTACCTACATCCACGAACTGGGCCAGAAGCGGATCGTGGTCGGCCACGACTTCCGGTCCTATTCGCTGTCGATCAAGCAGGCGCTGACCATCGGTCTGGTGGCGGCCGGCTGCGAGGTGCTGGACATCGGCCTTTCGGTCTCGCCGATGGCCTACTTCGCCCAGTTCGACCTCGACGCCCCCTGCGTGGCGATGGTCACCGCCAGCCACAACGAGAACGGCTGGACCGGCGTGAAGATGGGCGCCCAGCGCCCCCTCACCTTCGGCCCGGACGAGATGGGGCGGTTGAAGGAGATCGTGCTGAAGGGCGAGTGGAAGCAGCGGCCCGGCGGCTCGGTCGAGCATGTGTCGGGCGTGGCCGAGCGCTACATCGCCGACGTGGCCAGCCGCGCCAGCCTGAGCCGGCCGCTGAAGGTGGTCGCCGCCTGCGGCAACGGCACGGCCGGCGCCTTCGCGCCCGAGGCCCTGCGCCGGATGGGCGTGGCCACGGTGGTCGAGATGGACTGCGACCTCGACTTCACCTTCCCGAAGTACAATCCGAACCCGGAAGACAGCGTGATGCTGCACGCCATGGCTGACGCCGTGCGCAGGTACGACGCCGACGTGGCCCTGGGCTTCGACGGCGACGGCGACCGCTGCGGCGTGGTGGACGACGAGGGCGAGGAGATCTTCGCGGACAAGATCGGCCTGATGCTGGCCCGCGACCTTTCCGAGCTGCACAAGGACGCCACCTTCGTGGTGGACGTGAAGTCCACCGGCCTGTTCGCCACCGACGAGGTGCTGAAGAAGAACGGCGCCAAGACCGTCTATTGGAAGACCGGTCACAGCTACATCAAGCGCAAGACCGCCGAGCTTGGCGCGCTGGCGGGCTTCGAGAAGAGCGGCCACTTCTTCTTCAACCCGCCGATCGGGCGCGGCTACGACGACGGCCTGGTGGCGGCCGCCGCCATCCTGTCGATGCTGGACCGCAACCCGGACAAGAAGCTCTCGGACCTGAAGAAGGCCCTGCCGGTCGCCTGGACGTCGCTGACCATGAGCCCGCACTGCGCCGACGAGGAGAAGTACGGCGTCGTCGACGACGTGGTGCGCGAGTACACCGACTTCGCCAACGGCGGCGGTACGATCCTGGGCCGCAAGATCGTGGACCTGGTGACCGTCAACGGCGTCCGCGTCGCGCTGGAGGACGGCTCGTGGGTGCTGGTCCGCGCCTCGTCGAACAAGCCCGAGCTCGTGGTCGTGGTCGAGAGCACCCAGTCGGAAGACGACATGCGCCGGCTGTTCCGCGAAGAGGTGAAGCCGCGACTGGCCAAGCGCTCGCAGGTCGGGGCGTACAACCAAGAGATCTGACGTCTACGGACGTCCTCAAGTGCTGAGCGTTAGAGGTTCGGGGGACCGCGCATGAAGGTTGCGATGATCGGGACGGGCTATGTGGGCCTGGTCAGCGGGGCGTGCTTCGCCGACTTCGGCCACACGGTCACCTGCATCGACAAGGACGCCGGCAAGATCGAGCGCCTGAAGGCGGGCGGCATCCCGATCTACGAGCCCGGCCTGGACGTTCTGGTCGCCCAGAACGTGAAGGCCGGCCGTCTGTTCTTCTCGACCGAGGCGAAGGAGGCGGTGCGCGAGGCGGACGCGGTGTTCATTGCCGTGGGCACGCCGTCGCGGCGTGGCGACGGCCATGCGGACCTGTCCTACGTCTATGCGGCAGCCGAAGAGGTGGCGGGCCTGGTCGACGGCTTCACCGTGGTGGTGACCAAGTCCACGGTGCCGGTCGGCACCGGCGACGAGATCGAGGCCATCTTCAAGCGCGTGCGGCCCGACGCCGACGTGGCCGTGGTGTCGAACCCCGAGTTCCTGCGCGAGGGCGCGGCCATCGAGGACTTCAAGCGCCCCGATCGCGTCGTGGTCGGCACCGACGACGAGCGGGCCCGCGAGGTGATGCGCGAGCTCTATCGACCGCTCTATCTGAACGAGACGCCGATCCTGTTCACCGGCCGGCGGACCAGCGAGCTGATCAAGTACGCGGCCAACGCCTTCCTGGCGATGAAGATCACCTTCATCAACGAGATGGCCGACCTCTGTGAGGCGGTCGGCGCCGACGTGCAGCAGGTGGCCCGCGGCATCGGCCTGGACGGGCGGATCGGGAACAAGTTCCTGCACGCCGGGCCCGGCTATGGCGGCAGCTGCTTCCCGAAGGATACGCTCGCCCTGGTTCGCACCGCCCGCGACTACGGCGCGCCCGTCGAGCTGATCGAGACCACGGTCAAGGTGAACGACGAGCGCAAGCGCGCCATGGCCCGCAAGGTCGTCAAGGCGGTGGACGGCGAGCTGAAGGGCAAGA
>NZ_JAPSKZ010000126.1 GCF_031181185.1 Phenylobacterium sp. | reverse complement strand
AGCACCAGGCCCGCGAACCCCGGCCACAGGCGGGAGCCCGCCTGCTCGAACCCCTCCGCCCAGCGCGCCATCCAGTTCACGGGCGGCACATAGAGCGCCCGCGTCCAGCCGGACGGCTCCAGCTCGGCTTCCCGCAACAGCTCGGCGAGCTGCCCGCGGCTGTAGGGCCGGCCGTGGCCGAAGGGCGTCTTCTCGGTGTTGGCCCACAGCCCGTTGCGGGAAGCGACCGTGACGATCACGCGCCCTGACGGCGCCAGCACCTGCCAGACCTCCTTGAGCAGGCCTATTGGATCGGCGCTCTCCTCGATGGCGTGCACCACCAGTATCCGGTCGAACAGGGCGTTGCGGAACGGCAGGCTGTCCTCGGGCGTCAGCGTCGCCAGGTTGCGCCCGCCCACCGGCCAGATCTCGACGCCCTGCTGCGCGGGCATGGCCGCCACCACCCGACGGGCGGCGTTGCGGAACGGGCTCACGAACGGGGTGCCATAGCCCAGGACCAGCACATCCAGCCCGTGGGCGTCGCCCCAGGCCTCGACGAGCTTGCGCTCGACCATGGCCCGGGCGGCGCGGCCCAGGTCCGAGGCGTAGAACTGCCGAAGTTCGAGGACGTCCCTGCGCATCTGCCTCCGGCCCATGCTCGACGAGGCCTTACGACCAGCCTAAACCGGTTCGCAAGCGCCGGCTTGAAGGAGTTGGACCATGCCGTTGACCGTGCACCAGTTCCCATGCCTCGAGGACAACTATGGCTTCCTCGCCCGCGACGAGGCCACGGGCCTCGCGGCCTGTATCGATACGCCCGAGTCCGGAGCCATCCTCCGGGAGCTGAACAAGCTGGGCTGGCGGCTCGCCCTGATCCTCAACACCCACTGGCATCCCGACCACGCCGGCGGCAACGAAGAGATCCAGAAGGCCACCGGCGCGAAGATCGTGGGTCCCAAGGAGGTCACCCGCATCGCCCCCCTGGACCGGGAGGTGAAGGGCGGCGACGAGGTGATGCTGGGCGAGACCCGGTTCCAGGTGATCGAGAGCGGCGGCCACACCTTGGGGCATGTGGCCTACTACGACCCCGACGACCGCATCGCCTTCGTCGGCGACACCCTGTTCGCCCTGGGCTGCGGGCGGCTGTTCGAGGGCGACGCCGAGCAGATGTGGACCAGCCTGCAGCGGCTGACCGCCCTGCCCGACGACACCACCGTCTATTGCGCCCACGAATACACCGCTTCGAACGCCCGCTTTGCCCTGTCGGTCGACGACGATCCGGCCCTGAAGGCCCGGGCCGAGGCGATCTTCGCGGCGCGCGAGCGGGGCGAGCCCACCGTGCCCACCACCATCGGCCTGGAGAAGGCGACGAACCCCTTCCTGCGCGCGCCGGTGCTGGCGGCGCGCGTCGGCGCGGCGGGCGAACCGGACTTCAAGGCCTTCGCCGCGGTGCGGGCGGCCAAGGACGTTTTCCGCGGCTAACGGCTCGCCGCCGTCTTGATGATCCGTTCGGACGAGGGCCGGCCCGCCAGGCCCTGAGACGGCGCGACCGTGATCTTCAGCACCTGGTCGTCGATGTGCGCCGAAGCCTTCCTGCCCTCGACCAGCAGCACCTTGCGGAACTGGGCCAGCAGGGCGCGGCCGTCCTTGCGGCGGGACATGCGCACGACGGCCACGCTGGTGACGGTCGCGGCGTCGGCGATCAGGGCCGAGGAAGCCGGGGTCGCCTCGGCCTCGAACAGGATGGTGCGCCGCGCGGCGCGGCTGGCCCGCAGACTCGCCTGCGCGAGGCGCTCCAGCAGCGCCTGGGGGCCCAGCGGCGCAAGCCGCAGCGGAGGGCCGTCGCCGGCGAGAGCCGCGGCCGCGCCCGCCGGCCGCGCGTCGGTGAACAGGGTGACGCCGCCCAGGCGGGTGGCGCGCAGCACCGGCTCGCCCAGGTCGTTCTTGTAGATCACGTCCCCGCGCGGCGCAGGCATGGGCTGCAGCGCCCAGACCTCGGGGCTGTCCTCGAATTTCAGCAGCGGGCGCGGATGGGTGCGGTCCAGCACGAAGGCCTGGCCGTCTTCCGAGACGTAGCGGGCGATGGGCGGGGCCGCGGCGCGGCCGGAACCGCCGTGCTTGCCGAACAGGCCCTGGCGCAGCCCCTCCTGGGCCGCGGCCGGCGCCGCGAATCCGGCCGCCAGCGCTGCGAGCAGCGCCACGATGACCTTTTTCCTGGACGCCGTCGGCTCGCCCGTCATGACCACCCAGCAGATGCCGCGGGATCGGGGCGCTTTTTGGACGGGAGTGGAGCTTTCACCCGACGAGGTATTGGCCGCCATTCAGCGAAAGCGTCGTCCCATTGACATAGCCTGCCCGCTCGCCCGCCAGGAAAGAGACCGCGTCGGCGATCTCATCCCCCCGGCCCAGCCGCCCTGCCGGGATCTGGGCGATGATCCCTTCCAGCACCTTGGCCGGCACCGCCTGCACCATCTCTGTGTCAACGTAGCCAGGCGCCACGCAGTTCACGGTCACGCCCTTGCGCGCGTTCTCCAGCGCCAGTGCCTTGGTGAAGCCGATCACGCCCGCCTTGGCCGCCGAATAGTTGGTCTGGCCCAGTTGCCCCTTCTGGCCATTGATCGAGCTGATGTTGATGATCCGGCCCCACTCGCGCTCGCGCATGCCTTCGATCACCTGGCGCGTCATGTTGTAGAGCGAATCCATGTTCACCCGGATGACCTCGCCCCACTGCTCGGGCGTCATCTTGTGGAAGAAGCCGTCGCGGGTGATGCCGGCGTTGTTCACCAGCACGTCGACCGGCCCGAGTTCGGCCTCCACCTCGCGCACCGCGCGCTGGCAGTCCTCGAAGACCCCGACGTTGCCCTTCACGACCATCACGCCCAGCGACTTGGCGCAGGCGTAGGCCGCCTCGTCATTGCCGGAGTAGCCAGCGGCCACCTTGTAGCCGTCGGCGCAGAGCCGCTCGACGATGGCGCGGCCGATGCCGCGCGTGCCGCCCGTCACCAGAGCAACCCTGGCCATTCGTCACCTCCCTAACGGCGGGGGCTTGTGCGTCCCGCTCAGATTTTCTCGACGCACAGCGCCACGCCCATGCCGCCGCCGACGCACAGCGTGGCCAGGCCCTTGGACGCCTCGGTGCGCTTCATCTCGTGCAGCAGGGTCGTCAGCACCCGCGCGCCGGAGGCGCCGATCGGATGGCCGATGGCGATGGCCCCGCCGTTGACATTGACCTTCTCGGGATCGAGGCCCAGCTCGCGGACCACGCAGATCGACTGGGCGGCGAAGGCCTCGTTCGACTCCACCAGGTCCAGGTCGGCGACCTTCCAGCCGGCCTTCTCCAGCGCCTTGCGGCTGGCCGGGATCGGGCCCGTGCCCATGATCTCGGGATCCACGCCCGCGTGCGCCCAGGATGCGATGCGGGCCAGCGGCTTCAGCCCGCGCCGGGCGGCCTCCTCGGCGCTCATCAGCACCAGGGCGGCGGCGCCGTCGTTGATGCCCGAGGCGTTGGCGGCCGTCACCGAACCGTCCTTGGTGAAGGCCGGCTTCAGCCCGGCGATGCTCTCCAGCGTCACGCCGTGGCGGATGTATTCGTCCTGGTCGACGACGGTGTCGCCCTTGCGCCCCTTGATCGTCACGGCGACGATCTCGTCGGCGAACTTGCCCGCCTTCTGAGCCGCCTCGGCGCGGTTCTGTGAGGTGACCGCGAACCGGTCCTGATCCTCACGGGTGATCTGCCAGCGGGCGGCGATGTTCTCGGCCGTCTGGCCCATGTGGTAGCCGTGGAAGGCGTCCCAAAGGCCGTCCTTCAGCATGGTGTCGACGAGGCCCAGCTCGCCCATCTTGGTCCCGTTGCGCAGGTTCGCCGCGTGCGGGGACTGGCTCATGCTTTCCTGGCCGCCGGCGACCACCACCTTGGACGAGCCTTCGGCGATCTGCTGGGCCGCGAGCGCCACGGCGCGCAGGCCCGAGCCGCACAGCTGGTTCAGGCTCCAGGCGGGACTTTCCACCGGCACCCCCGCGGCGACCGCCGCCTGACGGGCCGGACCCTGGCCGGCGCCGGCCTGCAGCACCTGGCCCATGATCACCTCGTCCACGTCCGTCGCAGCCACGCCCGCGCGTTCGATCGCCGCCTGGATCGCCACCTTGCCGAGCTCATGCGCGGGCAGGCTCGAGAGTGCGCCGTTGAACGAGCCCACGGGCGTGCGGGCGGCGGAAACGATGACGATGTCGCTCATGACGGCGGCTCCAAGACTACGGATCGAAACGCGGCCCGGCTCTTCTATCGGCAAGGCTGCGCCGCTCGGCAAGGGCGCTTCACAGAATCAGTCCATGACATTTGCTTATGCGCTCGCATCCGCGATACTGCGGTGCAGAACGAGGCCAGTCGAAAGCTGGTCTACGCATAAGGACCAGGGATGGCCGACACCCAGGAATCCGGCGCCGCCCAGGGCGAGCGCGTCGTCATCAAGAAGTACGCCAACCGGCGTCTCTACAACACCGCCTCCTCCAGTTACGTCACGCTCGAGCACCTGGCGGACATGGTGAAGAAGGGCGTCGACTTCGTCGTCTATGACGCCAAGACCAACGAGGACATCACCCGCACGGTCCTCACGCAGATCATCTTCGAGGAGGAGGAGAAGAGCCAGGGCCAGTCCCTCTTGCCGATCCAGTTCCTCCGCCAGCTGATCAGCTTCTACGGCAACTCGATGCAGGCCTTCCTGCCCAGCTACCTGGAGCTGTCGCTGGCCTCCTTCGCCCAGCAGCAGGAGCGGCTGCGCAGTCAGCTGGCCGCCTTCCAGGGCGGCGGCATGGGCAGCGGCGTCGGCGCCTACGAGGACCAGATCCGCCAGAACCTGCAGCTGTTTGACCGGGCGATGAAGATGTTCTCGCCCTTCGCCTACGCCCAGAAGCCCGAGCAGCCGACGCCGCCCCCCGCCGCCAAGGCCGAACCTGCGTCGGACGACGCCCTCGAGCAGCTGCGCAAGCAGATGGCCGACATGCAGGCCCAGATCGAGAAGCTCGCCTCCAAGGCGTGAACCCTGGCGCAGCCTTTGCAGTTGAAGGCTTATGATGTCCCGAATTGACCGCATCCGGCGCGCGAGCCTCGTGGGCAAGGCCTTCAAGGCCGACAACGACCCGCAGGAGGACGTCCCCGAACCGCGCGCCGTGAACCTGCCAGCGGTGATTCCGGCCGCAAACCCTCGTCCCCGCGACGACCGCGACGCCGGCGCCGCCTTCGCCGCCCAGCTGATCGGCCAGGACGGCCAGAAGCGCGGCCTGCGCGCGGGTCCGCTCCACATCGAGGCCGCCCGCGGCGCCTACAACAAGGTCGAGTGGTCCGGCTCGAAGGACCGCCGCGCCCGCGTCGGTCGCAACGCCCGCACCGAGGTCTAGCCGCCACGCAGGCGGGCGACCTCCGCCTCCAGCGCCGCCACCCGCTTCTCCAGCGCCGCCAGCCGATCCTCGCTTGCCGGCGACGGCGTCGAGACGCCCGCGCGGTCCGCCACATCGGCGCCGCTCACGCCCAGCAGCTCGGCAAAAGCCGCCACCTCGCGGGCGGAAAGTTCCCGCTGATCTTTGAAGACGAGCGTCAGTTCTTCGGCCGTCAGGCCAGCGACCGCCGCGAGCACGTCGCGCGAAAGCCCCCGCTCCGCGAGCCGGGCGTCGAACCATTCCGCGTCGAAGAAGAGAGCCATGGGCTGGCGCCGGACTTGCTTGGAGCGTGATCGCAACCTTCGACCACGGGCCCGGCCATGATTCAATTCGCGCTGAAGACCTTCGACCTGGCCCTGGTGACCCTGATGTTCACGGCGTTGACCTGACCGACAACGTCCGTTTCTCGCCAGCCATCCGCCGGGGGATGCGCGATCTTCGGCTCCCGAGTTCAGACGGAGCCTCCCCATGGCCACCCTCATCAAGACCATCGAGATCGACGCCCCCGCTGATGCGGTCTGGGACGCCGTCGCCGACTTCGGCGCCGTCCACCGCCGCTTCGCCCCTGGCTTCGTCACCGACGTGAAGCTCGTCCCCGGCGGCCGCATGGTGACCTTTGGCGAGGGGCTGGAGGTCTTCGAAGCCTTCCTCGGCTTGGATCAGCAGGCCCGACGCCTGGCCTATTCGGTGCGGATCGAGCAATTCGAACACCACAGCGCCAGCTTCCAGGTCAGCGACATCGGCGGCGGCCGCAGCCGCCTCACCTGGACGGTCGACGTGCTTCCGGACTCGGCCGCCGAACTCCTGGAGCCGCGCCTGGACGCCGGCCTCGCCGCCGCCAGGACGACGCTGGGCCGCGTTCCGGCCTAGACCTCGTCCCAGCCGCCGCTGACGCGGGAGCGGGACTGCAGCCACATCACGCCAAGCAGGTCCGACAGCGAGGCCCAGAGCCGGCCGAGGTTCGTATACTTCGACCGGCCGGTCTCGCGGTGGCGGTGATTGACCGGCCGGAACTCCGAGCGGAAGCCCTCGCGGATCATCAGCGCCGGCAGGTACCGGTGCATGTGGTCGAAGTAGGGCAGGCGGAGAAACGCCTCCCGGCGGAACGCCTTCAGGCCGCAGCCGGTGTCGTTGGCGGTGTCCTTCAGCAGCCGCTTGCGGACGCTGTTGCCGACCTTGGAGGCGATCTTCTTGGCCCGGCTGTCCTGGCGCTTCACCCGCTCGCCGCCGACCATCGCGAGGTCGGGCGGTCCGGCCGCCAGCACGTCCGCCAGGGCGGGACCGTCCGCCGGGTCGTTCTGGCCGTCCCCGTCCAGGGTGACGATCAGCGGCGCGCGCGCGGCCAGCACGCCGGTGCGGATGGCGCGGCTCTGGCCGGCGTTCTTGCGGTGAGCCACGACGCGCAGCTGCGGGATTTCGGCCTTCAGCGCCGACAGCGCCGTGCGCGTGCCGTCGCGGCTGGCGTCGTCCACAAAGACGATCTCGAAATCGCGGCCGGCGAACGCCCGGGCGATCTCGCGCGCCAGGGCCGGCGCGGCCCCTTCCTCGTCGAAGACGGGCACAACTACGGAGATGTCGGGGCCTGACGCCATGCTCCCCCATAGCGGAAGGAAGGATCGTGCTACTAGAGGCGCAATGACGCTCGAGCGCCTGATCGCCACCTGGAGCCGCGGCTGGCGCGGCCCCGCCGCCGCCGCCTTCGTCGCCTTTGTGGCGGGCCTGCCCGGTCTCCTGGCCGTGCCGCCGCTGGACCGCGACGAGTCGCGATTCGCCCAGGCCACCGCCCAGATGCTGGAGAGCGGCGACTACGTGGTCATCCAGTTCCAGGACCAGCCGAGGTTCAAGAAGCCGGTCGGCATCCACTGGCTGCAGGCCGTGACTGTCGACTTCGTCTCGAATCCCGAGGCGCGCGAGATCTGGGCCTATCGCCTGCCCTCCCTGCTCGGGGCGATGCTGGCGGCCGCCGCCTGCGCCTGGGGGGCTGCGGCGTTCTTCGGCGGGCCGGCGGGCCTGGCCGCGGGCGCCCTCCTGGGCGCGACCTTCCTGCTCTCGACGGAAGCCTTCATCGCCAAGACCGACGCCATGCTCGCCGGCTGCGTCACCTTGGCCATGGCCGCGCTCGGCAGGCTCTATGCCGCCGCCCGGGACGGGCCGCCCGCCGGCAGGCGCACCCTGCCGCTGTTCTGGGGCGGCCTCGCCGTCGCCACCCTGGTGAAGGGCCCCGTCGGCCCGCTGGTCGTGGCCTTCGCCCTGATCGCGCTCGCCATCTGGGACCGCCGCGCCCGCTGGATCGGAAAGCTGCGCTGGTGGTGGGGCATGATCGCCGTGGCCGCCATCGTCGGACCCTGGGCCGGCGCCGTCACGGTCGCCACGGACGGCGGGTTCTGGACCGAGGCCATCGGCGCCGATCTCGCGCCCAAGCTCGCGGGCGGCCAGGAGACCCACGGCGCGCCGCCCGGCTACCACACCCTGCTGACGCCCCTGCTGGCCTTCCCCATCACCCTGCTGCTGCCGGCCGCGCTGGTGGTCGCCTGGAAGCGCCGGGCGGAGCCCGGCGTGCGCTTCGCCATCGCCTGGCTGCTGCCGACCTGGCTGATGTTCGAGGCCCTTCCGACCAAGCTGCCGCACTATCCCTTGCCGGCCTATGGCGCTCTGGCCTGGCTGGCCGCCGCCGCCCTGGCCCAGCCGCTAGGCCCCCGTGTCCGCTGGATCGGCGCGATCCTGGCCGCCGTCGTGGGCGCCGCGCTCGCCGCCGGCGTGATCTACTTGCTCAGCCTCTATGGCGACCCGGCCGACGCCTGGGCGGCGGCGCTCACCGCCGTGCTCCTGATCGCCGCCGGGCTGGTCGGCGGCTATCTGACCATCAAAGGCGCCCCGCGTGGCGGCGTGGCCGCGGCCCTCGTCCTCGGCGTGGCGGGGCACGCGGCGCTTGCCGCCGCCCTCGTTCCGCGGCTCGACCCGCTGTGGATCTCGGCCCGGGTGGAGAGGGCGCTGGACCGCGCCCGGCTGCTGCCGCGGCAGGGGTTGGCCGAGGCGCCCATCGCCGTCGCCGGCTTCGCCGAGCCCAGCCTCGTCTTTGCCCTGGGCACCACCACCGAGCTCCACGGCCCCGCCGAGGCCGCCCAGGCCATCGCCGAGAACCGCCCCGCCATCGTCGAGGCCCGCGAGGAGGCGGACTTCCGCCGCCACCTCGACGCGCGCGCCGTCGGCGTGCGCGAAGTGGCCCGGATCGACGGCCTCAACTACTCCAAGGGGGACGACGTGACGCTTCGGGTCTATGTCCCGGCCGTCCAGACGAGGGAACCGCTCCGATGAGCCGCCGCATCGAGATCGTCGAGGTCGGGCCCCGCGACGGCCTGCAGAACGAGAAGACCCTGCTCGAGGTCGACCAGAAGCTGGAGCTGATCCGGCGTCTGGAAGACGCCGGCGCGCGCCGCATGGAGGTCGTCTCCTTCGTCAATCCGCGCCGCGTGCCGCAAATGGCCGGCGCCGAGGAGATCATGGCGGTGCTGCCCAGGACGCCCGCCCGCTCGCGCATCGGCCTGGTGCTGAACCAGAAGGGCTGGGACCGCTGCGTCGCCGCCGGCTGCGACGAGGCCAACGTCGTGGTCTGCGCCACCGACGGCTTCGGCATCCGCAACCAGGGCGCCTCCTCGGCCGAGCAGGTCGAGACGCTGGCGGCGATCATGGCCGCCCGCCGCAAGGAAGACCCGCCGGTCTCGGTCACGATCTCGGTTGCCTTCGGCTGCCCCTTCGACGGCGAGGTGCCCGAGGAGCGGGTGGTCGAGATCGTCCGCGCCGCCGCCGACATGCGCGTGGCCGAGATTGCGCTGGCCGACACCATCGGGGTCGCCGATCCCTGGACCGTGCGCCGGCGGATCGAGGCGGCCCGCCAGGCGGCCGGCCGCATCCCGCTGCGGTTACACTTCCATGATACCCGCAACACCGGCCTGGCCAACGCCGCGGCCGGCGTCGAAGCCGGGGTTGACGTCCTGGACGCCAGCGTCGGCGGCCTCGGCGGCTGCCCGTTCGCACCGAACGCCACGGGCAACATCGGGACCGAGGACCTCGTCTACATGCTGGAGCGCGCCGGCTTTGAGACCGGCTACGACCTCGGCAAGCTGATCGACATCGGCCAGTGGGTGTCGGGACTGCTGGGCAAGCCGCCCGCCTCGTCCCTCGGCAAGGCTGGTCCGTTCCCGCTCCCCCGGCCTGAGTCGGCTTGAGGCGGGCGCGGCGGGTGGACATCGACCCCGCCACCGCCGCGGCCCTGGGTTGGCCTAAGCTCAAGTACGCCTGGGTCGAGCGCGAGCGCCGATGGCTCTGCCGAGAGGTTCCCCTGGAGCGCATCGTCCGCGCCGAGGCGATCGCCGACCTCTATGTCGCCGGAACGCGGCTGCGCCTGCGGGAGGCCCTTCCGCTGGACGGCGGTCCGGCGATGCGCCGCCTCGGCCGGAAGGCCGACGTCGATGCGCGGACGCGACTGCTGACGTCCATCTACCTCAGCGAGGCCGAGTTCGCCCTGCTGGCCGACCTGCCGGGCCAGCGCCTGCGGAAGGTGCGCCACCATCTGCGTGCAGAAGGCGGCGTCGCCCTGTCGGTGGATGTGTTCGAAGGTCCGCTGGCCGGCCTCGTCTTGGCCGAGGCGGAATTCGAGACGGCCGAACAGCTGGCGGCCTTCCATGCGCCCGACTTCGCCGGGCGTGAGGTCACCGACGATCCGCGCTACGCCGGCGGCTGGTTGGTGGCGAACGGTCTTCCGGACCCCGCCTAGGGCCGGGTCTTCAGCCGCCAGACGATCGGCCGGACCAGGGCCGTGGCCACGATCAGCGGCGAGAGCAGCCAGGCCAGCGCACGGCCGCCCAGGCCGTCGGCGCGCTTACGGAAATAGCGCGCGAGGCCCACGCCTTTGTGGAACTCCACCTTCAGCGGGCTGGCCAGGCTGGTGTGGCCCAGGTGGACCACCTCGGCCTTGGGATGGAACAGCACCTGGCCGCCCTGCCGACGCACTCGCCAGCAGAGGTCCACGTCCTCGACGTGCAGGAAGTAGCCTTCGTCGAAACCGCCCACGGCCTCGAAGTCGTCGCGCCGCATGCAGAAGCAGGCGCCCGAGATGGTCGGCACCGACTGCGCCTGCTCGGGCGCGGTCTCGTCCTCCCAGTGCACCTCGAACCGTCGCCAGCCGGGGATCAGCTTCGACAACGTGCTCAGCGACAGCAGCGCCGACATCGGCGTGATCTCGCCCCGCCGCGCGCCGCGCTGCTCGGTGCGGTCGGCGTTCAGGATCCGCCCGCCGACGAGGCAGGGCACGGGGCGGCCCTCGATCTCGCGGACGAGTTCGGCGATGCAGCCCGGCTGCAGGAAGGCGTCGGGGTTCAGGAACACCAGCAGGTCGCCCGCAGCGTTGCGCGCA